>NZ_CP108002.1:5144154-5446751 GCF_041435055.1 Streptomyces sp. NBC_00341 | reverse complement strand
CCGGGGACGTACCAGGTCACCTCACGCTCCGGCAGCGTCACCGGCTCCGACGGGGTGCCGATCGAACACGTGGTGCGGTTCGCGACGACCAACGACGTGGCCATCGGCTTCAGCGCCGCTCAGGACGGCTCGATGGAGAGCCCGGACCCGACGCTGAAGGCGGGCGGCGTACGGATGTCCCGTGCGGACGGCAACGCGGTCTGGACGTTCGCCACGGTCGGCGCGAAGGTCGTCGTGGTCCGGTAACCACCTCAAGCCCGTCCGGCGATTGAGGACATCCGTAAGCTCCGCCGACCCCGGCGCAAGGCTTCCGTCCTCAATCGCCGGACGGGCTTGAGTGGCCGGACACGGACGGGGTGCCGCACACGGGCGGAGGGCCGGAAGGGCCCGGGGCGCACCCGTCCGCACCCGGAGACACGTCATCCGGCGGCGTCGACACCGCGCTCGCCGCCGCCCCCGCCGCCAGCAGCTCGGTCATCGTTACCGCGCGCGGCGGCCGAAGGTCACTCTCGGATGTCGGCATGGACGCCTCCTGGGGCTCCGGTGGAAAGGCACGGTTAGGCAGACCTAACCTGCTCTCGCCCTCCATGTCACCACGCCCGCACCGCCCCGCGCAACAATTTGCCGACACTGTGTCGGAAAGCAGGCGCCGCTCAGGCCCCGTCCACCGCCCACGGCTCCCAGGGCTCGTGGGGCAGTCCGGCCCAGCGCGCCCCCACGCCCACCAGCGTCACCACGCGCCGCTCGTCGTCCGTGTCACCGACCGCCCGGTCGATCAGCACCTGGAGCCGGTCGTCCGCCAGCTCCTCGACCTTGCCGTCGCCCCACTCGACGACCACCACCGATTCCGGCAGCGACACATCGAGGTCGAGGTCCTCCATCTCGTCGAGCCCGCCGCCCAGCCGGTAGGCGTCGACATGGACCAGGGCGGGTCCGTCGCCGAGCGGCGGATGGACGCGGGCGATCACGAACGTGGGGGACGTGACGGCGCCGCGCACCCCCAGGCCCTCGCCGAGGCCGCGGGTCAGGGTGGTCTTCCCGGCCCCCAGCTCTCCGGTGAGCATCACGAGGTCGCCGGGGCGCAGCACACCGGAGATCCGGCGGCCCAGGGCCTGCATCTGTTCGGGGGACTCGACGGTCAGCCTCACGCTGACGGTGCCGGACTCGCTCGCGGCGGTCTCAGCGGCCGCCGGGCTGTTGTGCGGTGCTTCCATGCCCGCCAACGTTAGAGGATTCCGGTACGGCTCCCGCCCGCACCAGCAGGTCCGCGAGCCGGTCGGTGACCGTCTCCGGGTGCTCCAGCATCACCAGGTGTCCGGCGTCCGGGACGATGACCAGTTCCGCGTCGGGCAGCCGGTCCGCGATCGCCTCGCTGTGCGAGCTGGGCGTCACCAGGTCCTTGTCGCCCGCCAGGATCAGCACCGGGACGTCGAGGAACAGGGGCAGCGCGGCGCTCTTGTCGTGCTCGGTGAAGGCCGGGTAGAACTCCGCGACCACATCGATCGGGGTGGACTCGATGAGGCGTTCCGCGAACCGTTCGACCGCCGGGTCCACGTCCCGCGAACCGAACGAGTACCGCTTGATGAGCCCCGCGAACAGGTCGGCGGTCGCCCGCCTGCCCCGCTCCACCAGCTCCGCCTGCGAGCCGAGCGCCCTCAGCACCCCGGGCAGCACCCGCCGTACCGCGTTCACGCCCGCCACCGGCAGCCCGAAGCTGACCTCACCGAGCTTCCCGCTCGACGTACCGACGAAGGCGACGGCGACGACCCGGTCGCGCATCAGGGCCGGGTACTGGTCGGCGAGCGCCATCATCGTCATGCCGCCCATGGAGTGCCCGACCAGCACCAGCGGTCCCTCGGGGGCGGCCGCGTCGATCACGGCCTTGAGGTCGCGGCCGAGCTGGTCGATACCGACGTGGACGCCCTGCGCCTGGGCCCGGCCGCGCTCAGAGCGGCCGTGGCTGCGCTGGTCCCAGTGGACCGTGCGCACGAGTCCGCGCAGGGCCGCGCGCTGGAAGTGCCAGGAGTCCTGGCTGAGGCAGTAGCCGTGGCTGAAGACGACCGTGACGGGGGCGGGGGCCTTGCGCCCGAAGAGCCGGCGCCTGCGCGGACCGGCTCCGTTGCCGGGGGGCGTACCGTCGGTGCCGGTGCCGCCGCCGGGTTCGACCTCGTCGATCTCGTAGTACAGCTCGGTGCCGTCGTCGGCGGTGGCCCGGCCCGGCATCCCGCGCAGCGAGCCGTACGGCCCGGTGGCGTCCAGCGCCAGCCTGGCCCGCTTCCGCATCCCCCGGCCGACCGTCAGCCGCTCGACCGCGACGCCGGCCGCCGCGCCCGCCGCGATCACGCCTATGGCGGCCCCGGCGACCCCCGCCCGGCGCCAGCCGACCGTCGAGGCGGCCGTCGCCATCGCGTCCCCCGCGCTGATCTCGCTCACCGTGCCGCGCTCCTCGTGGGTCGTGTTCGGGTCGGGGCCGGTCCGATCACATCAGCTCCGATCGGATCGGTCCCGGTCCAATCTGCTCCGATCTGATCAGACCGAAACCGATCGTGCCTGGTCAGGAACGCTTCCTAGGTCAGGACCCGGCCGACATTCCGTCCGCTGTCCCGTCCGCCGTGCCTTCCGCCGTCCTTTCCGCCGTGCCTTTCTCCGTCCCGTCCCGGTAGACGCGTGGCACCCGGCCGCCGATCCGGGTGACGATCTCGTAGGCGATCGTGTCCGCCGCCCGCGCCCAGTCCTCCGCGCTCGGCTCGCCCCGGTCACCGGGGCCGAACAGCACCGCGTCACTGCCCTCCGCGACCACGTCGCCGTCCAGGTCGACGACGAACTGGTCCATCGCCACCCGGCCCGCGACCGTCCGCCGGACCCCGCCGACCAGGACCGGGCCCCGGCCTGAGGCGTGGCGCGGGATGCCGTCCGCGTACCCCACCGGCACCAGGCCGAGCGTGGTCTCGCCGCTCGTCGTGTAGTGGTGCCCGTAGCTGATGCCGTGCCCGGCGGGCACCTGCTTGACCAGGGCGACGGAGGCGGCGAGCGTCATCACCGGACGGAGTCCGAAATCGGCCGGGGTGCCCAGCTCGGGGCTGGGCGAGATGCCGTACATGGCGATGCCCGTCCGCACCAGGTCGAAGTGCGACTCGGGGACGGTCAGCGTGGCCGGGGAGTTGGCGATGTGCCGTACCTCGGGTTCTGCACCGGCCTTCTCCGCGTACGCCACCATGTCGCGGAACACCGTCAGCTGGGCGGCGATGGAGGGGTGTCCGGGCTCGTCCGCGCAGGCGAAGTGGGACCAGAGGCCGGTGATCCGGACGGTCCCGGCCTGCTCCGCGGTGCGGGCGGCGGCGACCAGTTCTGGCCAGTCGGCGGGCTGGCAGCCGTTGCGGCCGAGGCCGGTGTCGGCCTTGAGCTGGATACGGGCGGGGCGGCCGGCCTCGGTGGCCGCCGCGGTGACCTCGCGCAGCGCCCACATGCCGCTGACCGAGACATCGACATCGGCCTCGATCGCCTCGCGCCAGGGCCCGCCCGGCGTCCACAGCCAGCACATCACCCGGCCGCCGAGCCCCGCCGCGCGCAGCGCCAGCGCCTCCTGCGGGGTGGCGGTGCCCAGCCAGGTCGCACCGGCTTCGAGCGCGGCACGGGCGCAGGGCACCGCGCCGTGTCCGTACGCGTCGGACTTGACGACGGCCATGAGCTGCGCGCCGGACGCACGGGCACGCAGAACGCGCACGTTGGCGCGGAGTGCGGCGAGGTCGATCTCGGCACGGGCTCTCAGGGACGCTGTCTCGTTCATCGCGCCCAGTGTCTCAGAGCCGTGTCCCGGAGCCGTACGGTGCGGCCTTCGGGCGCCGCTCGCGGCAGGGCGCGCCGGGGGCCGGGTCAGCGGTGGCGCAGCTCGTGTTCCAGGTGGTCGACGAGGACCGGTACGTGGCTGTGCCGGACGTCCTTGACCGCTGTCACGAGCGTCACCGGGCCGCCGTCGCGGACCAGCGCGACGAGTTCACCGACGGCGGCGGTGTGCACGGGGTCGGCGAGTTCGGCGCGGTAGCGGTCGACGAAGTCGTCGTAGCGGGTGCCGGAGCGGTCCTCGTGGTACCAGGAGCGCAGTTCCTTCGACGGGGTGAGGTCTTTCAGCCACTTGTCGATCGCGGCGCGTTCCCTGGCGACCCCGCGCGGCCAGAGCCGGTCGACCAGCACGCGGGTGCCGTCGCCGTCCTCCTGCGGGTCGTACACCCGGCGTACGCGCACGTCACCGTTGCTGTCGCTCACGACCGAGCCCCTCTCTCGCCGCTTCCAGGATCGCTCAGGCCCGTACGTCCCGCCAGGCCGACCGGATCGCCTCCGCGACGTCCTGGGCGGCGACCGGGGAGCCGTCGGAGGCGTGCCGGGCCGCGAGGCCGTGGAGGTGGGCGCCGACGGACGCGGCGTCGTGGGGGGCGAGACCGGCGGCGAGCAGCGAGCCGGTCAGCCCGGAGAGCACGTCGCCGCTGCCCGCCGTGGCGAGCCAGGAGGTGCCGGTCGGGTTGACCCGCACGGGGGCGCCGGGGTCTTCGGTGGCGATGAGCGTCGTCGAGCCCTTGAGCAGGACCGTGGCGCGGAACCGGGAGGCGAGTTCGCGTACGGCGGCGAGCCGCCCCGCCTCGACCTCCTCGCGCGGGACGCCGAGCAGGGCCGCGGCCTCCCCGGCGTGCGGGGTCAGGACGGTCGGCGCGGTGCGCGCCCGGACCGCGTCGGCGTCCAGCAGCCGCAGCCCGTCCGCGTCGACCAGCACCGGCACGTCGGCGGCGAGCACGTCGGAGACGGCCTCCTCCGCGTCCGTCCCGTCACCGAGCCCCGGTCCGACGACCCAGGCCTGCACCCGCCCCGCCTTCGACGGCGGGCCCGCGTGGACCAGGGTCTCGGGATGCCGCGCGATGACCGCGTCCGCCCCGGGGCCGACGTAGCGCACCGCCCCGGCGCCGCCGCGCAGCGCCCCGGAGACGGCCAGCACCGCGGCGCCCGGGTAGCGCGCGGAGCCGGCGGCGATGCCGACGACACCGCGCCGGTACTTGTCGCTCTCGGCGCCCGGTACGGGCAGCAGCGCGGCCACGTCCGCGTACTGGAGCGCCTCCAGGTCCGGCACGGCGGGCAGTTCGGCGCCGAGCCCGATGTCGACGAGGTGCAGCGCCCCGGCCCGTTCGGCGGCCGGGTCGATGAGGAGCCCCGGCTTGTACGCCCCGAAGGTGACGGTGGCGTCGGCGCGGACCGCGTCCCCGAGCACCTCACCGGTGTCCGCCTCGACGCCGCTGGGCAGGTCGACGGCGACGACGGGCGCGTCGTGCGCCGTGTACCGGGCCACGAGCGCGGCGGCGCCGGGGCGCAGTCCGCCGCGCCCGCCGATGCCGGTGACGGCGTCGACGACGAGGTCGACGCGGCCCGCCCAGTCCCGGTGCCTGCTCGTCGCCGGGACGTCGAGACCGTCCACCACCCGGCCGCCCGCCGCGCGCAGCGCCTGGCTCCCGCCCTCGTGGGCCCGGCCCGGCGAGACCCGGACGGCGAGCACACCGGCCCCGCGCCGGGCGAGCCGGGCACCCGCGTACAGCGCGTCGCCGCCGTTGTCGCCGCTGCCGACCAGGAGGACGACGCGGGACCCGTACACCCGGCCGCCGCGCCGCAGCAGGTCGGTGCAGGCGGCGGCGAGCCCCGCGGCGGCGCGCTGCATCAGCGCGCCCTCCGGGAGCCGTGCCATGAGGGCCTGTTCGGCGGCCCGTACGGTCGAGACGCTGTACGCAGTACGCATGGCTCCAACGTACGCAGAAAACGCCCGCCACGCCCCGGCCAGGTCACGCCCAGGCCAGGCCCGCCGTCACGCGCCCGGCTCGGCCCTCCGCCCTCACCCCTCCGCGATCACCACGGCGGACGCCACCCCCGCGTCATGGCTGAGCGACACGTGCCACTGGCGCACGCCCAGTTCGGCGGCGCGGGCCGCGACCGTGCCGCTCACCCGCAGCCGGGGCTGCCCGCTCGCCTCGACGTACACCTCGGCGTCCGTCCAGAGCAGCCCGGCGGGAGCGCCGAGCGCCTTGGCGAGCGCCTCCTTGGCGGCGAACCGCGCGGCCAGCGAGGCGATCCCGCGCCGCTCACCGTCCGGCAACATCAACTCGCTCTCCAGGAAGAGGCGTTGAGCCATCCTCGGGGTGCGCTCCAGCGCCTCGTCGAACCGCTCGATCTCCGCCACGTCGATACCGACCCCGATGATCACGTACGCACCCTCATGTCACTCCATTCACTCCACGGTGACGGACTTCGCCAGATTGCGCGGCTGGTCCACTTCGTTGCCCCTGGCCGTCGCCAGCTCGCAGGCGAAGACCTGGAGCGGAACGGTGGCGACCAGCGGCTGAAGCAGCGTAGGCGTTGCGGGAATCCGGATGAGGTGGTCGGCGTACGGGACGACCGCCTCGTCACCCTCCTCCGCGATGACGACGGTGAGCGCGCCCCGGGCCCGGATCTCCTGGATGTTCGACACGATCTTGCCGTGCAGCACCGAGCGCCCGCGCGGCGACGGCACCACCACGACGACCGGGAGGCCGTCCTCGATCAGCGCGATCGGCCCGTGCTTCAGCTCCCCGGCGGCGAACCCCTCCGCGTGCATGTACGCGAGCTCCTTGAGCTTCAACGCGCCCTCCAGGGCGACCGGGTAGCCGACGTGCCGCCCGACGAAGAGCACCGTGTCGTGGCCCGCCAGCGAACGCGCCAGCGCGCGCACCGGCTCCATGGTCCCCAGGACCCGCCGCACCTCGCCGGAGATCTCGGAGAGCTGACGGATGACGGTGCGGATCTCGTCGCCCCACTTGGTCCCCCGGACCTGCCCGAGGTACAGCGCGACGAGGTAGCAGGCGACGAGCTGGGTGAGGAACGCCTTGGTCGAGGCGACGGCGACCTCGGGTCCGGCGTGCGTGTACAGGACGGCGTCGGACTCGCGCGGGATGGTGGACCCGTTGGTGTTGCAGATGGCGAGGACCTTCGCACCCTGCTCACGGGCGTGCCGCAGCGCCATCAGGGTGTCCATCGTCTCGCCGGACTGCGAGATCGCGATGACGAGCGTGCGCTGGTCCAGGATCGGGTCCCGGTAGCGGAACTCGCTGGCCAGCTCGGTCTCGCAGGGGATCCGGGTCCAGTGCTCGATGGCGTACTTGGCGATCATCCCGGCGTGGAACGCGGTCCCGCAGGCGACGATCACCACCTTGTCGACCTCGCGCAGCTCCGCCCGGGTGATCCGCACCTCGTCGAGGTGCAGGGTCCCCTCCGGGTCGATCCGGCCGAGGAGGGTGTCGGTGACGGCCTTCGGCTGCTCGGCGATCTCCTTGAGCATGAAGGAGGGGTAGCCGCCCTTCTCGGCGGCGGACGCGTCCCAGTCCACGTGGTACGGCAGCACCTCGGCGGGCCGCCCGTCGAACCCGGTGACGACGACGCCCTCCCGGCTCAGCTCCACCACCTGGTCCTGGCCCAGCTCGATCGCGGACCGGGTGTGCGCGATGAACGCGGCGACGTCGGAGGCCAGGAACGCCTCGCCCTCCCCCACCCCCACCACGAGCGGTGAGTTGCGCCGGGCCCCGACCACCACGTCGGGCGCGTCCGCGAACACGGCGACGAGCGTGAACGCCCCTTCGAGCCTCCGGCAGACCTGCCGCATCGCCTCTGCCGGGTCCTCGCTGCCCGCGTACTCCTCCGCGAGGAGGTGGGCGACGACCTCGGTGTCGGTCTCGGATGCCAGCTCGTGGCCGCGCCCGGTCAGTTCGGACCGCAGGGCGGCGAAGTTCTCGATGATCCCGTTGTGCACGACGGCGACGCGCCCGGCGTTGTCCAGGTGTGGGTGGGCGTTGACGTCGGTGGGCCCGCCGTGCGTGGCCCACCGGGTGTGGCCGATCCCGGCGCTCCCGGCCGGCAGCGGCCGCTCGACCAGCAGCTTCTCCAGATTGACGAGCTTCCCGGCCCGCTTCGCGGCGGCCAGCCCGCCATCAGCGAGGACGGCGATCCCGGCGGAGTCGTACCCCCGGTACTCCAGCCGCTTGAGGCCCGCGACGACGACGTCCTGCGCCGACTGCCCACCGACGTATCCGACGATCCCGCACATATCATCCCTTTCCTTGCCATCTGCCCACGTTCTTCGCATAGTCGCAGAAGGTGCGGGGGGTGGCAGGGAGGACGGCGTCGGCCAGGGGATGCGGCGCCACGGCTCGGCGCCGGAGCACGCCGCCGCCCCCGGAGGCCCGCGCAGGCCCGTCCCTCACCCGACGACCCTGATCACGGGCGCACCCGTGCGGGCTTCTCATATCAATTACGGTGTGCTCCGGCGGCCGCCGACGCCCACAAGGTCGTGCCCGCCGCGCAACAGCGACACAACACGACGACGGCCATCACATGGCGTTGGCGTCGAGCTTCGAAAAGAGGAACGTTCATGCGTGCCCGGAATATCGTTGCCGCCACCGCGACAGCATTGGCGCTGGTGGGCGCCCGCGACCTCGTCCAGAAGAAGCACGCACTGCTCCGGAACTTCCCGGTGGTCGGTCACGCCCGGTACCTGCTGGAGACGATCGGCCCTGAGCTGCGGCAGTACATCGTGACCTCCAACGACGAGGAGCGCCCGTTCAGTCGTGACCAGCGCACCTGGATCTACGCGTCGGCGAAGGGCGAGAACAACTACTTCGGGTTCGGGACCGACAACGACATCGAGCACGTGCAGGGGCACGCGTACGTGAAGCAGCGCACGTTCGCCGGAGAACTCCTCCCCGACGCGCACGACCCGCAGGCCCTGCTGCCGTCGGCCAAGGTGCTGGGCGGTCCGCGCGGACGTGCCAAGGCGTTCCGGCCGGCGAGCGTGGTGAACATCTCGGCGATGAGCTTCGGGTCACTCTCCGGTGCGGCGATCACGGCCCTCAACAAGGGGGCGGCGCTGGCGGGCACGATGCACAACACGGGCGAGGGCGGCCTCTCGCCGTACCACCGCAAGGGCGGGGACCTCGTTCTCCAGATCGGTACGAGCTACTTCGGCTGCCGCAACGAGGACGGCAGTTTCAGCCTCGACAAGCTCATGGACGTGGTCGCCGGCGCCCCGGTCAAGGCGATAGAGATCAAGCTCTCCCAGGGCGCCAAGCCGGGGCTGGGCGGGTTGCTGCCGGGCGCGAAGGTGACCCCGGAGATCGCCGAGATACGGGGCATCCCGCTCGGCGTGGACTGCGCCTCCCCGTCACGGCACACCGCGTTCAGCGATGTCGACTCGATGCTCGACTTCGTCGAACTGCTCGCCACCGAGACCGGTCTGCCGGTCGGGATCAAGAGCGCGGTCGGGGAGATGGGGTTCTGGCAGGAGCTGGCCACGCTGATGGCGCGGGGCGACCGCGGCGTCGACTTCGTGACCGTCGACGGCGGCGAGGGCGGCACCGGGGCGGCACCGTTGATCTTCGCCGACTCGGTGTCGCTGCCGTTCCGGATGGGCTTCTCCCGGGTCTACGGCACCTTCGCCGAGCTGGGGCTGACCGACGACCTGACCTTCATCGCCTCCGGCAAGCTCGGCCTGCCCGAGAACGCCGTGGTCGCCTTCGCCCTCGGCGCCGACATGATCAACGTGGCGCGTGAGGCGATGCTGTCGATCGGCTGCATCCAGTCGCAGAAGTGCCACACCGACAAGTGCCCCACCGGCGTCGCCACCCAGAACCCGCGGCTGGCCCGAGGCATCGATCCGACCTCGAAGGCCGCCCGCGTCGCCGCATACCTGCGCACCCTGCGGATGGAGCTGATGAAGGTCTCGGCGGCCGTCGGCGTCGCCCACCCGGCCTTCATCACGGCCGACGACATCGAGATCCTGAACGGCGACTACGACGCCCGCACCCTGTCCGGTGTCTACGGCTACAAGGACGGCTGGGGCGAGCTGGGCCCGCACGTCGCCGGTGAGATCACCGAGTTGCTCGCCACCCGATCGAAGCCGGCCTCCGGGCAGGGACCGGCCGCCTGAGACACCGGCAGTGGGCCCGAACGGCTCATGAAGGGTCGATGCCGCCCCTGCGGCCGAGCGGTGAAGTAGGAACCGCCGGGCGCCGCTCCCGTGCGGCCGCGCGGGCCTATCCCTGGGCGGTGGGGCGGACGACGATGTCACCCACATCGACACCGTCCGGCTGTTCGATGGCGAAGGCGATGGCGCGGGCCACCGCGTCCGGCGAGAGGGCCACCTCCATCATCTTGTCGATCTGGTCCTTCACCGCCGGATCCATGCGCTCCGCGAAGTCCGTACGGACGGCGCCGGGCGAGACGATGGTCACGCGCAGGCTGTCGCCGGCCTCCTGGCGCAGGCCCTCGGAGATGGTGCGCACGGCGTTCTTCGTGCCGGCGTACACCGACTGGAGCGGCACGATGCGCAGTCCGGCGGTGGACACGGTGTTCACGAAGTGCCCGAAGCCCTGCTCCCGGAAGACGGGAAGGGCTGCGGCGATCCCGTACAGGACCCCTTTGAGGTTGACGTCGATCATCTCCTCCCAGTCCTCGACGCGCAGGTCGTCCAGACGGGAGATCAGGCCGACCCCGGCATTGCTGACGAGGACGTCGAGCTTGCCGTACCGATCGCGTGCCAGCTCGACGAGACCGGAAAGGTCCTCGCGCCGCGTCACGTCCGTGCGGGCCCAGGCGGCTTCCCCGCCGGCCTTTTCGATGCGGGCGGCCAGGGCCTCAAGACGCTCCGGACGGCGTGCCCCGAGGACGACCTTCGCGCCGCGCTCGGCGAGCAGGAGCGCGGTCGCCTCACCGATGCCGCTGCTGGCGCCCGTGATCGCTACGACTTTTCCTTCGATTCCCGACATGATGGACGGTCCTTCCGGTGGAGGAGTGGGGGCGGCCGCCATGCCCTAAAGTGAAAGTGGAGGCCCCGCCACTTCACCCACACTAAGTGGCGGCTCCTCCACTTAGCAAATGGAGACAGGGGAGAGTCATCGATGACCCGGGATGCAGGACGCCCGCTGAGGGCTGACGCACAGCGGAACCGGGACAAGATCCTGGCCGCCGCGGTGCGCGTGTTCACCGAGGAGGGACTGGATGCGCACTTCGAGCGCATCGCCAGAGAAGCAGGCGTGGGAACCGGCACCCTCTACCGCAACTTCCCGACCAGGGAAGCCCTGATCGAGGCGGCGTACCGCAACGAAGTGGCCCGGCTGTGCGACGCCGTCCCCGGCCTCCTTGCGGCGATGTCGCCGCCCGAGGCCCTACGGGCCTGGACTCGCCGCTTCATCGACTACGCCACCGCCAAACTCGGCATGGCCGAAGCGCTGCGAGCCGTCGTCAGCGCCGGAACCAATCCCTACGCCGACAGTCACAAGATGATTCAGGCCGCCCTCTCCTCCCTCATGGACGCCAATACCGCTGCCGGAACGATCCGGTCCGACATCAGCCCGACCGACATGTTCGCCGCCCTCGCCGGCATCGCCCTCACCTCGGCCAAGCCCGAGCAGCGAGAGCAGGCCGAACGCCTCCTCGACCTCACCCTGGACGGACTGAAGGCCGCGCCGTCGCAACTCCCCTAAAACTGACGACAGAAGCCCGGCCGCGGAACTGCCGGATCCAGGCAGTGTCGGAGGATTGCCGCCAATGCGCGGTGTGGCGCGTGCGCGCAGGGGAACGGCTCCGGCGAGCACACCGAAATGAGATTCCGCAGTGAAAAACTTCGACCTGGAAGAGCTGGAGACGCTGTTCATCTTCGCTCCTTCACCAGGCGACACATGGGGATTGACATTCACCTACCTCAAGCAGCGCCTACTTGAGGCCAACCCCGAAGTATTCATTCGCGTAGAAGATCCCCGAGACGGGAACTCGCCCGGCGACTCTTTCATGTTTTTCGAATTCACCCTTGAGGGAAAAGAACTCGAAGGCATGGCCAAGATTTCCCCGGAGGGCGTTGCGGCCCAAAACTGCACAGCACAACAGGCAGCAGATTTTGTTGAATGGCTAAGAACCAGCGCCATACCGCCCGGGCACACCATCACGTTCAATACCGAGTGGGGGGTGGAAAGCGGGATTCCGGATGCCGACGTACCCATTACCGAGAAGAGCCAATTGATCGAGCTTTTCCTGGCCCACATCGTCGAGACCGGAGGACTGGAGTAGCCCGGCTCCCGTGGGGACGAAGCAATGGCGCGGCATCGCCACCCGCTACGAGAAGATCGCCACGATCCACCTCGCCGGACTCCACATCGCAGGCATCCTCCTGTGGTCAGCCCGATGATCCGAACGAAACGGCATGGCCCCACCGCCCTGTGTGCCGGCGCCTCCACCTGGACAGTGGTCATAGCCGACCCGGCTCCCGCCTCGGATACCGTGATCCTCTACGGGGTGCCATAACGGATGTCACTCCCCCTACCGGAGGTAGTCAGCGTATGAGTTCAAAGCGCAGCAAGACTCCAGCCCTGCCCGTACTTGACGACGCATTCCGACTCGCGTCGGTCAAGGACGCCGAAGAGTCCACCCGTGACTTGGCCGCACGGCTGGCCACCACCGAGCTGCGCCGCGCTTCCCACCCGGGCCGGGTCACCTGGGAGCCCACCGATCAGGCCGAGCCCGTACCGGTCCCGCCGACCGTGGTCGACGGTGACGGGGACCTGTGGCTGCGGGACCGGGACACCGGCACCTGGACCATGCCCGAGTTCGACCCGAAGGATTTCCCGGCCCGCTGTGGCGAGGTTCTGACGTGGAACCAGCTTGCCTGCGAGTTCGGCCCGCTGACCGGACTGGCCGACGACCGCCGCATCGGCGGCGGTCGTCGCTGACCGCGCAGCCTTCTGGGATGACCGCGCCCTGAAGCGCCCGTTACGGGTAACTCCCAGCTCGCCGCAGAGCTCGACGATGGCGACGAGCAGGTGAGCGTGGTCGTCGGTCACGATTTCTCCATGTCGCAGCCGGATACGTCGTCGCTGTCCGGGCACGGGCCCGCTTCGGCAATCAGGCAATCCGTCCGAGCACCCTCGCCCAGCAGCGGTGATGACCAACGCCCTCCACCCGATCGACCATCCCCTCGGCCGGTTCTGGCCGGAGGTACGGCCCCGCCCCCTCACGCAGCACCGAGGGCCTGCCACACACGCGTATGCGCGGGCAGGCCCTCGGGGGGACGGCGGTGGCGGTGTGCCGACGCTCAGTCGGTCGACGCGTACGAGACGAACTCGGCCCAGGCGCCCGGGGCGAAGCCGAGTTCGGGGCCGGGGATGTTCTTCGAGTCGCGGACGTGGACGGTGGTGGGGGCGGCGGCGACCTCGACGCACGAGGGACCGTCGCTGGTGCTGTAGCTGCTCTTGAACCAGGTCAGGTCGGAAGGGCTTCCGTCCGAGCGCTTCGCAGTCATGTCTCTCCCAGCAGTTTTTCGATGAAGATGCGCGAGAGCCGAGGCGTGAGCGCCTGGGCCCGGGTCAGGCCGTAACGCATGTCAAGGATCTGGACTTCCTTGGGATCGCTGATGAGCCGACTGGTGAGCTGTACCTCATTGAGCCCCACAGCCGTACCGTCAGTCAGCTTAAACACCCGGTGAGGGCCGTCCAAGCCGGCGTGTTCCTCGGTCTCGGTCGGCATCACCTGGATCTCGACATGCCTCAACTTGCCTAGGTCCAGCAGGTGTTCGAGCTGTCGACGCAACACTGCTCTTCCGCCCGTGGGGCGCCTGAGCGTGGCTTCTTCCTGCACGAAGGTCAGCAGCGGGGCGGGCCGACGCTCGAAGATCGCCTGCCGAGCCATTCGTGCGGCCACGAAGCGGTCGACCTGTTCCTCGGTGAACGCCGGGCGCCGCTCCCCGTAGAGAGCGCGGGCATACGCCTCCGTCTGAAGCAGCCCGTCGATCACACCGGACGCATACGAGCCCAACTCGACCGCATCGGCCTCCAACTTGGCGAGATCGCGGACCTTCTTCGGATACCGCGCCTCCGCGACATCCTTCTTCATCGCGGCGATCTTGCCCTTCGCGCCCAGGACGTCGTCCGTCCGGTCCAGGAACTCCGGTTTGGCGATCCGGGTACCGGCCTCCACCTTGTAGACCAGGTTCTCGCCGTACCCGATCGCCTCGCCCAGTTCCGCCGCGCGTAAGCCCGCCGCCTCACGCCAGAGCCGGATCTGCCTGCCGACCATGGCCATCACGGCACCCGACTCGTCCTCGGGATCGACCGCCCAATCCGGCCCGTCCACCATGTCGTTGCCAGTCATGCGCCATCCGCCTCCACCCGTTCGCGGCGCTCCTGCGCTGTACGGCGTGGACAGGCCCGTACGACCGCTGGACAGTCACCGTCCGTATACGTGTCACTGCTTTTCAGCGTAGCGACGGGCGGCCACGCTGAGTGACGTGAACCGAGAAATCACCCAACCGCGTGCACGCAGCGGACAGTTCGCCGTGCAGCTCTCCGCCACCCGTCGGGGCGCCCGGCTGGCCCGGCTGCTGGCGACCGAACAGCTCCGCTCCTGGGGGCTGCCGCTGGACGACGCCAGACAGGTCATCGCTGAGCTGGCGTCGAACGCGGTGATGCACGGTTACGTACCGGGGCGCGACTTCCGCATCCTGCTGACGGTCACCGGGGACACGCTGCGCATCGAGGTGGCGGACGCACGCGGGGAGCGGCTGCCCCGGGTGCCGGATCAGTCCGAGGTGTACGAGGTGTACGAGTCCGGGCGGGGGCTCCTTCTCGTCGAGGCACTGGCCACGCGCTGGGGCGTCCGGCACGGCCCGTTCCCGCGCAAGACGGTCTGGGCGGAGCTCTCCCTCACCGGATCGTGACCACCGCGACCCGGTCGGCCGCGACGCGGTGGACCACGACCCGGTCGGCCGCGACGCAGCTGCCCACGACGCGGCTGCCCACGACGTAAAAGGCTTTTAAGTCCTTTGGGAAGAAGGAACTCTCAAACCCAACCCCACCCAACCCACCCCGGTGGACCTCAGCAGGCCCCCGCGCACCCGCGTGGGCGCCCGTCACTCACACGGGTGAGGTTGGCCAACTGAGCTGGATTTCGCCCGGGTTGCCTGGCATATGCTCACGAAACCAACTTCAGACATGAGATGGCCCCCGCCGGGACTGGAATCCCGAGCGAGGGCCTGACCAAGAGGAAGCAGCAGATCTTCCCGATGGATAACCAGCAGAATATCGCGCCCTCGCGCGCCTCTTCAGGCACCTCATCAGGTGCCCGGTCCAGCGCCCGGTCCGGCGGTGTCCTCCACGTCAACGTGCGCCACACCAGTCACTTCACGGTCGTGGGCAACCATCTCGCCCAGCACCAGGAGCTCTCCCTGGTCGCGATCGGGCTCGCCGTACACATCCAGTCGCTGCCGGACGGGGCCAAGATCGGCATCAAGTTCCTGGTCGAGCGCTTCCCGGAGAGCGAGTACCGCATCGCTGAGGCCTTGCGCGAACTCGAAACCAAGGGCTACCTGAGGCGCACCCGCGAGCGCCTGGCCAGTGGCCGCGTGATCACGCGCTCGACGTCGTACAACCAGCCGTGCGACGTCGCGGCCGACCTGCCGCCCGCTCCCGCTCCCGTTCCTGTTCCTGTTCCTGTTCCTGTTCCTGCCGCGGCAGCGGCCCCGGTTGAGGCTCCGGCTCCGGCCCCGGTCCTGGTTGCCGCACCGGCCCCCGCGCCCGCTCCCGTACCGGTCCCCGTCTCCGTCCCCGCCCCTCGGCGGCAGGAACCCAACCCGGACCTGCACCGACGCGCGTCGGCCATCCTGCTCGGGCTGCGGCGCGAGGCTCCCGTACTCGTCCTCTCCGAGAGCGACATCCGCAGCCTCACGCCCGCCGTAACCGCCTGGCTGGAACGCGACGCCGCCCCCGCCTCGATCACCCTGGCCCTGACGACGGACCTGCCCGTACCCCTGAAGTACCCGGCCAAGCTGCTGGCGCACCGGCTGAGCGCCCTGCTCCCGGCCGCCGTCCCGCCCGCGCCGTTCACCCCTCCCCCGGTGCCGCTCCAGAACTGCGACGACTGCGACCGCGCGTTCAGAGCCCCCGAGGCCGGCCGGTGCGGCGAGTGCCTCGCGGAGTTGTCCGTCACCGCGTAGCAACCATCAGCTGCTCTCGTCCGGGTACAGGAGGGCAAGGAACTCCCTGACGTTCGCTGCCACTTGTACCCACCCGGTGTCGTTCATGTACAGCACACGCGGAGCGGTGAGCGACTCGCGGTAGTCGAGCATGACCGGCATGTCCGGGCCGAGGTCCGCGATCGAGAGCGACCGTTCCGGGACGATCCCCTCGTTCCTCTCGTCGGCCGGGTCTCCCAGCCAGACGGGGTCCGTCTCGGTGTGCCAGTCGTTGTTCTCCCGTACGAGCACGCTCTCGCTGTAGAAGCACGGCTGCACGGGCTCGTCGTCGAAGATCCGGCGCAGGACCTCCACAGCGGGTGGCACCCACTTCCCCGTCCTGATGAGTCCGGCCAGCTCGGGCGGGACGGGGAGGCCGCCGACGACGAACGCCTCCCCGTCGGCCCGCACACCGTCGCCACTGCCGTTCGCGCTCACGTCTTCTCTTCCACCTTCAGTCCGGTGATCTCCGCCAACTCCTCGATGATCTCCTTCTTGTACTTCTCCGGCACAGTGGTGCGACCCCCGAAGTGCGCCAGGTTGAGGCCCGAGATGAAGGTCACCTCCAGGTTGCCGTCCGGCTTCTTGATGGCCGCGAAGCCCACGGTGTTGTCGGCGTTGCCGAAGTCCTCCCGGTTGATCTTGGCGTGCCCGCCGCGACGGTTGACCAGGGCCCCCTCGGCGTCACCGCTCAGCCTTCCCCTCATCTTGCCGCCCGGCTGCCAGACGCCGGTGAACCCTTCGCCCGGATTCAGATCGTCGATCGAGGCGCGGTTCTGCTCCTTGCTCTGGTCGTCGCCGAACTTCTTGTTGGGCGGAGGAGTGTCGTCGTCGCAGTCGTCTGCCGCGTTCCGGATACCACCGTTGGCCACGGTGGACACGCGCAGGACGCCACCCCGCTCGGCCTCGCGGCCGGGAGCCGCGACCACCGGGCACTTGTCGTCATCCGGGTCGTCCGAGTCGTCGGAGGAGCAGTCGTCCGAGGGCTCCGGGTCCGGCTTCGGGTCGTCCTTGATCGGCGGGGGCGGCGGGTCCGTGAGCCCGATCGCGTTGCTGAGCCTGTCCTCCACGTCCTGGTACCTGTCGATACCGGGGAGGGTGTACCCGGACACCTTCTCCATCACTTCCATCGGAGAAGGGCTCCTCCGCCCCGCTGCGAGCCTGCCGCTGATGAGGACCCGGTGCGGAGCAGCGGCCGAGGCGAGCGTGTAGCGCCCGTTGCCGGGGGCGACGGTGGTCAGGCCGCTGCGGTAAGCGGCGTTGTCGTCCCGGCAGTCGTCCTTGTCGTCGTCATCGTCCTTGTCGTCGTCGTCATCGTCGTCGCCGTCGTCGCAGAGCGCGATGAGGCGGGGCCCTGCACCACCGATGCTCCTTCCCCCACCGATGCTCGCAGCGCCACCGGAGGCGTCCGAACCACCGGATGACGATCCGCTGTCGTCGCAGTCGTCCTCATCGCCACCGGAGTCCCCGCCGGTGGAGTCCCCGCCAGTGGAGTTGGTCCCGCCGGACTTCCCACCGCTGTCACTGCCGCCGGACGAACCACCACTGCTGCTGGACGAGCCGCCGCTGCTGCCGCCGGACGAACCGCCGCTGACCATTCCGCCGCTGAGCAGACCGCCGGTGATGAGCCCACCGCTGAGCAGGCCGCCACTGATCAGACCGCCGCTGGAGTTCCCTCCGGAGGCGCCACCACCGCTGTCTCCACCGCTGCCGCTGTCTCCGCCACCGGAGTCGCTTCCACCGCTACTGGAATCACTACCGCCGGAGTCACCGCCACCGCTATCCCCACCATCGGAGTCACTGCCCCCAGAGTTGTTGCCACCGCTGCTGGAATCATCACCACCGGAGTCGCTTCCACCGCTACTGGAGTCACCGCCGCCACTGTCCCCGCCACCGGAGTCGCTTCCACCACTGCTGGAGTCGCCACCACCGGAGTCACTACCCCCGGAATCGTTGCCACCGGAATCCCCACCACTGCTGCCGCCGGAGACACCGCCGCCACTGTCCCCACCCCCGGAGTCACCACCGCCGGCGCTTCCTCCGCCACTGTCACCGCTGTCACCGCTGTCACCACCGGAGCTGCCGCCGCCGGAGTGGCCTCCGTTGTCCCCGCCCCCGTTGTCCCCGCCGCCGGAGTGGCCGCCGCCGGCACCACCGCTGGAGCTGGAGTCGTCTCCCCCGGAGCTGTTCCCACCGGAGCCATTGCCGCTGCTGCCGGTGGAGTTGTCGCCACCGGACTTCCCGCCGCTGCTACCGCCTGAGACACCACCGCTGACTCCACCACCTGAGTTGTCTCCACCGTCGCTTCCGCTTGCGCTTCCGCTGGCGCCACCCGAGGCACCACCGCCGTCGTCACCACCGCCGTCGTCGTCGTCACCCGAGCTCCCGCCCGAGTCACCACCACTGCCACCACTACTGCCACCGCTGCTGCCGCCACTACTGCCACCAGCGCTGCCACCACCGGCACCTCCACTGGCACCACTACCGCCACCGGAGGGATCACCGCCCTGCCCGCCGCCGTCATCCCCTGCGACCGTGTCGCCCGAGCAGTCGTCCTCCCCGACGAGGCTGCACACCGCCTCCTGGATGCGGCCCGTGATCTGGGCCCCCGTGCCGCTGAGCAGGAGTACGCCGATGATGACGGCGACCAGGGTGATCAGGCCGAGGTACTCGACCGACGTCTGGCCCCGGTTCCGGCGCCACGTGATCAGGTGCGGGATCGACGGGAACGCCTCCCGGCGGAACCACTCACGCGTCCAGCGCGGCCTCACCGCCCGTTGCTGCGGCGGCAGTTCGAACCAGGTCCGGCTGGCGCTCACACTGGCCAGAGCCAGCAGCACGCCCGGGAGCAGCAGTTGGCTGAGCCCGCGCGTCGAGCCCTCGTACAGGTTGACGATGCCACCGGCCAGCAGCCAGACCTGGAGCACGATCAGCCCGATCCAGACCGCTCTCCCACCTGTCCACACGAGCCGCGCCAGAATCACGGCGGCAATACCCGGCACGACCGCGTACAGCGCCATCAGAGAGAGCATCGGGGTGATGTGGCTGCCCAGTTCCAGCAGTGAGTTGAGCACAGCGACGCCGCCCAGCAGCGTGAGGCCGAACATCAGATACAGGAGCACCCGCATCACGGCGAGCGACCGGGGAAGCTCCCCGCGAAGCACCAGGCCTTGTGAGTCCGACAACGGGCAACCCTTCGCCGACTGCTGAAGACGTCCGGCCTCCCCGATCCAGCCGTGACGCGTATGCGTCACGTTAGGTACGCGGGAGGCCCAACCCGAAGGGCCCACGGGCCCATGGCCAGGCCCAAAGGTCGCGTCGGAAGGCCCTCGGACAGCCGGCTGCAACCGCGCGTTCAGGGCACCCGAGGCCGCCCGCGCGGGGACCCGTCGTCAGGGACATCCGGGGAGTCGAAGCGGAACGGCACTCCGAGGTGGTCGGCCAGGGCCCGGCCTGCTCCGGCCGCGACGGTACCCGGCCCGGGGCCGCCGGGGCCGCGGTGGACGGTCGCCAGGTGACCTTCTCCGGCCGGACGCTCCAGGACCGCGACCAGCAGCACGAACCAGTCGTGAACGGTGTCGCCGTCCCACAGGGCCTCAACGCCCGCCACGCGACCCGGGAACGCCGTGGCGCGGGCGGCAAGTGAGGGGACGTCAAGCGGATCGGGCCGGCTGTACCGCACGCGATCGCCAAGGGCCGCGTAACGGGCGTGGACCACCTGTTCCGCCTCGCGCAGGCCCAAATCCATTGGGCGCAGGGCTTCCCACACGGCTCGGACGGCCGTCATTCGACGATCGCCCAGCACGCTCGCGTCCACCTCCTGGCGGGTCTGTTCCTCCAAGTAGTCCCACCAACCGCTCACGTCGCCACCGAACGGAATTGCAAGGCGTGTGTCATGAACCGAATGTAGGGCGCCGCGAGGCCGGTCCGCCCGGCCATGAATCGAATCCAACAGGTCAGCGACTTGCTGGAGTCACTGCGGCTCCCGGCAGCCGGGCCCGTGCAGAATCTGGCGGGTGGGCGTCGCGGACCCAGAAGCCCAGAGCCCAGGAATCCGTGGTGCGGGAAGGCCGGGCGGTCAGTGTGATCCATTTCGTTCTGCTCATCGTGTGCGCGGTGGCGATCTACCTCTCATGCGAGTGGTTCGTCAACGCGGTGGAGTGGCTGGGGCAGCGCCTCGACGTCGGGAAGATGGCGGTCGGGACGATCCTGGCCGCGTTCGGCACCGCGCTGCCGGAGTCGGTCGTCACGCTGGTCGCGGTCACCACGGGCGCCGACGAGGAGGCCAAGAACATCGGCGTCGGCGCGGCGATGGGCGGCCCGCTCGCGCTGTCCACGATCGCCTACGGCGTGACGGGCGCGATGCTGTTCCTCAAGCGGCGCAGGGAGCACGCCCCGGACCCGGCCGGCCGTGGCGACGGTGGCGGCAGTGATGGCGTACGGGCCCCGCTCGGGGACGAGAAGGACATGAAGCGGCTGGCCAAGGACCAGACCTGGTTCCTGCCGATCTTCGTGGTCAAGGTCGCCCTCGGCCTGGTGGCGTTCGCCTTCAAGCCGGTCCTCGGCGTGCTGTTCTTCGCCGCGTACGCCGTCTACTTCTGGCGCGAGATCCGCAGCGGCGACGACGGCGGGGAGGACGAGGAGCTGGAGCCGCTGAAGCTCCGCCCCCGGTCCGCCGTCCCGGAGACCTGGGCCGTCGTGGTCCAGACCCTGGCCACCCTCGCCGTCATCTTCTTCGCGTCCCAGCTGTTCGTGAGGCAGCTCGACGCGATCGGCCCGATGCTCGGGCTCTCGTCCGCCGTCACCGCGCTGCTCCTGTCGCCGGTCGCGACGGAGCTGCCCGAGGTCATGAACGCGATCATCTGGGTCCGGCAGGGCAAGACCCAGCTGGCGCTGGCGAACATCTCCGGCGCGATGATGATCCAGGCGACCGTCCCCAGCGGCCTGGGGCTGCTGTTCACCAGCTGGGAGTTCGACGGCGCCCTGCTCTGGTCCGGGCTGATCACCATGGCCGCGATCGTCTACCTGCTGCTGACGATGCGCGCCCACCGGCTCACCCCCGGGCGGCTGGCCGTGACGGCGCTCTTCTACGCCGTCTTCGGGCTGGGACTCATCCCGATCCTGGCCTGACCCGGCCGACGGCCGTCCTCAGCGGCCTTCAGACGGTCTTGAGCTGGGTGAAGCGGAGGCGGTTGCCGAACGGGTCGCGCAGGCCGCAGTCGATGCCGTAGTCGCGGTCTGTGGGCTCCTCGGTGAACTCGACGCCCTTGGCCAGCAGCGTCTCGTACGTCTTGCGGCAGTCGTCCGTGGTGAGGATGAGCCAGCCGCCCATCGCGCCCTTGGTCACCAGCTCGCGTACCTGCTCCGCGGTCTCCTCGGACATCGCGGGGGCGCCCGGCCGCTCCAGCAGGATCTGGCGCTCGGGGTGGCCGGGGACGCTGACGGCGAGCCAGCGCATGATGCCCATGTCGACATCGGCGGCGACTTCGAGGCCGAGCTTGCCGACGTAGAAGTCGAGGGCCTGGTCCTGGTCGAGGACGTAGATCTGTGAGTGCGTGATTGCGTTGAACATGTGCTCAACGCTACGGGCGCCGGGCCGGGAAAACTTATCCGGAACTGCTGGATCGCGCCGTCGCACCGCCCTCAACTGCTCAGTCGCTGGGCCTCGTCCACGCCATCGTGAAGCACGTGGGTACGCCCGTCGGCACGGATTGCTTGCGGTACGCCCTCGGCGAGCGGCCGACGATCGCGCTGAAGGTACGGCTGAAGGTGCCGGTGCTGCCGAAGCCGACCTCGAAGCAGATGTCCGTCACGCTGCGCCCGGTCTCCCGCAGCAGGAACATCGCGCGCTCCACCCGGCGGCGCTGCAGGTAGCGGTGCGGCGTCTCACCGAACGTGGCCCGGAAGGTGCGCGAGAAGTGCGCCGGGGAGACGTGCGCGATACGGGCCAGGGCGGGTACGTCCAGCGGCTGCGCGTAGGAACGGTCCATCGCGTCCCGGGCCCGGAGCATCCGGCGGTTCGACTCCTCTGCGGCACGGCTCACCCTGCCATCACACCACGGGGACGGGGTGCGGATCCCCGTACAGAAACTCGGCCGCCGTGGCGGCGATGACGCCCGTCACGACGGCCAGCGCGGGCACGTCCAGCTTCCAGTGCTGCCAGTACAGGGGCACGTCCAGCCGCCGTCCCGGCGCCAGTTCCACGAGGGCGCCCGACCGCAGCAGCGGGTCCGCCTGCGCCTCCGGGACCAGGCCCCAGCCGAGACCGGCCGCCACCGCGTCGCAGAAGCCCTCCGACGTGGGCACGTGGTGACGCATCCGCCCAGCACCCGGGGCACTGGGCGAGAGGGACCGGACGAAGCGGTCCTGGAGTTCGTCCCGGCGGTCGAAGACGATCACCGGCGCCTCAGACAGCGAGCGCTCAAGAGGGGCCGTTCCCAGATGGCGTTCCGCGAACCGGGGGGTCGCCACCGGCAGATAGCGGGCCAGGCCCAACGGACGCACGACGCAGCCGGCGACCGGCTCCGCCGACGACGTCACCGCCGCCATCACCTGCCCCTCGCGCAACAGCGTCGCGGTGAGCGCCTCGTCCTCGCGGTGCAGCTCGAAGCAGACCGGCACGTCCTGCGGCACCCGCGTCAGGGCGGTGAGGAACCAGGTGGCCAGCGAGTCCGCGTTCACCGCTATGGGCAGCCGCGCCGGGCCCGAGGCGTCCGCGATGCCCAGCTCCAGGTGCGCTTCGCGCTCCAGCGCGGCCAGTTGGCGCGCGTACCGCACCACCACCCGGCCGGACTCCGTCAGCCTGACCGGCTTCGTCCGCATCAGCAGCACGCGGCCGGTGCGCTGCTCCAACGCCTTGACCCGCTGGCTGACCGCGGACGGCGTCACATGCAGAACCGCGGCGGCGGCATCGAAGGTGCCCTCGGCAACGACGGCGAGCAGCGTGCGCATGTGGTCGGACGGAAGCTCGATCATCACAATCGCTAATCTTACCTAAGAAACTTTAGCTGTACTGATGGTCCCGTGGTCCATAGCGTCGACGGAGTGAACAGCGACATCCTCCCGGTGGCCATCGCCGGATTCAGTACGGGCCTCTCCCTCATCGTCGCCATCGGCGCGCAGAACGCCTTCGTCCTGCGCCAGGGCGTGCGCAGGCAGGCCGTGCTCGCGGTGGTGGGCATCTGCGCCGCGTCGGACGCCGCCCTCATCGCCCTGGGAGTGGCCGGGCTGGGAACCGCGGTGGCCGCGTGGCCCGCCGTCCTGACCGCGGTCGGTCTGGCCGGTGGCGGCTACCTGCTCTGTTACGGCGCCCTGGCCGCGCGCCGCGCCCTGCGCCCCGCCTCCGGGCAGGCGCTGACGGCCGAGGGCGCCTCGACGGGCTCCATCCGTACGGCGGTGCTCACCTGCCTGGCCCTGACCTGGCTCAACCCGCACGTGTACCTCGACACCGTGCTGCTGCTCGGCTCGGTCGCCGCCGAACGCGGCTCGCTGCGCTGGGTCTTCGGGTTCGGAGCGATCCTGGCCAGCCTGGTGTGGTTCGCCGGCCTCGCCTACGGCGCCCGGCTGCTCAGCGGAATCCTCAACCGCCCCGCCGCCTGGCGGATCCTGGACGCGCTCGTCGCGCTCACGATGCTCACGATGGGCGCCATGCTGCTGGCCCGCTCGGTCTGACGCACGCGGCGCACGGATTTCCGTGGCACGACCGCCGTCAGGCCGCCGGCCGGCCCCTTCCCGTACCGTCCTCCGGCTGATGGCGCTCGTGCGGGGTGAAAACGAAGGCCGATGTGTCGCCGTCCAGGTCGATGGTCAGAGCAGCGTCGAGTGCCTTGGCCAGGCGGGTGAGCAGGGGCAGGGTCGGTACGGAATCCCCGCTCTCGATGTGAGAGATCTGGGACTGGGTCATCTCCGCGTTCCTCGCCAACTCCGCCTGCGAGATGCCAAGGACGGCGCGCCGGTCGTAGACGGCCTGCCCCAGCGCGAACGCGTAGCCGGCTTCCACATAGGCGAGGGACTCTTCCTCCGTCTCCCCCAGGAGCTTCCTGGTCCGGCGAGTCTTCCACTGCGCGTGGTTCACGGGCTCTCCTCCGTCCTGTCGTAGTCGTGCCGAGCAGGACCGTGGTCCGACTCGCACACTCAGAAGCTCAGCCACTGCCGGACCTCTGGTTCGATCTCGCCCCGCCGCAAATCACCCACCCGCCTAATATATAGAAATCGATATGAGTCGCGCCGCAACGCGACCTCGACCCCGGCCTCCGGCTAGCGGCCACGCCGGGCCCGCCCGCCACGTGACCGACCCCACCCCCCGCTCCGTTCGAATTCCCGCGACAATGAACCTGTGATCACTTCGCCGACACGGAGCACGAACCGACGCGCCGAGCACGCCGCGACGCCGTACGTCGACCTCTCCCGAGCGGAGTGGAGCGCGCTGCGCGACAAGACGCCGCTGCCGCTGACCGCCGAGGAGGTGGAGCGGCTGCGCGGGCTCGGGGACGTCATCGACCTCGACGAGGTGCGGGATGTATACCTGCCGCTCTCCCGGCTCCTCAACCTGTACGTGCAGGCCACGTCCGGGCTGCGCGGCGCGCTGAACACCTTCCTCGGGGACGCGGGCAACGGGCAGGGGGCGCAGCGCGGCACCCCGTTCGTCATAGGGGTCGCGGGCAGCGTCGCGGTCGGCAAGTCGACCAGCGCCCGTCTCCTCCAGGCGCTGCTGGCCCGCTGGCCGGAGCACCCCCGGGTGGAGCGGGTCACCACCGACGGGTTCCTGCTGCCGATGAAGGAGCTCCACGCGCGCGGGCTGATGTCGCGCAAGGGGTTCCCCGAGTCCTACGACCGGCGCGCCCTGACCCGCTTCGTCGCGGACATCAAGGCGGGCAAGGACGAGGTGACCGCCCCCGTCTACTCGCACCTGATCTACGACATCGTGCCCGGTGAGCGGCTCGCCGTCCGGCGCCCCGACATCCTCATCGTCGAGGGGCTGAACGTGCTCCAGCCCGCGCTCCCCGGCAAGGACGGCCGCACCAGGGTCGGGCTGGCGGACTACTTCGACTTCAGCGTGTACGTGGACGCCCGGCCCGAGGACATCGAGACCTGGTACCTCAACCGCTTCCGCAAGCTGCGCGAGACGGCGTTCCAGGACCCGTCCTCGTACTTCCGCAAGTACACACAGGTCTCCGAGGCGGAGGCGCTGGAGTACGCGGCGACGATGTGGCGGACCATCAACAAGCCGAATCTGGTGGAGAACGTCGCGCCGACCCGGGGCCGTGCCACCCTGGTGCTCCGCAAGGGCCCCGACCACAAGGTCCAGCGGCTGTCCCTGCGCAAGCTCTGAGCCGCAGGACCCACCCGAGGAGCCCGTTGTGCTGCATCTGCGTCTGATCGTGCCCACCGGCCGTACGGACGAGGTGACGGATCTGCTGGAGCGGACCGTCGGCACCGCCCATCTCGTGGTGCTGCCGGGCGTGGCCCGCGACCCGGTGGGCGACGTGGTGATGTGCGACGTGGCGCGGGAGGCGGGCGACGAGCTGATCGGGGCGCTGCGGGAGCTCGGCGTCGACGAGTACGGCTCGATCACCGTCGAGAACATGGACCTGACGCTCTCCGCGCGCGCCGACCGGGCCGAGGCGGACGCCCCGGGCGAGGGCGCGGACGCGGTGCTGTGGGAGGAGCTGACGGAGGCGACCCACGAGGAGTCGACGTTCAGCGTCACCTACGTGGCGTTCCTCGCGGTCGCGACGATGCTCGCCGCCTGCGGTGTGATGCTCGACAACGCGATCCTGATCGTGGGCGCGATGGCGGTGGGCCCGGAGTTCGGTCCGCTGGCCGGGATCTCCACGGCCCTGGTGCAGCGGGCTCCGCGGCTGGTCTGGCGCTCGCTGCTGGCGCTGATCGGCGGCTTCGCCGTGGCGATGGTGCTGACGGCCGGTTTCGCCTGGCTGATGGACGTCCTCGGGCTGTTCGACATGGGGATGATCGAGGCGGACCGGCCCAACACGGCGTTCGTCTGGCAGCCCGACTGGATGTCGTTCGTGGTCGCGTTCCTCGCGGGCATCGCCGGGACGCTCTCCCTCACCTCGGCCAAGTCCGGCGCGCTGATCGGGGTCGCGATCTCCGTGACGACCGTGCCGGCCGCGGCCAACGCGGCGGTGGCGTTCAGCTACAGCGACTACGGCCAGATGACCGGCTCCGTGCAGCAGCTGCTGGCGAACCTCGGCGGGATCGTGCTGGCGGGGACGCTGACGCTGCTGGCCCAGAAGGCCCTGTGGCGGGCGGCCCGCAACCGGGGTGCGAACGTCCGGCCCCCGGCGCGGACGGCCGCGGACCGGCGCGGCGGGAGCTGAGAGCGCCCCCCGGAGCCGGGGCACCGGCCCCGGCTCCGGGCTCCGCGCTCCGGGCGCCCGCCCGTATCGCTCTCCCGCTACCCCGCTATCCCGCTATCCCGCTATCCCGCTATCCGAGCGCGGACTTCACCACGTCGGCCAGTCGGCCGGCCACCGCGCGCGCCTGCTCGATGTCGGCCGCCTCGACCATGACCCGTACCAGCGGCTCCGTGCCCGACTGGCGCAGCAGCACGCGTCCGGTGGCGCCCAGCTCGCGCTCGGCCTCGGACACGGCCACGGCCAGCTCCGGGGAGGTGGACACCCGGGACTTGTCGACGTCCGGCACGTTGATGAGGACCTGCGGCAGGCGCTCCATCACACCCGCCAGCTCGGCGAGCGTACGGCCGGTGGCGGCGACCCTGGCCGCCAGCATCAGGCCGGTCAGCGTGCCGTCACCGGTCGTGGCGTGGTCCAGGACGATGACGTGGCCGGACTGCTCGCCGCCCAGGGCGTAACCCTGGTCCTTCATCGACTCCAGCACATAGCGGTCGCCCACCGCGGTCTGGACGAGCTCGATGCCCTCCCGCTCCATGGCGATCTTGAAGCCGAGGTTCGACATCACGGTGCCGACCACGGTGCCCTTGCGGAGCTGCCCGGCGTCGCGCATGGCGAGGGCGAGGACGGCCAGGATCTGGTCGCCGTCGATCTCCTCGCCCGCCGCGTCCACGGCCAGGCAGCGGTCGGCGTCACCGTCGTGCGCGATGCCGAGGTCGGCGCCGTGCTCGACGACGGCGGCGCGGAGCAGCTCCAGGTGCGTGGAGCCGCAGCCGTCGTTGATGTTCAGGCCGTCCGGCTCGGCGCCGATCGTGACGATCTCGGCCCCGGCGCGGGCGAACGCCTCCGGCGAGACGCGGGCCGCGGCACCGTGCGCCTCGTCCAGTACGACCTTCAGGCCGTCGAGCCGGTTGGGCAGTACGCCGATGAGGTGAGCGACGTAGCGGTCGAAGCCCTCCGCGTAGTCGCTGATGCGGCCCACTCCGGCGCCGGTGGGGCGGGCCCACGGCTCGCCCGTGCGGTGCTGCTCGTAGACCGTCTCGATGCGGTCCTCCAGCTCGTCCGCGAGCTTGTGGCCGCCGCGGGCGAAGAACTTGATGCCGTTGTCCGGCATGGCGTTGTGGCTGGCGGAGAGCATCACGCCGATGTCGGCGCCCAGCGCACCCGTGAGGTACGCCACGGCGGGGGTCGGCAGCACGCCGACGCGCAGGACGTCGACGCCCGCGCTGGCGAGGCCCGCCACCACTGCGGCCTCCAGGAACTCTCCGGAGGCACGGGGATCTCTGCCGACCACGGCCGTCGGCCGGTGGCCCGCGAAGGTGCCCACCTCGCCCAGTACGTGCGCCGCAGCGACCGACAGGCCGAGCGCGAGCTCAGCCGTCAGGTCCGCATTGGCGACACCGCGCACGCCGTCCGTGCCGAAGAGTCGTCCCACTGGTGTCCTCCGAAGGTGCTCCGAAACGCAAAAAACAGACCAGGCAGTCCACGAGCGTATGAACGTCTTATGCCGTTATATGCCCGAGGCTGTCAATAAACGAACGCCCCGGCAGCACGAGGTGTGCCGCCGGGGCGAACGTGTAACGCGGATGAGCAGGCGGTTTAGCGCTTGCTGTACTGCGGGGCCTTACGGGCCTTCTTGAGACCGGCCTTCTTGCGCTCGACCGCACGGTCGTCGCGGGAGAGGAAGCCGGCCTTCTTCAGCGTGGCGCGGTTGTTGTCCTCGTCCGCCTCGTTGAGCGAACGGGCGACACCGAGGCGCAGGGCACCGGCCTGGCCGGAGACGCCGCCACCCGAGATGCGGGCGATGACGTCGTAGCGACCGTCGAGCTCGAGCACCTTGAAGGGCTCGTTGACTTCCTGCTGGTGCACCTTGTTGGGGAAGTAGTCCTCAAGGGTGCGACCGTTGATCTTCCACTTGCCGGTGCCCGGGATGATCCGGACGCGGGCGATGGCGTTCTTGCGACGGCCAAGGCCGGCCGCGGGCTGCGGGTCGCCGAAGCGGCCCACGAGCGACTCCGAGGTGTACTCGCCCTCGACGGGCACCTCGGACTCGAAGGTGGTCACCTCGGCGAAGGTCTCTTCGCCCTCGGTGACCTCGGTGCCCTCGACGGGCGTCTCTGCAGTGGTCTCGGCCACGATTCTCCTCAGATCTTTCTGTACGTCTTAGGGGGAGGCCGGAACTACTGCGCGACCTGGGTGATCTCGAACGGGACCGGCTGCTGGGCAGCGTGCGGGTGCTGGTCACCCGCGTAGACCTTGAGCTTCGAGATCATCTGGCGACCCAGAGTGTTCTTGGGGATCATGCCCTTGATGGCCTTCTCGACAGCCTTCTCGGGGTTCTTCGCGAGAAGCTCGTCGTAGCGCACGGAGCGCAGACCGCCCGGGAACCCGGAGTGGCGGTACGCCATCTTCTGGGTCTTCTTGTTGCCGGAGAGGTGAACCTTCTCGGCGTTGATGATGATGACGAAGTCGCCCATGTCCATGTGGGGGGCGTAGATCGCCTTGTGCTTGCCTCGGAGGAGGTTCGCAGCCGTGGTGGCCAGACGGCCCAGGACGATGTCCTCGGCGTCAATGATGTGCCACTGGCGAGTGACATCGCCGGGCTTGGGGCTGTACGTACGCACTTCGTAGCCTTCGCTTCTTCAGTGGATGGGGTCCAGACACATGGCACCTCTGAAGCGATATGCAGCTGGGGCTGACAATGCCGGGGACGCTGCCCGTATGCGAGCCACTGGTAACTGCTCCAGAGAACCTACGTAAGGGCCCTTCGCGTGAGAACGACGAAGCCAATACGTATAACAACGCCCGAGAGTACCCGCCACGCCCCGGACGGGTCAAAACGGTGCCCTCGGCCGGGGGCGCGCGGGTTTGGGGCGCGGGCTTCCGGGGTGCGGGGTTCCGTCCTCAATCGCCGGACGGGCTTGGGTGCGGGTCCCCCGCGGGGTGCGCTTTCCCGGTGGGTGGGGGTTCGGGGTCCCTCCGGGGCGTCTCCTCAAACGACGAACGTGCGGCGGGTACGCAGCGGACCCGGGTATCCGTTCGTCGTCCTGCGGGGACTCCCCTGCACGCCCCCGAACCCGGCCGTCGCGCGTCTGCGACAGTCGCGGGGCCGGTGTGCAGACGCGAGTGATGCTGGGGTGGGGACGTGCAGGGGAGTCCCCGCAGGAAATGGCGTACGACCCGGGTCCCTCACGTACCCGGGTGAACACGCCATTTTCGAGGAGACGCCCCGGAGGGGCACCACCCCCCGCCCACCGGGGCAGGCGCACCCCGCACAGGCGGAGCACCCGCACCAAAGCCCGTCCGGCGATTGAGGACGGAACCCCGCGCCCCGGACCGGGGCAAGCGCAACACGGGACCCAGCGCCGCAGGGGCCCCGCCGGAGGCCTAACGGACCCGGGACACCCTTCGCTCGTCCCAGACCGGCTCCGCCGTCTCCCGTACGACCCCGTCGGAGCCGAAGACCAGATACCGGTCGAAGGACTTCGCGAACCAGCGGTCGTGCGTGACGGCCATCACCGTGCCGTCGTACACCTCAAGGCCGTCCTGGAGCGCCTCGGCCGACTCCAGGTCCAGGTTGTCCGTCGGCTCGTCCAGGAGCAGCGCCGTCGTACCGGCCAGTTCGAGCAGCAGGATCTGGAACCGGGCCTGCTGGCCGCCGGACAGCTTCTCGAAGGGCTGGTCCCCCTGCCGCTCCAGCTCGTACCGCCGCAGCACCGACATCGCGCCGCCCCGGTCCTTGGCCTGCTCCGTCCACAGGATCTCGACGAGCGTCTTGCCGAGGAGCTCCGGGTGGGCGTGGGTCTGCGCGAAGTGGCCGGCCACCACCCTCGCCCCGAGCTTCCACTCCCCCGTGTGCGCCACCGGCTCGCCGGCCAGGAGCCGCAGGAAGTGCGACTTGCCCGACCCGTTGGAGCCGAGGACGGCGACCCGCTCCCCGTAGAAGATCTCCAGGTCGAACGGCTTCATCAGGCCGGTCAGCTCAAGGTTCTTGCAGGTCACCGCCCGCATCCCGGTCCGGCCGCCGCGCAGCCGCATCCGGATGTCCTGCTCGCGGGGCGGCTCCGGCGGCGGGCCCGCGTCCTCGAACTTCTTGAACCGGGTCTGCATCGCGTGGTAGCGGTTCGCCATGTCGGGGCTGTTCGCCGCCTGCTGCCGCATCCGCAGGACGAGCGCCTTCAGCCGGGCGTGCTCCTCCTCCCAGCGCCGCAGCAGCTCCTCGAAGCGCGCGAACCGCTCCTTGCGGGCCTGGTGATACGTGGCGAAGCCGCCGCCGTGCACCCATACGTCGCTGCCGGCCGCACTGGGCTCGACGCTGACGATCTTCTCGGCGGCCCGGGACAGCAGCTCCCGGTCGTGGGAGACGAAGAGGACCGTCTTACGGGTCTCCTTCAGCTTCTCCTCCAGCCAGCGCTTTCCGGGGACGTCCAGATAGTTGTCCGGCTCGTCGAGCAGCAGCACCTCGTCGGGCCCGCGCAGCAGCGCCTCCAGGACCAGCCGCTTCTGCTCACCGCCGGAGAGCGTGCGCACCTCGCGCCACTGCGCCTTCTCGTACGGGACGCCGAGCGCCGCCGTCGTGCACATGTCCCAGACGGTCTCGGCCTCGTACCCGCGCGCCTCCGCCCAGTCGCTGAGCGCCTGCGCGTACGCCATCTGCGCGGCCTCGTCGTCCACGGCGAGGATCTTCTCCTCGGCCCGGTCGACGGCCTGCGCGGCCTCCCGGATACGGGGCTGGGCGACGGATACCAGCAGGTCGCGCACGGTGCGTTCGTCGCGTACCGAGCCGACGAACTGCTGCATCACGCCGAGCCCGCCGCTCACCGAGACCGAGCCGCCGTGCGGCTGGAGCTCACCGGCGAGCAGCCGCAGCAGCGTGGTCTTCCCGGCGCCGTTCGCCCCGACGAGGGCGACCACCGCGCCGTCCGCCACACGGAACGAAGCATCGCCGAGCAGCACCCGCCCGTCCGGTAGGTAGTACTCCAGATGGCCTGCTTCAAGATGTCCCATACACAGCATTGTCACGGCCCGCGAAGCTCTGGCCCAACCGGTTTGTGTTCCGTCTAGGATTCGCGGCATGAGCTTTGGGCAAGGGGGGCCCTCCTGGGGGCCAGGGGAGAGCGGTACTCCGGACTGGTCGGCTCTGGCCGACCAGTCCGCGGCGCGGAACAAGCGCAAGAGGTGGCTGATGATCGGCGGGGGCGCGCTGGCCACCGCCGCCGTCGCGGCGATCGTGGCGACGGCGGTGATCAAGACCAACAAGGACGACACCGCCGCTTCCGGGGGGAAGGACGCGAGCCAGCTGCCGTCGGCGACGGACCTGCCGAGCCAGACGGCCGAGCCGGAGCCGTCCTTCTCCGCGGTGCAGCCGCCACCACCGCCGGACCCGAAGGACTACATATCCGACGTGAAGAAGGACCGGGCGCCCGTCAGCGCCGACGCCTTCTTCCCCGGCAAGCAGCTCAAGATGGGCGACCGCGTCTACGCCAAGGGCGCCACGAACCGGACGACGAAGTGCGCCGCCGCCACCCAGGGCGCACTCGGCTCGATCCTCGTCGGCAACGGCTGCGACCAGGTCATCCGGGCCACCTACAGCCGCAGCGGCGTGGCGGTGACGATCGGGCTGGCGGTCTTCGAGACCGAGGCCCAGGCCAAGAAGACCGCCCAGCAGGCCTCAGGCAGCATCGCGTCACTGAGCGGCTCGGGTGTGCCGACGTTCTGCCGGGGCGGCGCCGTCTGCCGCCGTACGACCAACTACTACGGCCGGTACGTCTACTTCGCGATCAGCGGCTTCACCAACGGCAAGAGCGTCACCAAGGCCGACAAGAACGTCTTCACCGTGGGGAACGACCTGACGGACTTCACGTTCCGCCAGATCCGCCACCGCGGCGAGGTCCAGGCCTCGGAGGCGGCCACCGCCCCCACCACATGACCCCTACCACCTGACCCCCGCCGCACGGGGCCGGCCGCTCAGCAGCAGCCGGCCCCCGGCAGCGTCCGCACGTTACGGGCCTCGACAGCCCGCGCGGCCAGCAACTCATCGGCCGGGTAAGCCACTTCCTCCAGCGTCAGCCCGTGCGGCCGCACCACGTGGACCCCGGGGTCCCGCACCCCGGCAGCGAGCACCTCGGCCGGCCAGGCGGCCGGGCGCCGCCCGTCCCCCACGAACAGGGCCGCCCCGATCAGCGCCCGCACCATGTTGTGGCAGAACGCGTCGGCCTGCACGGTCGCCGTCATGACCCCGGACGCCTCGTCCCGCACCCAGTTCAGCTTCTGGAGGGTGCGGATGGTCGTCGCGCCCTCGCGCTTCTTGCAGTACGCGGCGAAGTCGTGCTCGCCGGTCATCAGCGCCGCCGCCTCGTTCATCGCATCGATGTCCAACGGCCGGTCGTGCCACAGGACATGACCCCGGATCAGCGGATCGACCCCGCCCGGCCGGTCCGCCACCCGGTACGCGTACCTGCGCCACAGCGCCGAGAAGCGCGCGTTGAAACCCGCCGGGGCCTCCTCGATCCGCATGATCCGCACATCGGGCGCCATCCGCCCGGCCATCCGCCGCAGCAGCTTGTCCGCGTGCTCGGCCCACACCTCGGCAGGCAGGTCCACGTGCGCCACCTGGCCGCGGGCGTGCACCCCGGCATCGGTGCGCCCGGCCACGGTCAGGTCGTACGTCCGCGAGGAGCGGGTCACGGTGCGCAGGGCGTCCTCGATCTCCCCCTGGACGGTGCGCCGGCTCGTCTGTTTCGCCCAGCCGGAGAAGTCCTTGCCGTCGTAGGCCAGGTCCAGCCGCACCCGTACGAAACCGGGCTCCACCACGTCACTCACACCAGCGGTCCTTTCAAGATCCGTACAAGCGGAACGGGCCCGCACCGCCCCGAAGGGTGATGCGGGCCCGTCCAGAGGTCTCAGAACGCTCAGGCGTCCTTGGACTCCTCGTCGGCGGCGGCCGGCTTGGCGTCCTCGACGGACTCGACCGGGGTCTCGTCCTTCTTGGCCGCGTCCTCCTTGACCGCACGCTTCGTGGCGGCCTCGGCCTCACCGGTGGCAGCCTGCGCCACGGTCAGGGCCTCGACCAGCTCGATGACGGCCATCGGGGCGTTGTCGCCACGACGGTTGCCGATCTTGGTGATACGGGTGTAACCACCGGGGCGGTTCTCGTACCGCGGGGCGATCTCGGTGAAGAGCGTGTGGACGATGCCCTTGTCCGTGATCGACTGCAGCACCAGGCGACGGTTGTGGATGTCGCCCTTCTTGGCCTTGGTGATGAAACGCTCGGCGACCGGACGCAGGCGGCGGGCCTTGGCCTCGGTCGTGGTGATGCGGCCGTGCTCGAACAGCGACTTCGCGAGGTTGTTGAGAAGAAGCTTCTCGTGCGCAGCGCTGCCGCCCAGACGGGCGCCCTTGGCGGGCTGAGGCATGGTATTTCTCCTTGTGTGCTGCACCGGCCGTATCAGGTACCGGTGTCAGTTCCCGCGCGGCGGTCGCCACACGGAAGTCTTACGAGCCGAACATTCAAGCCCGTCCGGCGCTTGAGGACAAAGCCCTCGCCCGGTCCGGGGCACCCAGCAATACCGGGCACCCCAGCCGGAGGCGACTCAGTACTGCTCGGTCTCCACGAAACCGGCATCCGCGTCGTCGTCCGCACCGAACGCGTCGGCAGCGGCGGTCGGGTCGAAGCCGGGAGGCGAGTCCTTCAGCGCCAGGCCCATACCGGCCAGCTTCGCCTTGACCTCGTCGATCGACTTCGCACCGAAGTTGCGGATGTCGAGCAGGTCCGCCTCGGAGCGGGCCACGAGCTCGCCCACCGAGTGGATGCCCTCGCGCTTGAGGCAGTTGTACGAGCGGACCGTGAGCTCCAGCTCCTCGATCGGCAGCGCCAGATCGGCGGCGAGCGCGGCGTCCGTCGGGGACGGGCCCATGTCGATGCCCTCGGCGTCGATGTTGAGCTCGCGCGCCAGACCGAACAGCTCGACCAGGGTCTTACCGGCCGACGCCATGGCGTCACGGGGACGCATGGCCTGCTTGGTCTCGACGTCGACGATCAGCTTGTCGAAGTCGGTGCGCTGCTCGACACGGGTCGCCTCGACCTTGTACGTGACCTTGAGCACCGGCGAGTAGATGGAGTCGACCGGAATCCGGCCGATCTCCTGGCCCACCTGCTTGTTCTGGACGGCGGAGACGTAGCCGCGACCGCGCTCGACGGTCAGCTCCATCTCCAGCTTGCCCTTGCCGTTCAGGGTGGCCATGACGAGGTCCGGGTTGTGGACCTCGACACCGGCCGGCGGGGCGATGTCGGCAGCGGTGACCAGGCCGGGGCCCTGCTTGCGCAGGTACATCACGACCGGCTCGTCGTGCTCGGAGGAGACGACCAGCTGCTTGATGTTGAGGATGAGGTCGGTGACGTCCTCCTTGACACCCGGCACGGTGGTGAACTCGTGCAGAACGCCGTCGATCCGGATGCTGGTGACAGCGGCGCCCGGGATCGAGGAGAGGAGCGTACGGCGAAGAGAGTTACCGAGCGTGTAGCCGAAACCCGGCTCCAGGGGCTCGATGACGAACCGCGAGCGGAACTCGTCAACGACCTCTTCGGTCAGCGACGGACGCTGAGCGATAAGCATGTGTGAATCCTTCAGTCGTGGGCGACCACTATTTGACGCCCGACAGATGAAACAAGGATACGGGCGGCACACCCCCGTAGGGGGCATACCGCCCGTACCCACGCTACTGACGCACGGCCGTCACCGGCCGTGACGGATCAGACGCGGCGACGCTTCGGCGGACGGCAGCCGTTGTGCGGCGTCGGGGTGACGTCCTGGATCGAACCGACCTCGAGGCCCGTGGCCTGGAGGGAGCGGATCGCGGTCTCGCGGCCGGAGCCCGGACCCTTCACGAAGACGTCAACCTTGCGCATGCCGTGCTCCTGCGCGCGGCGGGCGGCCGACTCGGCGGCCATCTGCGCGGCGAAGGGGGTGGACTTGCGCGAGCCCTTGAAGCCGACGTGGCCGGCGGAGGCCCAGGAGATCACGTTGCCCGAGGGGTCCGTGATCGAGACGATGGTGTTGTTGAACGTGCTCTTGATGTGCGCGTGGCCGTGAGCGACGTTCTTCTTTTCCTTGCGACGCACCTTCTTGGCTGCGCCCTGACGACCCTTGGGGGGCATGTCTTTACTCCAGATGGAGAGGGGAGGTGATCGGTCCTACAGCGAAGACCGCTGGATGCTGCGGATGCCCGGGAACCGGACGTTCGCAGTGCGTCCGCTGAGGACTACTTCTTGCCCGGCTTCTTCTTACCGGCGATCGCGCGACGCGGGCCCTTGCGGGTACGCGCGTTCGTGCTGGTGCGCTGACCGTGAACCGGCAGACCACGGCGGTGACGAATGCCCTGGTAGCAGCCGATCTCGATCTTGCGGCGGATGTCGCCCTGGATCTCGCGGCGGAGGTCACCCTCGGTGCGGAGGTTGGCGTCCACGTACTCGCGGATCTTGACCAGGTCTTCCTCGGCCAGGTCACGAACGCGGGTGTTGGGGTTCACGCCGGTGGTGGCGAGGATCTCCTTGGACCGGGTGCGCCCGATACCGAAGACGTAGGTGAGGGCAACCTCCACGCGCTTTTCGCGCGGGATGTCAACACCTGAAACGCGTGCCATTCAATGGCTCCAGTTGTTATTTCGGGGGTCTTCCGCAGTGCCGCTCCCGACCGCCGACCGCTCGCTCGGAGCCGGTGGTACGCCCGGGTCTCCGGCCCCCGCCGGAGGTGTCGTCAGCCGTGGCTTGGACGGGCACTGCGTATGTACGTTTACGTGCGTCGCGCGAAGTCTGCGAGATGCAGGGGGTCGTGCGTCAGCCCTGGCGCTGCTTGTGGCGCAGGTTGTCGCAGATGACCATGACCCGACCGTGACGGCGGATCACCTTGCACTTGTCGCAGATCTTCTTGACGCTCGGCTTGACCTTCATGGGATGTCAGGTTCTCCGGGTCAGTGCCAGCACCCCGCCGAAGCGGAATGTGGGCAAGATCTACTTGTAGCGGTAGACGATCCGGCCACGCGTCAGGTCGTACGGGGAGAGCTCCACGACGACCCGGTCATCGGGAAGGATTCGGATGTAGTGCATCCGCATCTTCCCGCTGATGTGCGCGAGGACCTTGTGACCGTTCTGGAGCTCCACCCTGAACATGGCGTTCGGGAGAGACTCGATCACGGTGCCCTCAATTTCGATGGCACCTTGCTTCTTGGCCACGCTTCGCCTTTCGAATCGGCTACCTTGATCGGCTCCGTACCTTCGTGTGCATACATACGGGCACACTGATGCACGAGAGCCGACGAGTCAGTCTACGTCAGCGGACTCCAAAAGACGAATCCGTCAAGTTTGCCCCGCCCCGGAGATCCTTAGACCTCCTGGTGGGCCTCAATCACCCCAGAGGGTCGGGCGCCGCCTCAATGCCGTACTGCGCGAGCTTCTCGCGGCCGCAGTCCGGAGCGGTGAGCACCAGCGGGCCCTGCTCCGTGAGGGCGATGGAGTGCTCCCAGTGGGAGGACCAGCTGCCGTCGGGGGTGATGACGGTCCACTCGTCCTCCAGCACCTCGGTGCGGGCCGTGCCGAGGGAGACCATGGGTTCGATGGCCAGGCAGACACCGGGGACCAGCTTGATGCCCTTGCCGCGCTTGCGGGCGACGTAGTTCAGCAGGTGCGGGTCCATGTGCATCTCGGTGCCGATGCCGTGGCCGCCGTAGTCCTCGACGATCCCGTACTTGCCGGTCGACGGGCGGGGCTGGCGGCGGATGTAGGACTCGATCGCCTTCGAGATGTCGACCAGGCGGTTGTTCACCTTCATCGCGGCGATGCCGGCCCACATCGACTCCTCGGTCACCCGGGACAGCTCGATGAGCTCCGGGGCGTGACCGGTGCCGACGAAGGCCGTGTACGCGGCGTCGCCGTGCCAGCCGTCGATGATCGCGCCGGCGTCGATGGAGATGATGTCGCCGTCCTTGAGGACGGTCTTCTCGTCCGGGATGCCGTGGACGACGACCTCGTTGACCGAGGTGCAGATCGTCGCGGGGAATCCGCCGTAACCGAGGAAGTTCGACTTCGCACCGTGCTCGTCGATCACCTTGCGGGCGACCTGGTCCAGGTCCAGCGTGCTGGCACCGGGAACGGCGGCCTCTCGGGTGGCCGCGTGAATGGCAGCGACCACCAGCCCCGCCTCACGCATCTTCGCGATCTGCTCGGGGGTCTTGATCTGCACCATTGCGCGGCGCCTTTCTGGATACGGGACGGGGCGGCCTGCTCAACGATACGGCCGCACGCATTCGGCCGCGGCGCCCATGGACGCCGCGGCCGAATGACTGGTACTGACGGGTTCGCTGTCAGCCCTCGTCGGACTTCTTCAGCGCCTCCATGGCCCGCTCGGTCACGTCGGTGACCTTGCCGAGCGCGGAGATGGTGACCACCAGGTCCTGAGCCCTGTAGTAGTCGATGATCGGCTCGGTCTGCGTGTGGTAGACCTCCAGCCGGGTGCGGACCGTCTCTTCGCTGTCGTCGTCGCGCTGGTACAGCTCGCCGCCGCAGGTGTCGCAGACACCCTCGGTCTTCGGCGGGTTGTACGTCACGTGGAACACGTGCGCGCTCTCGTTGCGGCAGATGCGACGGCCCGCGATCCGCTTCACGACCTCGTCCTCGGGGACTTCGAGATCGAGAACCGCGTCCAGCTTTACGCCCTCGTCCTTGAGCATCACATCAAGGGCCTCGGCCTGGCCCACATTGCGCGGGAAGCCGTCGAGCAGGAAGCCGTTGACCGCGTCCGACTGGGACATCCGGTCCTTGGCCATCCCGATCGTGACCTCGTCCGGCACCAGCTGTCCCGCGTCCATGTAGGCGCGGGCCTGCTTGCCAAGGTCAGTGCCCTGGCTGATGTTGGCGCGGAAGAGGTCGCCCGTGGAGATGTGCGGAATCGACAGGTTCTTGGCAAGGTACGCAGCCTGCGTTCCCTTGCCGGCACCCGGCGGGCCGACGAGGACGATTCGCATCAGCGGAGGAACCCTTCGTAATTGCGCTGCTGGAGCTGACTCTCAATCTGCTTCACGGTTTCCAGACCCACACCCACGATGATGAGGATGCTCGTCCCGCCGAACGGGAAGTTCTGGTTAGCGCCACCGAAGCCTGCCAACGCCATCGTTGGCACCAGAGCGATCAGACCCAGGTACAGCGAGCCCGGCCAAGTGATCCTGTTGAGCACGTAGCTCAGGTACTCGGCAGTAGGTCGACCAGCCCGGATACCCGGGATGAAGCCACCATACTTCTTCATGTTGTCCGCGACTTCCTCGGGGTTGAACGAAATCGCCACATAGAAGAAGGCGAAGAAGACGATCAACAGGAAGTACGCGGTGATGTAGTACGGGTGGTCGCCCTTGACGAAGTGGTCCTTGATCCAGGTCGCCCAAGCCGCTTGGGAGTTGGAGAACTGGACGATCAGGGCCGGGATGTAGAGCAGCGAAGAAGCGAAGATGACGGGAATCACACCCGCCTGGTTCACCTTCAGCGGGATGTAGGTGGACGTACCACCGTAGGACCTGCGGCCGATCATGCGCTTCGCGTACTGAACCGGAATGCGGCGCTGGGCCTGCTCGACGAAGACCACGAGGGCCACCATCACGAAGCCGATCAGGATGACGGTGCCGAACTCGATCCAGCCGTCCGCGAGCTTGCCGCTCGTCTTGATGGCCCACAGTGCGCCGGGGAAGCTGGCGGCGATCGAGATGAACATCAGGATCGACATGCCGTTGCCGATGCCGCGGTCGGTGATCAGCTCACCGAGCCACATGACGGCGGCCGTGCCGGCGGTCATCGTGATGACCATCGTGATGGTCGTGAACAGCGACTGGTTCGGGACGATCTGGTCGGCGACCGGGCAGCCGCTGAACAGCGCGCCGCTGCGTGCGGTGGCCACCAGGCCGGTGCCCTGGAGGATGGCGAGCGCGACCGTCAGATAACGCGTGTACTGCGTGATCTTGGCCTGGCCGGACTGCCCCTCCTTCTTGAGCGCCTCTAGTCGGGGAATCACCACGGTCAGCAGCTGAAGAATGATGCTGGCCGTGATGTACGGCATGATGCCGAGCGCGAAGATCGTGATCTGCAGCAGTGCACCACCGCTGAACATGTTCACCAGGCCGAAGAGGCTGTTATTGCCCTTGCTTGCCTGATCAACACAGGTCTGGACGTTCTCGTAACTCACCCCCGGGACCGGGATATGCGCCCCGAGCCGGTAGAGCACGATGATGCCGAGCGTGAAGAACAGCTTCTTGCGCAGGTCGGGCGTCTTGAACGCCCGGGCGAACGCGGTGAGCACGGTGCCTCCTGCGACCCCCGCGCAATGCGTAGAGGTGACGGTCTTGAGGATTGACGAATACGTAACAGTCAAAGGTCCCCGAACGACATGCGTCCAGGGCTTACCACAGCAACGGACGCCACCTTACCGGCGTACATGCCCCCCTAGGAACGACCAACCGGGGATGCCCCATATGAGAGGCATCCCCGGTCGGATGTTCAGGCCACCTATGTGTCCGAGTTGTCTCAGACCAGCTCGGTGACGGTGCCGCCCGCGGCGGCGATCTTCTCCTTGGCGGAGCCGGAGACGGCGTCAACCGAAACCTGCAGCGCCACGGAGATCTCGCCCTGTCCGAGGACCTTGACGAGGTGGTTGTTGCGCACCGCGCCCTTGGCGACCAGACCGGCCACCGTGACCTCTCCACCCTCGGGGTAGAGCGTCGCGAGCTTGTCCAGGTTCACGACCTGGTACTCGGTGCGGAACGGGTTCTTGAAGCCCTTGAGCTTCGGGAGACGCATGTGGAGGGGCATCTGCCCGCCCTCGAAGCGCTCCGGAACCTGGTAGCGGGCCTTGGTGCCCTTGGTGCCACGTCCGGCGGTCTTACCCTTGGACGCCTCGCCTCGACCCACACGGGTCTTGGCGGTCTTGGCGCCCGGGGCAGGCCGGAGGTCGTGGGCCTTCAGCGGCTGGTTCTCCGCCATGTCAGTCGACCTCCTCAACCGTCACGAGGTGGCGGACGGTGTTAGCCATTCCGCGGAACTCGGGGCGGTCCTCCTTGACAACCACGTCGTGCAGGCGCTTGAGCCCGAGCGAACGAAGGGTGTCGCGGTGGTTCTGCTTGCTGCCGATGTACGACTTCGTCTGCGTGATCTTGAGGCGAGCCATCACACACCCGCCGCTCGGGCACGGAGCAGAGCGGCCGGGGCCACGTCCTCGAGGGGCAGACCGCGGCGGGCCGCGATCTCCTCGGGACGCTGCAGACCCTGGAGGGCCGCCACCGTCGCGTGCACGATGTTGATCGGGTTCGAAGAACCGAGCGACTTCGACAGGATGTCGTGAACGCCGGCGCACTCGAGCACGGCGCGCACGGGGCCACCCGCGATCACACCGGTACCGGGGGAAGCAGGCTTGAGCAGGACAACGCCCGCGGCCTTCTCGCCCTGGATCGGGTGCGGGATGGTGCCCTGGATACGCGGAACCTTGAAGAAGCTCTTCTTGGCCTCTTCAACGCCCTTGGCGATGGCCGCGGGAACTTCCTTGGCCTTGCCGTATCCGACACCGACGCTGCCGTCACCGTCGCCCACCACGACCAGCGCGGTGAAGCTGAAGCGACGACCACCCTTCACGACCTTGGCGACACGGTTGATCGCGACGACACGCTCGACGTACGCGGTCTTCTCGGCGGCGCTGGCGCCGTCACGGCCCTTCCGGTCCCGCCGCTCGCCGCCACCGGCACCGCTTCCGCGGCGCTGGGGTCCAGCCATTGGAATTACCTCTCTCTGTTACGTCCGCTGTGCGTAGGAACCGGGGCTTAGAACTTCAGCCCGGCTTCACGGGCGGCGTCAGCCAGAGCGGCAATCCGCCCGGCGTACTGGTTGCCACCGCGGTCAAACACGACGGCCTCGACGCCTGCGGCCTTGGCGCGCTCGGCGACCAGGGCCCCGACCTGCTTGGCGAGGGCACTCTTGTCACCCTCGACGCCGCGGATGGAAGCGTCGAGCGTCGACGCCGACGCGAGCGTGTGGCCCGCGATGTCGTCGATGACCTGAGCGACCATGTGGCGGTTCGAACGCGTCACAACCAAGCGCGGACGCTCGGGCGAACCGGAGATGTGCTTCCGGACGCGGATGTGGCGACGCTTGAGGGCGGCACGCTTGTAGGCGTCGCCCTTGGCGATCTTTACACCGTATGCCATGGCTTACTTACCCGCCTTTCCGACCTTGCGGCGGATAACCTCGCCGGCGTACTTGACGCCCTTGGCCTTGTACGGGTCAGGCTTCCGCAGCTTGCGGATCTTCGCCGAAACCTCGCCGACCTTCTGCTTGTCGATGCCCTCGACACTGAACTTCGTGGGCGACTCGACCTTGAAGGTGATGCCTTCGGGGGCCTCGATGAGGATCGGGTGGCTGTAGCCCAGGGCGAACTCCAGGTTGGAGCCCTTCGCCTGGACGCGGTAACCGACACCGCTGATCTCGAGCGCCTTGATGTATCCCTGGGTCACACCGGTGATCATGTTCGCCACCAGCGTGCGGGACAGGCCGTGAAGGGCCTTGTTCTGACGCTCGTCGTTCGGGCGGACGACGTTCAGAACGCCGTCCTCACCCTTGGTGACCTCGATCGGCGCGGCGACGGTGTGCGAGAGGGAACCCTTGGGGCCCTTCACCGCAACCGTGCGGCCATCGATGGTGACGTCCACACCGGCGGGAACCTGGATGGGGAGCTTGCCGATTCGCGACATGAGCTTTTCCTCCGTTCCCGACTACCAGACGTAGGCGAGGACTTCCCCACCTACGCCCTTCTTGCTGGCCTGCTGGCCGGTCAGGAGACCGTGGGACGTGGAGATGATCGCCACGCCCAGGCCGCCCAGAACCTTCGGCAGATTGGTGGACTTTGCGTATACACGCAGACCCGGCTTCGAAATACGCTTGATGCCGGCGATCGAACGCTCGCGGTTCGGACCGAACTTCAGGTCGAGAACGAGGCTCTTGCCGACCTCGGCGTCCTCGACCTTCCAGCCGGTGATGAAGCCCTCCTGCTGGAGGATCTCCGCGATGTGCGACTTGATCTTGCTGTGCGGCATCTTGACGTCGTCGTGATACGCCGAGTTCGCGTTACGCAGACGCGTGAGCATGTCTGCGATGGGATCAGTCATGGTCATGAGTTGGCCTTCGGCCTCTCTCGCCGGGGTTTCCTGTATGCGCCATCCCTCTCCCCACTCAGTGGCGGGACGGGTGCGGTGCGGGGACCTACGGCGTAGTAAGTCGGTCTAGGGCGGCAGGCGCCCAACCACACAAGCCTACGGCATGTGGGGCCGGGCTCCTGCCGACCAGATACTTACCGAGAGCTTCCGGATAATCCCAACGCCCAGAGGGCGAAGGAGGATTACCAGGAGCTCTTGGTCACGCCCGGCAGCTCGCCACGGTGAGCCATCTCACGAAGGCACACGCGGCACAGGCCGAACTTGCGGTAGACGGAGTGGGGCCGGCCGCAGCGCTGGCAGCGGGTGTACCCGCGGACGCCGAACTTCGGCTTGCGGGCGGCCTTAGCGATCAGGGACTTCTTCGCCACGGTCAGTTCTCCTTGAACGGGAAGCCGAGGTGACGAAGGAGGGCACGACCCTCGTCGTCATTGGTCGCCGTGGTGACCACGGTGATGTCCATGCCCCGGACCCGGTCGATCTTGTCCTGGTCGATCTCGTGGAACATGACCTGCTCCGTGAGACCGAAGGTGTAGTTGCCACGGCCGTCGAACTGCTTCGGCGACAGGCCACGGAAGTCACGGATACGCGGAAGCGCGAGCGACAGCGTACGGTCCAGGAACTCCCACATGCGGTCACCGCGGAGGGTGACGTGGCAGCCGATCGGCTGCCCCTCGCGCAGCTTGAACTGCGCGATCGACTTGCGGGCCTTGGTGACGGCGGGCTTCTGGCCGGTGATCGTGGTGAGGTCGCGCACGGCGCCATCGATCAGCTTGGAGTCGCGGGCGGCGTCGCCCACACCCATGTTGACCACGATCTTGACCAGACCGGGGATCTGCATGACGTTCTCGTAGGAGAACTCCTCACGCAGCTTGCCGGCGATTTCCTCGCGGTAGCGCGTCTTGAGACGCGGCGCTGTGGTGGTAGTCATCAGATGTCCTCACCGGTGCGCTTGGCAACGCGGATCTTGTTGCCCTCGTCGTCAAAGCGGTAGCCGACGCGAGTAACGACCTTGTTGCCGTCCTTCTCAACAACCAGCTGCACGTTGCTGACGTGGACGGGGGCCTCGGTCGTCACAATGCCACCGGTCTGCGAACCGCGAGCGGTCTGACCGGCCTTCGTGTGCTTCTTGACCCGGTTGACACCCTCGACGAGGACGCGGTCCTGAGCAGGGTAGGCAACGATGACCTTGCCCTGCTTGCCCTTGTCCTTACCGGTGATGACCTGAACCAGGTCGCCCTTCTTGATCTTCATGCTTACAGCACCTCCGGCGCGAGCGAGATGATCTTCATGAACTTCTTCTCGCGCAGCTCACGGCCCACCGGGCCGAAGATACGGGTGCCGCGGGGGTCGCCGTCGTTCTTCAGAATGACGGCGGCGTTCTCGTCGAAGCGGATGTACGAGCCATCCTGACGACGACGCTCCTTGACGGTGCGAACGATGACGGCCTTGACGACGTCACCCTTCTTCACGTTGCCACCGGGGATCGCGTCCTTGACGGTGGCGACGATGACGTCACCGATGCCCGCGTAGCGGCGACCCGAGCCACCGAGAACACGGATGGTGAGAATTTCCTTCGCACCCGTGTTGTCGGCGACGCGCAGTCGCGACTCCTGCTGGATCACGTCTATCTCCTGATCGTCTGCCGGTTCCCGGCGGGGGCCGCTCCGTTACCGGAGCGAACCCCCACCGAGCCTGGCGGAACCTGCCTGAGAGGAATGCCTCTCAGGAATTACTTGGCCTTCTCGAGGATCTCGACGACGCGCCACCGCTTCGTGGCGGACAGCGGCCGGGTCTCCATGAGGATGACACGGTCGCCGACGCCGGCGGCGTTCTGCTCGTCGTGAGCCTTGAGCTTGTTCGTACGGCGGATGACCTTGCCGTACAGCGCGTGCTTGACGCGGTCCTCGACAGCGACGACGACGGTCTTGTCCATCTTGTCGCTGACGACGAGACCCTCACGGGTCTTACGGAAACCGCGGTCAGTGTTCGTCTCAGTCACAGTCTTCTCGCTCATCAGACGCTCTCCACCGTCTCGATGCCGAGCTCGCGCTCACGCATCAGGGTGTAGATCCGGGCGATGTCCTTACGGACGGACTTGAGCCGGCCGTGGTTTTCGAGCTGTCCGGTCGCCGCCTGGAAGCGGAGGTTGAACAGCTCTTCCTTGGCCTCGCGGAGCTTGTTGAGGAGCTCCTCGTTGCCCAGCTCGCGCAGCTCGGACGTCTTGGTACCGGCCGACATCACGACTCACCTGCCTCGCGCCGAACAATCCGGCACTTCATCGGAAGCTTGTGAGCAGCGCGGGTGAGCGCCTCACGAGCAATCTTCTCGTTCGGGTAGGACAGCTCGAACATCACCCGGCCCGGCTTGACGTTCGCGATCCACCACTCGGGAGAACCCTTACCGGAACCCATGCGGGTCTCGGCAGGCTTCTTCGTCAGGGGGCGGTCCGGGTAGATGTTGATCCAGACCTTGCCGCCACGCTTGATGTGACGGGTCATCGCGATACGAGCGGACTCGATCTGACGGTTCGTCACGTACGCCGGGGTCAGCGCCTGGATGCCGTACTCGCCGAACGCAACCTGCGTGCCACCCTTGGACATACCGCTGCGCTTCGGGTGGTGCTGCTTGCGGTGCTTGACCCTACGGGGGATCAGCATTTCGGTCAGGCCTCCGTTCCGGTGCTCTCAGCCGCCGGAGCAGCGGCGGGCGCCTCGGCCTTGGGGGCCTCGGCGGCCGGAGCCGACTGCTGCGGCTTGCGGCCGCGACCGCCACGCTCGCCGCCACCGCGGCCACCGCGGCCGGCCGGACGGTCAGCGCCGCCACGGGCCGGGCGGTTGCCCGCACGGGCAGCAGCGTTCTCGGCGCGGACCTCGGCGATGTTCTTGACGTCGCCCTTGTAGATCCAGACCTTCACGCCGATGCGGCCGAAGGTCGTCTTGGCCTCGAAGAAGCCGTAGTCGACGTTCGCACGGAGGGTGTGCAGGGGCACGCGGCCCTCGCGGTAGAACTCCGAGCGGGACATCTCGGCGCCGCCGAGACGACCGCCGCACTGGATCTTGATGCCCTTGGCGCCGGCCTTCATCGTGCTCTGCATGCTCTTGCGCATGGCACGACGGAAGGAGACGCGGGAGGAGAGCTGCTCGGCGACGGCCTGGGCCACCAGCTGAGCGTCCACCTCGGGGTTCTTGACCTCGAGGATGTTCAGCTGGACCTGCTTGCCGGTCAGCTTCTCCAGCTCGCCACGGATGCGGTCGGCCTCGGCGCCGCGGCGGCCGATGACGATGCCCGGGCGGGCGGTGTGGATGTCAACGCGGACGCGGTCGCGGGTGCGCTCGATCTCGACCTTCGAGATGCCGGCCCGCTCCATGCCCTTCGTCATCATGCGACGAATGGCGACGTCTTCCTTGACGTAGTCCTTGTACAGCTTGTCGGCGTACCAACGGGACTTGAAGTCCGTGGTAATGCCGAGCCGGAACCCATGCGGGTTAACCTTCTGGCCCATTACCGGGTTCCTTCCTTGCTGCTGACGACCACGGTGATGTGGCTGGTCCGCTTACGGATCCGGTAGGCACGGCCCTGAGCACGCGGACGGAACCGCTTCAGGGTCGGACCCTCGTCCACAAACGCCTCGCTGATGACCAGCGAAGAAGCGTCGGGGTGGTCGTAGTTGTGTGCAGCGTTGGCGATGGCGCTGTCAAGCACCTTGCCAACCGGCACGCTCGCGGCCTGCGGGGCGAAACGCAGGACCGCCTGAGCCTCCGTGGCATCCATGCCACGGATGAGGTCCACCACTCGGCGGGCCTTCATGGGCGTGACGCGGATGTACCGCGCCTGGGCCCTGGCTTCCATGGTTGTCCCTTCGGTGTGAGTCATAGTCGTTTCCACCCCGCGCTAGCGGCGCTTCGACTTCCGGTCGTCCTTGACGTGGCCGCGGAAGGTGCGAGTCGGCGAGAACTCGCCGAGCTTGTGGCCGACCATCGACTCGGTGACGAACACCGGGACGTGGATCTTGCCGTTGTGCACCGCGATGGTGTGACCCAGCATGGCCGGGATGATCATCGAGCGACGGGACCAGGTCTTGATGACGTTCTTGGTGCCGGCTTCGTTCTGTACGTCCACCTTCTTGACGAGGTGGCCGTCGACGAAGGGCCCCTTCTTGAGACTGCGCGGCATCTAAACCCGCTCCTAGCGCTTCTTGTTCGTCTTGCGGCGGCGGACGATGTACTTGCTCGATGCCTTCTTCGGCGAGCGAGTACGACCCTCCTTCTGACCCCACGGCGAGACCGGGTGACGTCCACCGGAGGTCTTGCCTTCACCACCACCGTGCGGGTGGTCGACCGGGTTCATCGCAACACCGCGGACGGACGGGCGAACGCCCTTCCAGCGCATGCGACCGGCCTTGCCCCAGTTGATGTTCGACTGCTCGGCGTTGCCGACCTCACCGATCGTGGCGCGGCAGCGGGCGTCGACCAGGCGGATCTCACCCGACGGCATACGAAGGTGGGCCATGGTGCCCTCCTTCGCCAGCAGCTGCACGGAGGCACCCGCGGAACGGGCGAACTTCGCGCCGCCGCCGGGCCGCAGCTCGATGGCGTGGATGGTCGTACCGACCGGGATGTTGCGCAGCGCCAGGTTGTTACCGGGCTTGATGTCGGCGGCCGGGCCGTTCTCGACACGGTCGCCCTGTCCCAGGCCGCGCGGCGCGATGATGTAGCGCTTCTCGCCGTCGGCGTAGTGCAGGAGCGCGATGCGCGCGGTGCGGTTCGGGTCGTACTCGATGTGCGCGACCTTGGCCGGCACGCCGTCCTTGTCGTGACGACGGAAGTCGATCACGCGGTAGGCGCGCTTGTGGCCACCACCCTGGTGGCGAACGGTCACACGACCGGTGTTGTTACGGCCGCCCTTGCTGTGCAGGGGGCGGACCAGCGACTTCTCCGGCGTGGACCGCGTGATCTCGACAAAGTCGGCGACGCTGGAGCCACGACGGCCCGGGGTCGTCGGCTTGTACTTGCGGATACCCATTTCTCAGTCCTCGTCCGATTCCGGACGACTCGACCTCCGTTAGGAGGTCGGGCCGCCGAAGATGTCGATTCGGTCGCCCTCAGCGAGGGTCACGATGGCGCGCTTGGTGTCTGCGCGCTTGCCGAAACCGGTCTTGGTGCGCTTGCGCTTACCCTGACGGTTGATCGTGTTGACCCCGGTGACCTTGACCGAGAAGACCGCTTCGACGGCCTGCTTGATCTGGGTCTTGTTGGAGCCGGGCGCGACGATGAACGTGTACTTGTTCTCGTCGAGCAGCGCGTAGCTCTTCTCCGAAACAACCGGCTTGACGAGAACGTCGCGCGGGTCGGAGTAGGTCTTGCTGGTAACGGTCGCCTCGCTCATCAGGCGTCGCTCCCTTCGGTCTCAGCGGTCTGGGGGCCAGACACGAAGGACTCGAAAGCGGCCTGAGTGAAGACCACGTCGTCAGAGACGATCACGTCGTACGTGTTCAGCTGGCCCGGGTCCAGGATGTGCACCTGGGGCAGGTTGCGTGCGGAGAGCCACGCGGCCTCGTCGTTGCGGTCGACGACCAGGAGCACGTTCTTGCGCTCCGAGATCTTGCCGAACAGCGACTTCGCTGCCTTCGTGGAGACTGCGGCACCCTCGACCACGCCGGTGACGACGTGGATGCGGGAGTGGCGCGCCCGGTCGGAGAGGGCACCGCGCAGGGCGGCGGCCTTCATCTTCTTCGGGGTGCGCTGCGAGTAGTCACGCGGCTGCGGGCCGTGGACGACGCCACCGCCGACGAACTGCGGTGCGCGGGTCGAACCCTGGCGCGCGCGGCCGGTGCCCTTCTGGCGGTAAGGCTTGCGCCCACCACCGCGGACCTCGCCACGACGCTTGGTCTTGTGCGTGCCCTGACGGGCAGCTGCCAGCTGTGCGACAACGACCTGGTGGATCAGCGGAACGCTGGTCTTCGCGTCGAAGATCTCCGCGGGGAGCTCGACGGTACCGGCCTTGTCGCCTGCCGGCGAAAGGATGTCAATGGTGCTCATTACCTCAAGCCCCCTTGGCCGCGGTACGGACCAGGACGAGGCCGCCGTTCGGACCGGGGACCGCGCCCTTGATGAGCAGCAGACCCTTCTCCGCGTCAACCGCGTGGATGGTCAGGTTCTGGGTGGTGACGCGCTCGTTACCCATCCGACCGGCCATGCGCATGCCCTTGAAGACACGCCCAGGGGTGGCACAGCCACCGATCGAACCGGGGGAACGGTGCTTGCGCTGGACGCCGTGGCCGGCGCCGAGGCCCTTGAAGTTGTGACGCTTCATGACACCGGCGAAGCCCTTGCCCTTGCTCTTGCCCGTGACGTCAACCTTGACGCCGGACTCGAACACCTCGGCAGTGACCTCCTGGCCCAGCGTGTACTCGCTGGCGTCAGGGGTGCGGAGCTCCACCAGGTGGCGGCGCGGGGTGACGTCGGCCTTGGCGAAGTGACCCTTGAGGGGCTTGTTCACCTTGCGCGGGTCAATCTCGCCGAAGGCGATCTGGACCGACTCGTAGCCGTCGCTGTCGTTCGTACGGACCTGCGTCACGACGCACGGACCGGCCTTGACGACGGTCACCGGGACAACCCGGTTGTTCTCGTCCCAGACCTGGGTCATGCCGAGCTTCTCGCCCAGGACGCCCTTGATGTTCTTGCTCATCTCGGCCCGTCCCCTCAGAGCTTGATCTCGATGTCGACGCCCGCCGGCAGGTCGAGGCGCATCAGCGAGTCAACCGTCTTCGGCGTGGGGTCGAGAATGTCGATGAGGCGCTTGTGCGTGCGCATCTCGAAGTGCTCGCGCGAGTCCTTGTACTTGTGCGGCGACTTGATGACGCAGTACACGTTCTTCTCAGTGGGCAGCGGCACCGGGCCTGCGACCGACGCACCAGTGCGGGTCACCGTCTCGACGATCTTCTTCGCCGAGGAGTCGATGACCTCGTGGTCGTAGGCCTTGAGCCGGATGCGGATCTTCTGTCCCGCCATGGCTACTAGTAGTCCTGTCTCTCGTAACGCTCTGGAACCCGGGGTTCTGAATACTCCGCCTCCGACCCACGCGGTCGGGCGTGTCGCATCCCCTCTACGAAAATCTCCCGAAGAAGATCCCAACCAAGGGGGTGCGGGCCTGAGACCGCGGATGCCGGGGGAGGAACCCCACCGGGTGCCTGGCCGGTGGCACACATACGCTTCCCGAAAGATTCCCGTACGTCCGGCCCATGGGGCCGACGAGTACTGTGGGACTCGCTTCCGGTCCTCCCGGCGGGAGGCGCGCAGCATTGACACTCAACCGAGCAACCTGGTCAGTGTGCCATACGGGGTGTGAGCCTGGCCAATCGGCCGGGGATCTTACCCCCCGGGGATGAATGGTCAAACGCGGGCACGCCTCCACCACCCCCGTTCCCCTCCCCCGACGGGGTAATTCGGTCGAGCGCCGCGGTCCCCCACCCCTACAGTGACCGGCCGGGCCAGGCACGTCACCGGGGGCGGGAATCCATGCGCACGCACTATCCGAGGACACCGCATCTGCCCTGGTCACCGGGGGCCACCTCGGACGACGTACGGCTCACCGGCCGCACGGACCTCGCCGGACTCACCGGCTCCGAGGTCGTGGTCACCGAGAAGATGGACGGCGAGAACACCACGCTCTACGCCGACGGGCTGCACGCCCGCTCGCTCGACTCGGCGCACCACCCCTCCCGGGCCCGGGTCAAGGCGCTCCAGGGCCGCGTCGGCCCCCGCATCCCGGCGGGATGGCGGATCTGCGGCGAGAACGTGTTCGCCCGGCACTCCATCCCGTACGACGACCTGGCGGGCCACTTCTACGGCTTCTCCGTCTGGGACGGGGACACCTGCCTGGGGTGGGACCGGACCGTGGCGTTCCTGCACGGGCTCGGCATCCCGGCCCCGCCGGTGCTGTGGCGCGGGGTGTTCGACGCCCGCGCGGAACGGACGCTGCGCGCGCTGCGCCTGGACACCGGACGCCAGGAGGGTTACGTCGTCCGCCCCGCCGGGAGCTTTCCGGCCGCCGAGTTCGGGCGGCGGGTGGCCAAGTGGGTGCGGCCGGGCCACGTCGTCACGGACACGCACTGGATGCACGCGGCGGTGGTGGAGAACGCGCTGGGCCCGTCCGCCGCGCTCTGGGACGTGCGCTCGGGCGCCCCGGTCGACCCGGTGGCGCTCGGCGTCGCCGTCGGCACCGGACCGGGCACCGACGGACCGGGCCACGCACCGGCAGACGCGTCCGCCGCCGCTTCGGCCGGGGCCGGTGACGCACCCGCCGCCCTCGCGGCGGCCGACGCCCTGGACACGATGGGCCTCACCGGCGACGACCGGCTGTCCGGGGTGCTGGCCGCCCTGCTGCACCGCACCCGGCGCGCGGCGCTGGCCCCCGCGCTGGCCGGCCCGCTCGGCATGCCGCTCGCCCGCCGCGTCGCGGACCTGGTGGGGCTGGCCCCCTCGCTGCACCGCCCGTACCCGGACGAGGAGCGGCGCGGCGGACTGGCGCGGATGTCGCGCGCCGCCCGGCTGCCGGTGCTGCACGCGGTGGCCGGCGCCCTGGCCGCGAGCCCGGAGGCCCGCGAGCAGGTGGAGTGGTCGCGACTGCACGCCGAGGAGGTGGGCGAGCCGGCCGGGCTCCGGGAGGCGTTCGCGGAGCTGGAGCCGGCCGCCGCGGACCGCTGCCTGGCGCAGGCCCGTCAGGCGTACGCGCTGGGCCGGATCAGCACCGCGGAGGAGGCGGTGGCCGCGACCTGGCGGTGGCGGGACGGGAACTTCCCCCGCCTGATCCACCTGGTCGGCCCGTCGGGCAGCGGCAAGAGCACCTTCGGCCGCGCCCTGCCGGGCACCGACACCTATATATCCCTCGACGACCTGCGCCTCGCCCGTGGCTCGCGCGCCGACCAGAGCGCCAACGCGGACGTCCTGCGCGAGGGGCTGCGGCGGCTGGACGCGGCCCTGGTCCCCGGCGCCACCGTGGTCTGGGACGCCACCTCGCTCAACCCGCACCAGCGCAACCCGGTGCACGCGGTCGCCGACCGCCGGGACGCGCTGCTCACCCACACCGTGGCCTGGACCGGCGAGGACGAACTGACCGCGCGCAACGCCCGCCGCACCCACCCGGTGCCCCCGGAGGTACTGGCCTCCCAGCTGCGCCGGTTCGTCCCCCCGTACCCGGGCCAGGCGCACCGCACCTGGTACATCGGCAGCAGCACAACCGTGGAGGACCGGGCCTGATGCGCACGAGCGAGGACATCTACCACCGGGTCCGCTGGGACCCCCGGTTCGACCCGGCCCGCTTCGTCCTGGGCGTCGCCCAGCGCGGCCGGGACCCCAAGCGGGTGCCGCTGGAACGGTTCACCCCGGGCGGGGACATCCCCTGGCACCGGGTGCTGTTCTTCGAGGCCGACGGCGAGGTGGTGTGGGACCGGTCCACGGGCACCGACCGGATCGACGCGACGGACGCGGGCCGGATACGCACGCCGCGCAGGCTCCCGTCCCCTTACTTCACGTCCCGCACCCCGCACGTGTACTCCCCTTCTACTGGCAGCTGGGAACCGACACCTTCTACAGAGACCTGGGAACCGGCACCGGCCGGGCAGGCGAGCCGGGCCGATGCCGGTTCCGTGACCGTGCTGACCTGGAACACCCTCTGGGACCGGTACGACGCCGACCGGATCGACACGGCCCGCCGCCGCCCCCTGCTGCTCGACGCACTGCACGCGGCGGACGCGGACGTCATCGCGCTCCAGGAGGCGGAGCCCGCGCTGCTGGATCTGCTGCTGGGGAGCGGCTGGGTGCGCGACGGATACACGCTCGCCACGGAACCGGCGGGCCGGGACGTGGCGGACTGCGGTCTGCTGCTGCTCAGCCGGCTCCCCGTACGCGAGGCGGGGCTGCACGTCCTCGGCCCGCACAAGGCGGTGGCGGCAGCCGTGGTGGAGACGGCCGACGGCTGCCCGGTCACGGTGGCCGTGACTCACCTCAGCAGCGACCACTCCCCCGCAGGTGCGGCCCGCCGCGACAGCGAACTGGCCGATCTGGCAACGGGGTTGGCCGGTGTCGAGGGCGAGGTGCTGCTCGTAGGGGACTTCAACGACGGCGGCGACCGCCCGCAGACCCGGCTGGCGATGACGGACGCGTGGCACCAGGTCCACGGCCCCGCCGACGCGACCCCGACCTTCGACCCGTCCGCGAACCCCCTGGCGGCCGTCTCCTCCCTCTCCGGCCGCGCCTCCCGGCTGGACCGGGTGCTGCTGCGCACGGACCGGCTGCGGGCGCGGACGGCGGAGCTGACCGGCGACGCCCCGGGCCCGGAGGGTCTCTACATCTCCGACCACTACGGGGTACGGGTGGAGCTGGGCCCGCCGGTACCAGCGGCAACCGACGGACTCGCGGAACGGGTCGCCGCCGCCCTCCCAGGCGCCCGGGTCCACGTCGTCGGCTCCCGGCGCATGGGCTGCGCGCTGCCGGACGCGGACCTGGACCTGGTGGCCGCGCTGCCCGGCGCACCCGGTCCGGCGGAGCTGCGGCAACGGCTGGCCGCCACGCTCCCCGAGGCCCGGGACGTGCGCGAGGTGACGGGCGCCCGGGTGCCCGGCCTGCGCCTCCGCCTGGACGGGCTGAGCATCGACCTGGTCACGGTGGCGACGGGGTCGCTCTCCCCGGCCGACGCGGTCGCCCACCGCGCAGAACTGGGCGAGGCGGCGGCGACCGCGCTGAGCGCGGTGAGCGACGCGGCGGCGGTACTCGCGGCGGCGGAACCCCACGGGGCGGCCTTCGCGTCCCTCGCCCGGGACGCCAAGGCCTGGGCGCGGGCCCGGGGCCTGGACTCCGCACCCTGCGGCGGGCTGCCAGGCCTGGCCTGGGCCGTCCTCGCCGCCCGTACCGCGCACGAGTCGGGCGACCTGCCGCCCCTCGTACTGCTCCGGCGCTTCTTCGCGACCTGGGCGGCGTGGGACTGGGACGAGCCGGTGGGCGGGGCTGCGGCGACCGGCGACCCGGTCACGGTGCTGACCCCCACCGCTCCGGTACGTTCCTGCACCACGCAGGTCTCGGCTGCCGGCCGCGATCTCCTCGCCGCCGAGCTGTACCGCGCCTGGGAAATCCTGGAGTCGGCGGAGGACGGTGACGACCCCCGTCCCCTTCTCTGCGCCCCGCCCGCGCTGCGGGACGGCCACACCTCCTGGGCCCTCGCCTCCGCACACCCCGGCCCGGAAGAGGGCCGACTGCGCGGCAGGCTCCTCGCCCTGACCGCCGCCCTCGCCGAGGCGGGCGCCGCCGACTGCCGCGTCTGGCCGCACCCGGTCACGGCCGACGGCCGCACGGGGTACGCGATCGGCCTGGGCGCGACCCCGCCGGACGGGCCACGTCTCGCGGAGATCGGGGCGGAGCTGCTGCGCGGAATCCGGGACGCGTCGCTGGCGCCGGTGGGGCTGCCCGCGCTGCGATCGAGCGGGGACGCGGCATTCGCGGACGGGGCCGCCTGAAAACGGCTGCGCTCCCGCGCCGGGCCCGAGGCGGGCCTACGTAAGGGGGGTCAGCGGCCGGAGGCGTACGGAACGAAGCCCGCCCAAGCGCCCGCCGCGAAGGAGAGACGTGGCCCCGGCAGGTTCTTGGAATCGCGCACGTGCACTGTGCCGGGGGTGGCGGCGACCTCGACGCAAGAGTCCCCCTCGCTGCTGCTGCTGTAGCTGCTCTTGAACCAGTCCAGCTCGGAAGCGCCCCCGGCAGAGGTCTCGCTGCTCATGTCTCTCCCCGCAGTTGCTCGATGAAGGCCAGCGACTCTCCTGGCGGGAGAGCCTGGGCCCGGATCATCCCACAGCGCAGCTCAAGGATTCGGAGCTGCTTCGGATCGAACACCGGCCGACCTGCGAAGGCGCCATCCGACCGCCCCACCGCAGTGCCATCCTCGAACTTCAATACCTCAACCCCGCCGTCCATTCCGGCGTGGTCCTCGCAGCTTGTCGGCATCACCTGAATCTCGACATTCCGCAACTGTCCGATCTCCAGCAGCCGTTCGAGCTGTCGACGCAACACCAGTGTCCCCCCAATAGGACGACGCAGGGTCACCTCCTCCTGCACGAAGCTGAGCGTGGGAGCGGGCGACCTCTCGAAAATGCGCTGCCTGGCCATCCGCGCGGCCAACACCCGCTCCACTTCTTCCTCCGAGTACGCGGGTCGCCTCATCTCGAACAGGGCCCGCGCATATTCCGGCGTCTGCAACAGGCCGTGGATGTTGTGGTTGCTGTACAACCCCATCTCAACCGCCCGCTCCTCCATTTTCGCCAGCTCCCGGACCTTCTTCGGGTACCGCACCTCCGCCAGATCCCGCTTCATCGCGGCGAGCTTGCCGCCCGCGCCCACCAAGTCGTCCGCCCGGTCCAGGAACTCGGGCCGGGGGATACGGCGCCCGCCCTCGACCTTGTAGACCAGGTCCTCCCCGTAACCGAGCGCCGCCCCGAACTCGGCGGCCCGCATCCCGGCCGCTTCCCGCCAGGCCTTGATCTGGCGGCCCACGGCGGCAACGACCGCGACGCCGGACTCGTCATCGGGATCGACGTCCCAACCGGGCTCGTCCGCGCCGCCGCCCTGCTCCGTACCGGTCCCGTCCACACTCATCCGTGCCCCACTTCCGACGTGCGTGCCGTTCTTCCTCAACCGCCTCTGTTCCCTGCACGTCACTCCGGACAGCCGGGACAGCGCTGGACAAGCCCGGGACAATCACCGTACGCAAGGGCTTCGTCACTGGGCAGAGTACGCAGGAACGGCCACGCTGAGTGACGTGAACCAGAAAACCGCCGCCCCCCAACACCCCACCCGCGAGCGCACGTTCACCGTGCGGCTCTCCCCCACCCGCCGGGGCGCCCGGCTCGCCCGCCTCCTCGCTGTGGCCCACCTCGGGCTCTGGGGCCTGCCGTCCGAGGCGGCCGCGCACATCGTCGCGGAGCTCGCCGCCAACGCCACGGTCCACGGCCGCGTGCCGGGCCGGGACTTCCAACTGCGCCTCGCCGTGGACACGGCCGATCGGCTGCGGATCGAGGTCACCGACACCCGCGGGGACCGCCTGCCCGTCGCGGCGATCCCGGAGCCGTACGCGGAGAGCGGGCGCGGTCTGCTCATCGTCGAGGCCCTCGCCGACCGCTGGGGCATCGTCCCGGGCCCGGTCCCGCGCAAGACGGTCTGGGCGGAGCTCGACCTCGTACCGTGACCGAACCCACCGGGTCGCGGGCGCCCACGACCCCATCGGCCACGACCCGGTGAGCCGCGACGCGGCCGGCCACGACGCCTAAAGGCTTTTAAAGAACTCGGGAAAACAACCCACCCAAACCCCACCCGACCCCGTCCTGACCTGCGTCACTCACACGGGTGACATATGACAACTGAGCTGGATTTGGCCCGGGTTGGCTGGCATATGCTCGCCGCGACAACCACAGAACGAGACGGCCCCCGGCGAGACGCGAATCTCAACCAGGGGCCTGACCACGAGGAAGTAGAGATCTTCCCGATGGATACCCAGCAGGTTATCGCGCCTCCGTGCGCCCCGCCCGGCTCCCCCGGCACCCGGCCCGACGTCACGCCGACATCCGGCGTCATCCACGTCAACACCCGCCACGCCTCCGGCTTCACGGTCATCGGCAACCACCTCGCCCAGCACCACGAGCTGTCCCTCGTCGCGATCGGCCTCGCCGCGCACATCCAGTCGCTGCCCGCCGGGGCGAAGGTCGGCATCAAGGTGCTCACCGACCGATTCCCGGAGAGCGAGGCCCGTATCACGGCCGCCCTGCACGAGCTGGAAGCGGAGGGCTACCTGCATCGCAGCCGCGTACGCCTCCCCAGCGGACGCATGGTCACGCGCACGGTGTCGTACAACCAGCCCGGCGCCAAGCCGTCCACGACGACCGCTCCAAAGACCCGGCCCCGACCCCGTAAATCGCCGACGACACCCGCCGCCCCACCACCACGCGAGGCCGCCACCCCACCCGCGCCGCCTGCCCCCGTCCACGTACCGCCGCCCACCGCGCCCAGGACTCCGCCCCAACCGCTCCCCCAGCCGCACGCACCCACCGGGGAACTGCACCGGACCGCCTCCGCGTTCCTGGCCGACCTACGCCGTCACGCGCCCCAACTCACGCTCACCGAGGGCGACATCGCGACCCTCACGCCCGGCATCGCCACCTGGCTCGAACGCGACAGCCACCCCGACACCATCCGCCACGCGCTCACCACCGACCTCCCGATCCCCGTCAAGCACCCCGCGAAGCTCCTGCGCCACCGCATCACGACCCTCCTGCCACCCCCGCTCCCCGGCGCGGCCGACCTCACCCCGCCCCGCCGCAAGGTCCTCGTCATCCCGCTCCAGAACTGCGACACCTGCGAACGCGCCTTCCGCGCCACAGGGCCAGGGCACTGCCGCGACTGCCGAACCGAAGAACCGGCCGTCACACACAGCGCCACCGCGTAACACCCATCCGCCCTCAGCCCCGAACGGACCTGCATGGTCAGCTCGCCCCACGAGGCGATGCACCGCATCTTCCAGGAGTACCCGGGCCTCTTCTCCCGCGTCTCCGAAGTGCTCGGCGTCGACCTCCCACAGCCCACCTCGGCCACCGTCCTGCCGACCGACCTCACCGAGGCCAAACCCGTCGAACGCCGAGTCGACACCCTCCTGCGCATCGAGACAGAGACCGACGGACCCTTCCTCCTCGCCATCGAGGCCCAGGGCAAGAAGGACCGGCGCAAGACGACCAGCTGGCCCTACTACGTCAGCTATCTGCACAACAGATACGACGGGCTGCCCGTCCTCCTCCTGGTCGTCTGCCAGGACCACGCCACCGCCGAATGGGCCGCCCGCCCCCTCACCATCGGCCTCCCCCAATGGCCGACCCTCACCCTCAACCCCCTCGTCGCGGGCCCCCACAACCTGCCCGTCATCACCAACGTGGCCGAAGCCCGCAAGGACCTCGCACTCGCCACCCTCGCCGCCATCACACACGCCGACAATCCGGACGTCGGTGCCATACTGAAAACGCTCTCCGCCGCGCTGCGCGAAGCACCGGAGGACGTCGCAGACCCCATCGTCGAACTCACCGCACAGGGCCTGGGCAATCGCCCGGCCGCACAACAGTGGAGGAACCTGGTGGCCGTGGATACCTCTTTCTACAAGTCCTTCATGTCAGAAGAAATCCGGGACGAAGGCCGAGCTGAAGGGCGGGCGGAAGGCCGGGCGGAAGGCCTCCTCCTGATCCTCCAGGCGCGCGGCATCGCCCTCACCGACGAGACCCGCGAAAAGATCAGCACCTGCACCGACCCCCAGCTCCTGCACCGGTGGCTCAACCGAGCCACCACCGCCACCACCGTCGAGGACGTCTTCACCGAGGACCACTGACCCCCGGCCCTCGAACACCGAGGGCCTGCGTCCGTATACGCACGCTCTCCGGTCGGCCCCCGCAAGGGCCGGGGCCGACCGCCCTCATCCTGCTCAGGCCTCAGGCCTCACGCCGCCAGATCTCGCTCCACCGCTCGGCCCGAGCCCGACAGACATTGCTGTTCGCAGCGGTCCGCTCCGCACCGAGACTCACCCCGCACCGCGCACACAGCCGGTGCACGTAGCACTCGGATCTCCAGCGAGTCGTCGCCCCGGCCCTGCCGCAGACAAGGCACCACGAGGACGCTGCCGTTGGCAGTACGACCGAGCCGAGTACGCGTTCCACCACTACCGAAAGCGGTTCGTCGGGATGGAACTCCGGATTGGGGCAGTAGGCCGGCATCCCCGACGAAGCCCGCCCCGCGTCCCGCCAGCTGCCATCGCTCTGGGGGCGGCGCACTCCCGCGGCCTTCTCCTGCCGACGGCGTGCCACGAACACGGCCTCGTCCGCCAGCCAGTGCCGGCGGGCCGCATCGAGCTCCTCCACCGCACGGATCAGCGAGGCCGGATCCTTCTCCAGGTCACGGGGAATCCGGGCGCTACGACACAGGTGGTGGTACGTGGCGCGAAAGCCATAGGGCGCGAAGGTGACCAGACAGGTCCGGAGCGCGGAGTGACGAGCGCGAACGGTCCGGCCCGTGTCGTGCACGCGCCGACGATGAGTCTCAAAGCTCGCCATCCACGTGAGAGTACGGTCGCGCCCAGCAGCCCCGCATCCGAATACCGATGCGAAGAACTGAGAAGCGCCGGGGCGCCGGGCGCCCTATACGATGCCCGGCGGGACAGGGTGCGTAGCGCAGTGGTTGTCGCGCCTTCACATCATGTGGGAGGACACCGGTTCGAATCCGGTCCGCCCCGTCCCACCTGCGCTTCCCGACCCCGCCTCTGACACAATCCCGCCATGCATGTACGTACCACTCAAGGCTGGGCGCTGCGCCCCGCCACCCCCGGGGATCTTGAGGCCATAGCCGAGATCCGGGCGGTCGTGATGCGCCCGGATCTCGTCCGGCTGGGGCGCTACGACGAACACCGGGTGCGCCAGCGGCTGCGGGACTCCTATCTGCCGGAGTACACCTCGATCATCGTCGTGGACGGACGCTTCGGCGGCAGTGTCACCCTCCGGCCCGTCGAGGACGGCTGGTGCCTGGAGAACTTCTTCCTCGCCGAGGGCCTCCAGGGCGCGGGCATCGGCTCGGCGGTGCTGCGCGAGCTGCTGGCCCGTACCGACGCCGAAGGGGCCACCGTCCGGCTCAACGTGCTCCAGGGCAGCGCGGCCCGGAGGCTGTACGAGCGGCACGGGTTCGCCCTGGAGCGCGAGGACCCGGTCGACGTGTTCATGGTGCGGCGGCCGCCGGTACCCACTCCGTGAACACAAAGCAGAAGGGCCCCCTCCCACCGCTTGCGCGATGGGAGGGGGCCCTTCTCGGTGCTCTGTGCGGAGCTACCAGGTCAGACGCTCAAGGACTTACTTGAGGATCTTGGTGACCTGGCCGGCGCCCACGGTCCGGCCACCCTCACGGATGGCGAACTTCAGGCCCTCTTCCATGGCGACCGGCTGGATCAGCGCGACGTTCATGAGGGTGTTGTCACCCGGCATGACCATCTCGGTGCCCTCGGGAAGGGTCACAACGCCCGTCACGTCCGTGGTACGGAAGTAGAACTGCGGGCGGTAGTTGTTGAAGAAGGGGGTGTGACGGCCACCCTCGTCCTTCGACAGGATGTAGGACTGGGCCTCGAACTCGGTGTGCGGCGTGACCGAACCGGGCTTGATGATGACCTGGCCGCGCTCGACGTCCTCGCGCTTGATGCCACGGAGGAGCAGACCGACGTTCTCACCGGCCTGGCCCTCATCGAGCAGCTTGCGGAACATCTCGATGCCGGTGACCGTGGTGGTGGTCTTCTCGGTCTTGATACCGACGATGTCGACGGTCTCGTTGACCTTGAGGACACCACGCTCGATACGACCGGTGACGACGGTGCCACGACCGGTGATCGTGAAGACGTCCTCGATCGGCATCAGGAACGGCTTCTCGACGTCACGCTCGGGCTGCGGGATGGACTCGTCGACGGCCTTCATCAGGTCGAGGACGGTCTGGCCCCACTCCTTGTCACCCTCAAGAGCCTTGAGCGCCGAGACCTTGACGACCGGAAGGTCGTCGCCCGGGAACTCGTACTCGGAGAGGAGCTCACGGACCTCGAGCTCGACGAGCTCCAGGATCTCCTCGTCGTCCACCATGTCGGCCTTGTTCAGCGCGACGACGATGTACGGAACGCCGACCTGGCGGGCCAGGAGCACGTGCTCCTTGGTCTGCGGCATCGGGCCGTCGGTCGCGGCGACGACGAGGATGGCGCCGTCCATCTGCGCCGCACCCGTGATCATGTTCTTGATGTAGTCAGCGTGACCGGGGCAGTCGACGTGCGCGTAGTGACGCGACTCCGTCTGGTACTCGACGTGCGCGATCGAGATGGTGATACCGCGCTGGCGCTCTTCGGGAGCCTTGTCGATCTGGTCGAAGGCCGAGGCCTCGTTCAGGTCCGGGTACGCGTCGTGCAGCACCTTGGTAATGGCGGCCGTGAGGGTCGTCTTACCGTGGTCAATGTGACCGATGGTGCCGATGTTGACGTGCGGCTTAGTCCGCTCGAACTTTGCCTTCGCCACTGGGTCCTCCTGCGGAGTGGTTCTGTACGCCTTGCTTCATCGGCGCCAGGTGATCTTTGCTGGGATGCCGGGACCCGGGGGCATTCGGCACAGTGCTTGCGCGCTGTGCCGAATGCCCCACCGGGCTCCGGTGACAAGCCTAAAGCGTGAGCTCGGGAGAGTTACTCGCCCTTGGCCTTCGCGATGATCTCCTCGGCGACGTTCCGCGGAACCTCGGCGTAGGAGTCGAACTGCATCGAGTAGCTTGCGCGACCCGAGGTCTTGCTGCGGAGGTCTCCGACGTAGCCGAACATCTCCGAGAGGGGCACGAGGCCCTTCACGACGCGAGCGCCGCTGCGCTCCTCCATGGCCTGGATCTGGCCACGGCGGGAGTTGAGGTCGCCGATCACATCGCCCATGTAGTCCTCGGGCGTGGTGACCTCGACGGACATCATCGGCTCCATGAGCACGGGGGACGCCCTGCGGGCACCCTCCTTGAACGCCTGCGAACCGGCGATCTTGAAGGCCAGCTCCGAGGAGTCGACCTCGTGGTAACCACCGTCGAGAAGGGTGACGCGGACGCCCACCATCTCGTAGCCGGCCAGGATGCCGAACTGCATGGCTTCCTGGGCACCCGCGTCCACCGAGGGGATGTACTCCCGGGGGATGCGGCCACCGGTGACCTTGTTGACGAACTCGTACGACGCGTCGCCGCCCTCGATGGGCTCGATGGCGATCTGCACCTTCGCGAACTGGCCGGTACCACCAGTCTGCTTCTTGTGCGTGAAGTCGATACGGTCGACGGCCTTGCGGATCGTCTCGCGGTACGCGACCTGCGGCTTGCCGACGTTCGCCTCGACGCGGAACTCGCGCTTCATGCGGTCGACGAGCACCTCGAGGTGAAGCTCGCCCATACCACCGATGATGGTCTGGCCGGTCTCCTCGTCGGAGTGCACCTGGAAGGAGGGGTCCTCCTCGGAGAGGCGCTGGATGGCGACACCCAGCTTCTCCTGGTCGCCCTTGGACTTCGGCTCGATGGCGACCTCGATGACCGGTGCCGGGAAGTCCATGGACTCCAGGATCACCGGGTTCTTGTCGTCACAGAGCGTCTCACCGGTCGTGGTCTGCTTGAGCCCCATGACAGCGATGATGTCGCCCGCGCCCACCGACGCGATCTCCTCACGCTTGTTCGCGTGCATGCGGTAGATCTTGCCGATGCGCTCCTTCTTGCCCTTGACCGAGTTCAGCACCGCGGTGCCGGCCTCAAGGCGACCGGAGTAGATCCGGACGAAGGTGAGCTTTCCGAGGTGCGGGTCGCTCGCGATCTTGAACGCCAGGCCGGAGAACGGCTCGTCGTCCGAAGGCTTGCGCTCGATGACCTTCTCGGGGTCCTTGACGTCGTGGCCCTCGATGGCCTCGACGTCCAGGGGGGAGGGCAGGTAACGGACGACCGCGTCGAGCAGGGGCTGGACGCCCTTGTTCTTGAACGCGGTGCCACAGAACACCGGGGTGACCGTGACGGAGTCGGCAGTGCCCTTCGACGCGAGGGTGATCCGGCGGATCGCCTCGTGCAGCTGGTCCTGGGTGGGCTCGACGCCCTCCAGGTACAGCTCCATCATCTCGTCGTCGTTCTCGGAGACGGCCTCAAGGAGCTTGCCGCGCCATTCCTCGGCAGCTTCCTTGTGGGTGTCCGGGATCTCGACCGTGTCGTACATCTCGCCCTTGGCGGCCTCTTCGGGCCACACGAAGGCCTTCATCGACACGAGGTCGACGACGCCCTTGAAGTCGGCCTCTGCGCCGATGGGGAGCTGCATGACGAGCGGGACGGCACCGAGGCGGTCGACGATCATGTCGACACAGCGGTGGAACTCCGCGCCCGTGCGGTCGAGCTTGTTGACGAAGCAGATACGCGGCACGCCGTAGCGGTCCGCCTGACGCCAGACGGTCTCGGACTGGGGCTCGACGCCGGCCACACCGTCGAACACGGTGACAGCGCCGTCGAGGACGCGGAGCGAACGCTCCACCTCGACGGTGAAGTCGACGTGACCCGGGGTGTCGATGATGTTGATCGTGTGGTCAACATCATTGAGCGGCCAGTGGCAGGTCGTCGCGGCAGACGTGATCGTGATGCCGCGCTCCTGCTCCTGCTCCATCCAGTCCATCGTGGCAGCGCCGTCGTGGACTTCACCGATCTTGTACGAAACGCCGGTGTAGAAGAGGATCCGCTCGGTGGTGGTCGTCTTGCCCGCGTCGATGTGGGCCATGATCCCAATGTTGCGGACCTTGGCCAGGTCAAGCGAAGTGGTGGCCATAAGGCTCAATCTTCTCTCGGTCTCGATGGGGTAAGCGACTACCAGCGGTAGTGCGCGAAGGCCTTGTTCGACTCGGCCATCTTGTGGGTGTCCTCGCGCTTCTTGACGGCAGCGCCAAGACCGTTGGAGGCGTCGAGCAGCTCGTTCATGAGCCGCTCGGTCATCGTCTTCTCGCGACGGGCACGGGAGTAACCGACGACCCAGCGCAGCGCGAGGGTGGCGGCGCGACCGGGCTTGACCTCGATCGGCACCTGGTAGGTGGCGCCACCGACACGGCGGGACTTGACCTCGAGCGAGGGCTTGACGTTCTCAAGCGCGCGCTTCAGCGTGATGACCGGGTCAGCGCCGGTCTTCTCGCGGAGGCCTTCCATGGCGCCGTACACGATCCGCTCGGCGGTGGAACGCTTGCCGTTGAGCAGGATCTTGTTGATCAGCGAGGTGACAAGAGGAGAACCATAGACCGGGTCAATGATGACCGGGCGCTTCGGGGCGGGGCCCTTACGAGGCATTCTTACTTCTCCTTCTTGGCGCCGTAGCGGCTGCGGGCCTGCTTGCGGTTCTTGACACCCTGGGTGTCAAGGGAGCCGCGGATGATCTTGTAACGAACACCCGGCAGGTCCTTCACACGGCCACCACGCACGAGCACGATGGAGTGCTCCTGCAGGTTGTGTCCCTCACCCGGGATGTAGGCCGTGACCTCGATGCCGGAGGTCAGACGCACACGTGCGACCTTCCGGAGCGCGGAGTTCGGCTTCTTCGGGGTGGTCGTGAACACACGCGTGCAGACGCCGCGGCGCTGGGGAGAACCCTCGAGCGCGGGCGTCTTGTTCTTCTCGACCTTGTCCTGCCGGCCCTTCCGGACCAGCTGCTGAATCGTAGGCACTACTTCTCCGGTTTCTGTGTGCCGTCGGTGAAACTAACCTGGAACAACTCCGACCCACGCGGTCGGGTGTGTCGGATACTGCGGGTCACTGCCCTGAAGGCGGTTCATCCACAGATCACGGTGGCCAAAGACAAGCTCGCCGTGCGGTTGAGGACACGCACACGAGCCCAGGCACAACCCAGGCACAAGGTATGAGCGTACCTACCTCATCGACTTGGGTCAAAACAAATGCAGCGCCCCCGAAACGCCGGGGGGTCACGCCCTGCCACGCCGGGACCATGGGGCGCCGGGCCGGCCACCGCCGCACCTCACCGACGCACTCGGCCCGCGCCCGAGGCCGCGCACCACTCGGCCGACGCGAGACCGGGCCGAGGGGCGGACGCAGGCCGCGGGCGGGGCACGCGGATCAGTGCGGTCCGGCACAGAACCCGTGCGCGGACATCGCGTACCGGGCGCGACACATCAGACCAACAGCCCGGCACAGAGCAGCGCCAATGCGATCACCGCCACCCCTGCCGTCACGATCAGGAATATGCGCCGCCTCCTCGGGTTCCTGGGGACCGCGTCGACAAATTCGGATCGCCCGGGATTCAGCGGGTCGTAGATCACGCCCGCACCTTGAGGCACATAGGAGAGACCGAACCTCGTTATCGTAAACCGCTTTCGATCGGCAGTGACGTACGCGAAAACCACATCGATCTTGCCGTCTTTGGGGATGGATTTGCGGGCGACGGTGGCATAGCAGTGCACTCCGCGCGCACGCAGGGGAGACTGCAGGACGAAAGGGATTCCGAACACCAGAAGCGCCATGACGGAAATAATGAATATTACGCCGACGACAAAAAACGGCACCGATCCTCCAGGGCGATTTTTGGGGAAATGATCGCACAACACCCCAGCACGCAGCAACACTCTCAGCGAAAGGGCCGCAGGCACACATACACAAAAAGGGCCAAAATAATCGAAGGGAGCGCCGCCGTGCCAGCAGCAGAGGCACCCGGGTGATTCCAGGGCACCTGAACGATCCGGACCCCCTGAGAAACCCCGGAAGACCTCAAAGCGAGACCCGGCTTCCTGCCTGCACTATTCACAGACAAAGGCCTGGTCGCGGCACCGGGGAAACGCAGTCTTTTCCCCCTGTGCGTCAGCGCGATGACCGCACCGCAACGCCTCGTCTGCAATTGGCCGATCACCTCGGAGAATGCAAGCGAAAGTTGATGGGCTTCTCTCCGGGCTCGCCTGACATTCAGCAACCCTTTACCGATAACCGACCGGAGCGACCGGCAGCTCACGGACCACGAGGTCCGGCCGCCCGCGCCCAGGCGCGACCGGGAAACGCCGGAGGGCGGCCACCCCATGTACGGGGTGACCGCCCTCCGGTCGAATCAAGCGACTCGCTTACTGGTTGTACGGACCGTAGTCGTAGTCCTCCAGCGGAACGGCCTGGCCGGAGCCGGTGCCGAACGGCGAGTAGTCGATGTCGTCGTAGCCGACGGCCGAGTACATCGCGGCCTTGGCCTCCTCGGTGGGCTCGACCCGGATGTTGCGGTAGCGGGACAGACCCGTACCGGCCGGGATGAGCTTACCGATGATGACGTTCTCCTTGAGGCCGATCAGGGAGTCGGACTTGGCGTTGATCGCCGCGTCCGTCAGGACCCTGGTCGTCTCCTGGAAGGAAGCCGCGGACAGCCACGACTCCGTCGCCAGCGAGGCCTTGGTGATACCCATCAGCTGCGGACGGCCGGAGGCGGGGTGACCGCCCTCGGTGACCACACGACGGTTCTCGGTCTCGAACTTCGAGCGCTCGACGAGCTCGCCCGGCAGCAGTTCCGCGTCGCCGGACTCGATGATCGTCACGCGGCGGAGCATCTGCCGGATGATGATCTCGATGTGCTTGTCGTGGATCGACACGCCCTGCGAGTTGTAGACCTTCTGGACTTCGCCGACCAGGTGGACCTGGACCGCGCGCTGACCGAGGATCCGCAGCACGTCGTGCGGGTTGGTGGCACCCACGGTGAGCTTCTGGCCCACCTCGACGTGGTCGCCCTCGCCCACCAGCAGACGGGCACGCTTGGAGATCGGGAACGGGATCTCCTCGCTGCCGTCGTCCGGCGTCACGACGAGCTTCTTCGTCTTCTCGGTCTCCTCGATCCGGACCCGGCCCGCGGACTCCGAGATCGGGGCGACACCCTTCGGCGTACGGGCTTCGAAGAGCTCGACGACTCGGGGCAGACCCTGGGTGATGTCGTCACCGGCCACACCACCGGTGTGGAAGGTACGCATCGTCAGCTGGGTGCCGGGCTCACCGATGGACTGGGCGGCGATGATGCCGACCGCCTCACCGATGTCGACCAGCTTGCCGGTGGCGAGCGAGCGTCCGTAGCAGAAGGCACAGGTGCCGACCGCGGACTCACAGGTCAGGACCGAGCGGGTCTTGACCTCCTCGACGCCGGCGCCCACCAGGGCGTCGATCAGGACGTCACCGAGGTCGACGTTGGCAGGCGCGATGACCTTGCCGTCGATGACGACGTCCTCCGCGAGCATGCGGGCGTAGACCGAGGTCTCGACGTCCTCCGTCTTGCGGAGCACGCCGTCGGCGCCCTTGACCGCGATCTTCAGCTTGAGGCCGCGGTCGGTGCCGCAGTCCTCCTCGCGAATGATCACGTCCTGCGAGACGTCCACCAGACGACGGGTCAGGTAACCCGAGTCGGCGGTACGCAGGGCGGTGTCCGCCAGACCCTTACGGGCACCGTGCGTGGAGATGAAGTACTCCAGAACGGTGAGGCCCTCACGGAAGGACGCCTTGATGGGACGGGGAATCGTCTCGTTCTTGGCGTTGGACACCAGACCACGCATACCGGCGATCTGACGCATCTGCATCATGTTTCCTCGGGCACCCGAGTCAACCATCATGAAGATGGGGTTCGTCTTGGGGAAGTTCGCGTTCATCGCCTCGGCAACCTCGTTGGTCGCCTTGGTCCAGATCGCGATGAGCTCCTGCGTGCGCTCGTCCTTGGTGATCAGACCGCGCTCGTACTGCTTCTGGACCTTCTCGTCCTGGTCCTCGTAGCCCTTGACGATGGCCTTCTTGGCCTCGGGGACGACGATGTCCGCGACGGAGACGGTGACTCCGGAACGGGTGGCCCAGTGGAAGCCCGCCGCCTTCAGGTTGTCGAGCGTCGCCGCCACGATGACCTTGGGGTAGCGCTCGGCGAGGTCGTTGACGATCTCGGAGAGCTGCTTCTTGCCGACGGAGTAGTCGACGAACGGGTAGTCCTCGGGCAGCAGCTCGTTGAAGAGCGCGCGGCCCAGGGTCGTCCGCTGCCGGAAGGTGTCACCCGGCTGGTACTCGGGCTCGCCCTCCTCTGCGACCGGCGGCACCCAGCCACGCGGCGGGATGGTGCCCACCGGGAAGCGGATGTCGACGGACGACTGGAGCGCCAGCTCGCCGGTGTCGAACGCCATGATCGCCTCGGCCGTGGAGCCGAACGCACGGCCCTCGCCCTTGGTGTCACGGAGTTCACCGTCGGTGGTGAGGAAGAACAGACCCAGCACCATGTCCTGGGTCGGCATGGTGACGGGACGACCGTCGGCCGGCTTCAGGATGTTGTTCGAGGACAGCATCAGGATGCGGGCCTCGGCCTGCGCCTCCGCGGAGAGCGGCAGGTGCACGGCCATCTGGTCACCGTCGAAGTCCGCGTTGAACGCGGTGCAGACGAGCGGGTGGATCTGGATGGCCTTGCCCTCGACCAGCTGCGGCTCGAAGGCCTGGATGCCGAGACGGTGCAGCGTGGGCGCACGGTTCAGGAGAACCGGGTGCTCCGCGATGACCTCTTCCAGGACGTCGTACACGACCGTGCGGCCGCGCTCGACCATGCGCTTGGCCGACTTGATGTTCTGCGCGTGGTTCAGGTCCACCAGGCGCTTCATCACGAACGGCTTGAAGAGCTCCAGCGCCATGGCCTTCGGCAGACCGCACTGGTGCAGCTTGAGCTGCGGGCCGACGACGATCACGGAACGTGCGGAGTAGTCCACACGCTTACCGAGAAGGTTCTGACGGAATCGGCCCTGCTTGCCCTTCAGCATGTCGCTGAGGGACTTGAGCGGGCGGTTACCGGGACCGGTGACCGGGCGACCGCGGCGGCCGTTGTCGAACAGCGCGTCGACGGCCTCCTGCAGCATCCGCTTCTCGTTGTTCACGATGATCTCGGGGGCACCGAGGTCAAGGAGACGCTTGAGGCGGTTGTTGCGGTTGATCACACGGCGGTACAGGTCGTTCAGGTCGGAGGTCGCGAAGCGGCCACCGTCCAGCTGCACCATCGGACGCAGGTCCGGCGGGATGACCGGCACGCAGTCGAGCACCATGCCCTTGGGCTTGTTGCTGGTCTGCAGGAACGCGGAGACGACCTTGAGGCGCTTGAGCGCACGGGTCTTCTTCTGGCCCTTGCCGGTGCGGATGATCTCGCGGAGGCGCTCGGCCTCCTCGTCGAGGTCGAAGGACTCCAGGCGCTTCTGCAGGGCAGCGGCACCCATGCAGCCGTCGAAGTACGTGCCGAAGCGGTCACGCAGCTCGCGGTAGAGCAGCTCGTCGCCCTCCAGGTCCTGGACCTTGAGGTTCTTGAAGCGGCTCCACACCTCGTCGAGGCGGTCGATCTCGCGCTGCGCACGGTCGCGCAGCTGCTTCATCTCACGCTCGGCGCCTTCGCGCACCTTGCGGCGCACATCGGCCTTGGCGCCCTCGGCCTCCAGCTCGCCGAGGTCGGTCTCCAGCTTCTTGGCGCGGTTCTCCAGGTCGGAGTCGCGACGGTTCTCGACCTGCTGGCGCTCGACGGAGACGTGCGCCTCCAGCGACGGGAGGTCGCGGGTACGGCGCTCCTCGTCGACGAACGTGATCATGTACGCGGCGAAGTAGATGACCTTCTCAAGGTCCTTCGGCGCGAGGTCCAGCAGGTAGCCCAGTCGCGACGGGACGCCCTTGAAGTACCAGATGTGGGTGACGGGAGCGGCAAGCTCGATGTGGCCCATGCGCTCACGGCGCACCTTGGCGCGAGTGACCTCGACGCCACAGCGCTCACAGATGATGCCCTTGAAGCGGACACGCTTGTACTTGCCGCAGTAGCACTCCCAGTCCCGGGTCGGACCGAAGATCTTCTCGCAGAAGAGTCCGTCCTTTTCGGGCTTGAGCGTGCGGTAGTTGATGGTCTCCGGCTTCTTCACTTCGCCGTGGGACCAGGTCCGGATGTCGTCCGCGGTGGCAAGGCCGATCCGCAGCTCGTCGAAGAAGTTGACGTCGAGCACTTGTCGTCAATCCCTCTTTCGGGGGTTCGAGCCCCCTCGCGTCAACGCGAGAAATCGGGGCACTTCAGCAATGGTCTGAACGGGTCCGGGGAGAGCCGGCCGGATCACAGGGATCCGGCCGGCCAACCCGTCAGACCTCTTCGACGCTGCTCGGCTCGCGCCGGGACAGGTCGATACCGAGCTCCTCCGCCGCGCGGAAGACGTCCTCGTCCGTGTCGCGCATCTCGATGGACATGCCGTCCGAGGACAGCACCTCCACGTTGAGGCAGAGCGACTGCATTTCCTTGATGAGCACCTTGAAGGACTCGGGAATGCCGGGCTCGGGGATGTTCTCGCCCTTGACGATGGCCTCGTAGACCTTCACGCGGCCGGTCACGTCGTCGGACTTGATCGTCAGCAGCTCCTGGAGGGCGTATGCGGCGCCATAAGCCTCAAGCGCCCACACCTCCATTTCACCGAAGCGCTGTCCACCGAACTGGGCCTTACCACCCAGCGGCTGCTGGGTGATCATGGAGTACGGACCCGTCGAACGAGCGTGGAGCTTGTCGTCGACCAGGTGGTGGAGCTTGAGGATGTACATGAAGCCGACCGACACCGGCTCCGGGAACGGCTCGCCGGAGCGGCCGTCGAACAGGTTGGCCTTGCCCGAGGGCTGGACCAGCCGGTCCCCGTCGCGGTTCGGGATCGTGGCCTGGAAGAGGCCGGTGATCTCGTCCTCGCGGGCACCGTCGAAGACCGGGGTCGCGACGTTGGTGCCGGGGGCGACCTGGTCGGCGCCGATGAACTGCAGGCGCTTGGCCCACTCGTCACCGAGGCCGGAGACGTCCCAGCCGCGGCTGGCGAGCCAGCCGAGGTGGATCTCCAGGACCTGTCCCGGGTTCATTCGGGACGGGACACCCAGCGGGTTGAGGATGATGTCGACCGGGGTGCCGTCCTCCAGGAACGGCATGTCCTCGATCGGCAGGATCTTCGAGATGACGCCCTTGTTGCCGTGACGGCCGGCGAGCTTGTCACCATCGGTGATCTTGCGCTTCTGCGCGACGTAGACGCGGACCAGCTGGTTCACGCCCGGCGGCAGCTCGTCGCCCTCTTCGCGGTCGAAGACGCGGACGCCGATGACCTTGCCGATCTCACCGTGCGGCACCTTCAGCGAGGTGTCGCGCACTTCGCGCGCCTTCTCACCGAAGATCGCGCGGAGCAGGCGCTCCTCGGGGGTCAGCTCGGTCTCGCCCTTGGGCGTGACCTTGCCGACGAGGATGTCACCGGCGACGACCTCGGCACCGATCCGGATGATGCCGCGCTCGTCGAGGTCCGCGAGGACCTCTTCGGAGACGTTCGGGATGTCCCGGGTGATCTCCTCCGGGCCGAGCTTGGTGTCACGGGCGTCGACCTCGTGCTCCTCGATGTGGATCGAGGAGAGGACGTCGTCCTGCACGAGGCGCTGCGACAGGATGATCGCGTCCTCGTAGTTGTGACCCTCCCACGGCATGAACGCCACGAGCAGGTTCTTGCCCAGGGCCATCTCACCGTTCTCGGTGGCCGGACCGTCGGCGAGCACCTGGCCCTCGATGACCCGGTCGCCCTCGGAGACGACGACCTTCTGGTTGACCGAGGTGCCCTGGTTCGAGCGCATGAACTTCGCGATGCGGTACGTGGTGTACGTGCCGTCATCGTTGGTCACGGTGATGTAGTCCGCGGAGACCTCCTGGACCACACCGTCCTTCTCGGCCTTCAGTACGTCACCGGCGTCGGTGGCGCAGCGGTACTCCATGCCGGTGCCGACCAGCGGCGCCTCGGACTTGATGAGCGGCACCGCCTGACGCATCATGTTCGCGCCCATGAGGGCACGGTTGGCGTCGTCGTGCTCCAGGAACGGGATCATCGCGGTGGCGACGGACACCATCTGGCGCGGCGAGACGTCCATGTAGTCGACTTCGGTGCCGGGCACGTAGTCAACCTCTCCGCCACGACGGCGGACCAGGACGCGGGGCTCGGTGAAGCGCAGCTCGTCGGAGAGCGTCGCGTTCGCCTGGGCGATGACGTAACGGTCTTCCTCGTCGGCCGTGACGTAGTCGACCTCGTCGGTGACCTGGCCGTCGACGACCTTGCGGTACGGCGTCTCGATGAAGCCGAACGCGTTGACGCGGCCGTACGAGGCGAGCGAACCGATCAGACCGATGTTCGGGCCTTCAGGGGTTTCGATCGGGCACATGCGTCCGTAGTGGGACGGGTGCACGTCACGGACCTCGAAGCCGGCCCGCTCGCGGGAGAGACCACCCGGGCCAAGCGCCGACAGGCGGCGCTTGTGGGTGAGACCCGACAGCGGGTTGTTCTGGTCCATGAACTGCGACAGCTGGCTGGTGCCGAAGAACTCCTTGATGGAGGCGACGACCGGCCGGATGTTGATCAGGGTCTGCGGCGTGATCGCCTCGACGTCCTGGGTCGTCATCCGCTCACGCACGACGCGCTCCATACGAGCCAGACCCGTACGGACCTGGTTCTGGATGAGCTCGCCGACGTTGCGCAGACGACGGTTGCCGAAGTGGTCGATGTCGTCGGTCTCGACGACGATCGAACGGCCGGACTCGCCGACGGTCTCGGTCTCCCCGGCGTGCAGCTTCACCAGGTACTTGATGGTCGCGATGATGTCGTCGCTGGTGAGGACACCGGCGTCGAGCGGCTCATCCGCGCCGAGCTTCTTGTTCACCTTGTAGCGGCCGACCTTCGCGAGGTCGTAGCGCTTCGGGTTGAAGTAGAGGTTCTCGAGCAGCGTCTGAGCAGCTTCGCGGGTGGGCGGCTCGCCCGGACGCAGCTTGCGGTAGATGTCGAGCAGTGCGTCGTCCTGGCCCTGGGTGTGGTCCTTCTCCAGGGTGGCGCGCATCGACTCGTACTCGCCGAACTCCTCGAGGATCTGCTCGGTGGTCCAGCCGAGAGCCTTCAGGAGGACGGTGACGGACTGCTTGCGCTTGCGGTCGATGCGGACACCGACCATGTCGCGCTTGTCGATCTCCATCTCCAGCCAGGCACCCCGGGAAGGGATGATCTTGGCGGAGAAGATGTCCTTGTCGGACGTCTTGTCGATCGAGGAGTCGAAGTAGACACCCGGCGAGCGGACCAGCTGCGACACGACGACACGCTCGGTGCCGTTGATGACGAAGGTGCCCTTGTTGGTCATGAGCGGGAAATCGCCCATGAAGACCGTCTGGGACTTGATCTCGCCGGTCTCGTTGTTGGTGAACTCGGCCGTGACGAAGAGCGGAGCGGCGAACGTGAAGTCGCGCTCCTTGCACTCGTCGATCGAGTTCTTCGGGGGCTCGAAGCGGTGGTCGCGGAACGTAAGCGACATCGACCCGGAGAAGTCCTCGATCGGTGAGATCTCCTCGAAGATCTCCTCCAGGCCGGACTTGGTGGGGACGTCTTGTCCACTGTCCAGAGCAGCCTCGACGCGAGCCTTCCAGGCGGCGTTACCGAGGAGCCAGTCAAAGCTCTCGGTCTGCAGCGCGAGGAGGTTCGGAACCTCGAGGGGCTCCTTGATTTTTGCAAAAGAGATGCGCAGCGGGGCGGTGCTGGCGCCGTTGTTCGTATTCGCGGTCGAGGCGTTGCGCGAGGCGGCCAAGAGGGGGTCCTTCCGAGGGCTCGGACTCACTACGCGCGTACCGGTCCCAAACTGGACACATGGATAGATGTCCCTCTTCAGGGATGCTCAGTCCACGGTGCACAAGATGGGTATGCCCCTGGTGACGGGCAGGAGGCAGCTAACAGGCAGCGCAAAGGGTCAGTGTAGCCAAGAGGCACACTGATGTCCAGTCGGGGTTCTCAGAGACCCACGTTGCTCTCAACAGCTTGTTCTCAACACCTATGTCTAGCCGTGCATAGCCCTGCATGAGCTGCGCTCTTCTTTACTGCCCTCTTCGCCCTCGATCCATGCCTCGGATCCGGATCGATATGACGACGCGCCTTGAGAATTGCGCGCCTCGTGCGGTTCGTCAAGGCCCCCCAGCCGGTACGAGCCCCGGGGACCGGGGTACGCCGCCCCCGCGCGCCGTTCGCACTCCCCTCCGAGAGGCGCACGGCGAAGATCACCATACTCGTCAGCGCGGGAAGAGCAAGGCACTCCCACGGGTACGCCGAAAGGCGACCACCCGTACGGGTGATCGCCTTTCGTGATGTGACGTCCGCGCCTCGCGGCACGGGGGTCCAGACGAGTCAGAAGACTCGCAGGGTCACTTGACCTCGACGGAGGCGCCGGCGCCCTTGAGGGACTCGGCAGCCTTCTCGGCGGCCTCCTTGGCGACCTTCTCCAGGACGGGCTTCGGGGCGCCGTCCACGAGGTCCTTGGCCTCCTTGAGGCCCAGCGAGGTCAGCTCACGCACGACCTTGATGACCTGGATCTTCTTCTCGCCGGCACCCGTGAGGATGACGTCGAACTCGTCCTGCTCGGCCTCGGCCTCGGCGGCGGGGCCACCGGCGGCGGGACCGGCAACGGCGACGGCCGCGGCGGCGGTGACGTCGAACTTCTCCTCGAAGGCCTTCACGAAGCCGGAGAGCTCGATGAGGGTCATGTCTTCGAACTGCGCGAGCAGGTCGTCCTGGGACAGCTTCGCCATGACAGGCGTCCTTCCACTATTCGGCAGGTGCCGGATGTATATGTCGGCGGGCGTACGTGGCGCCCGCCGGACCGCTGAGCGGAATTACTCCGCGGCCTCGACGGGAGCCGGCGTACCGGCACCGTCCTGCTCTTCCTTCTTGGCGCGAAGCGCTTCCGCAGTGCGGACGAACTTCGACGGCAGAGCCTGGAAGAGCTGCGCAGCCTGAGTCTGCTTGCCCTTCATGGCACCGGCCAGCTTGGCGAGCAGAACCTCGCGGGACTCGAGGTCCGCGAGCTTCTTGAAGTCGTCGGCGGACAGTGCCTTGCCATCAAGGACACCGCCCTTGATGACGAGGTTGGGGTTGTCCTTGGCGAAGTCACGAAGACCCTTCGCCGACTCCACCGGGTCACCGGTGACGAAGGCAACCGCCGTCGGACCTGCGAACAGGTCGTCGAGCGTGTCGATCCCGGCCTCGTTGGCCGCAATCTTGGTCAGCGTGTTCTTCACCACGGCGTACTGGGCGTTCTCACCGAGCGAACGGCGCAGCTGCTTGAGCTGTGCCACGGTGAGACCCCGGTACTCGGTCAGCACGGCGGCGTTCGAGCTGCGGAACTGGTCCGCGAGCTCGGCTACCGCGGCAGCCTTGTCGGGCCTTGCCATGAGCGTCGGCCTCCTTCCGGGTGATGAGGACCGCTCAGAAGGGGCCGGAAAAGACGAAACGCCCCGGCACAGGTGCCAGGGCGTAGCTCGACCGCACGAAGTCCGGGAGCTTTCCACAGTCACCTGCGCAGGTCGTCCGTGCTCAACGGATCCTTCGGTTGCTGTCCCCCTTACGGGAAAGCAGCAACGACCAGCGGTCTTTGGCTTCTGCAGAAGAGTACGCGACCGGAGCCGCGCCGAGCAAATCCGTCCCGGATCGGGTGGTCCGGGAGGTTTAGGACGCGCTGCCGGACGCGCCCTGCTGCTGCTTCAGGAGCTCCTTGAAGTCGACACTGTCGGAGGCCGGCGGCCGCTCGACCGACACCTTGGTGCCGTAGTCGCTGTAGAACACCGTGGAGTTCAGCTCGCCCGTCTTCATCTGGCCGCGCTCGGTCTTCTTCACCAGCAGGTCGTCCTTGTCGACCCAGATGTCGACCTTCTCCGTGGAGACCCCGGCGTCGCTCAGCTGCTTCTTGAACGCGGCGAGCTGGTCGGCGTCCAGCTCGGAGTTCTTGGTGGTCAGCTCGGCGACGTCGACCGTGCCGGAGTAGTGCGTGGCGGTCACGCCGCGGACATCCTCCTGGCCGACCTTCTTCACGTCGCCCGAGGCCAGCAGCGCCTTCACCCCCTGGTCGGGGGTGGTGTTCTGCATCTGGTCCTTCATCACCTCGCCCGAGGCCCCGGAGAGCTCCGCGAGGTCGTCGTAGCTGTAGTTGATCCAGTGCTTGCCGCCGGTCTGCTGGGCGAAGGCGTCGCCCATGTTGGCCGCGTAGCCGTCCTTGAAGTAGCGCGCCTGCATCGTGCCGCCGCCACCGATCTGCTTCATGGCGTCCGCCATGGAGCCGCCGGTGTACTTGATCTCCATGACGCCGCTGATGCCGTCGGACCAGTCGAGGGATCCGGTCTGCTTCATGGACATCGTGCTGCCCATCGAGGTGGTGCCCTCGACCTTGGCCGAGTTCGCCCCGCCGGTCTTCTTCTGGACCGCGAGCAGCGCGGCGATCGGCTGGGCCTTCGACACCGCGGCGCCGTCGCTCCCGCCCTTGTCCGATCCGCCGCAGGCCGCGACCGACGTCAGCGCCGCCGCCACCGCCACAGACAGACCCACGCGTCGTACGGTACTCGTCCTCATATCCGCTCCCACCCCTTTGTCGGCTCTCGGTCACCTCACGCTAACGCACGGCACCGACAGCCTTCAGTACGTATATACGAGGACGGGCCCCGCACCTCGAAAGGTTGCGGGGCCCGTCAATGTCACACGTGACACGGCGGTCGTACGAGCGCTTCAGGCTCAGACGGAGGCCGGGTCCTCCTCGACGAGGAGGTTACGGGTGCGGTTGGAGTCCAGCGGGATGCCGGGGCCCATCGTGGTGGCCAGGGTGGCCTTCTTGATGTAGCGGCCCTTGGCGGCGGACGGCTTCAGACGGAGGATCTCGTCCAGCGCCGCTGCGTAGTTCTCCACCAGCTTGGTCTCGTCGAACGAGGACTTGCCGATGATGAAGTGCAGGTTCGAGTGCTTGTCGACGCGGAACTCGATCTTGCCGCCCTTGATGTCGTTGACAGCCTTCACGACATCGGGGGTGACGGTGCCGGTCTTCGGGTTCGGCATCAGACCACGCGGACCGAGCACGCGGCCGAGGCGGCCGACCTTGCCCATGAGGTCCGGGGTCGCGACGACGGCGTCGAAGTCCAGACGGCCCTTCGCCACCTCGTCGATGAGCTCGTCGGCGCCGACGATGTCGGCGCCCGCGGCTTCCGCGGCCGCAGCACGGTCACCGGTCGCGAAGACCAGGACCCGGGCGGTCTTGCCGGTGCCGTGCGGGAGGTTCACGGTGCCACGGACCATCTGGTCGGCCTTGCGAGGGTCAACACCCAGGGCAAACGCGACCTCGACGGTGCTGTCGAACTTCGTGGAGGCGGTGTCCTTGGCGATACGAACGGCCTCGAGCGGGGCGTAGTTACGCGCCCGGTCGATCTTGGCGTCCGCAGCGCGGAGGTTCTTGCTGCGCTTCACTTCTACTCCTGTGGTTTCAGAGTGTGGAGTCGTGGTGCGGACCAGCGCTTGGTCCTACCACTGAGGGGGTGGGGCTGAATCAGCCTTCGACCGTGATGCCCATGGAACGGGCGGTGCCGGCGATGATCTTCGACGCGGCGTCGAGGTCATTGGCGTTCAGGTCGGGGAGCTTCGTCGTGGCGATCTCGCGGACCTGGGCGGCCGTCAGCTTGGCAACCTTGGTCTTGTGCGGCTCGCCGGAGCCCTTGTCCACACCCGCGGCCTTGAGGATCAGCTTGGCGGCCGGCGGAGTCTTGGTGATGAAGGTGAAGGAGCGGTCGTCGTAGACCGTGATCTCCACCGGCACGACCATGCCACGCTGCGACTCGGTCGCGGCGTTGTAGGCCTTGCAGAACTCCATGATGTTGACGCCGTGCTGACCCAGTGCGGGGCCGACCGGCGGGGCCGGGTTGGCCGCACCGGCGTTGATCTGGAGCTTGATAAGCCCCGTGACCTTCTTCTTCTTGGGAGGCATGTGCTCTCTCCGGGTCCTAGTGAGAGTTTTCGCCGTCATCCGGTCATCCGGATGCAGGCATACCGCACAACGATAACGGGTATAGCTGCGCGACCAAAAACCAAGCAGGTCAGACAGGCTTTGACAGCCGGTCTGACCTGCTTGGTAGGCATGTGTCCAGAAGCTGGCAGTCGCCTGCTCGGGTGGTGCTAGTTCTTCTGGATCTGGTCGAAGCTGAGCTCGACCGGCGTCTCGCGGCCGAAGATCTCGACGAGACCCTTGACCTTCTTCGAGTCCGCGTTGATCTCGTTGATCGTCGCCTGCAGCGTCGCGAACGGGCCGTCGGTGACGGTGACGGAGTCGCCCACCTCGAAGTCCAGCACCTGGACCTCGACCTTGCGGGACGGGGCCGGCTTGCCCTCGGCCTCCGCGGCCTCACGGGCGGCCTTCTCCTCGGCCTCCGGCGCCAGCATCTTGACGATCTCGTCCAGGGTCAGCGGGTACGGGTCGTAGGCGTTGCCCACGAAGCCGGTGACACCGGGAGTGTTGCGGACGACGCCCCAGGACTCGTTCGTCAGGTCCATGCGCACCAGGACGTATCCCGGGAGCTTGTTCTGCCGGACGTTCTTGCGCTCGCCGTTCTTGATCTGGACGATTTCCTCCTCAGGCACCTCGGCCTGATAGATGAACTCCTCCACGTTCAGCGAGACGGCGCGCTGCTCCAGGTTGGCCTTCACACGCTTCTCGTACCCGGCGTACGTGTGGATGACGTACCACTCGCCCGGCAGGGTGCGCAGTTCCTCGCGCAGGGCCGTGACGGTGTCGACGGGGGCGGCCGGCTCGGCCTCTTCCTCGTCGGCCTCGTCCGCGGCTTCCTCGGCCTCGTCGTCGGACGCGTCCGCCTCGGCGGCCTCGTCCGCGGCTTCCTCGATCTCGGCCTCGACCTCGGCGTCATCGGTAGCCGCGGCCTCGTCGGCGGGCTCGGGGTTCACTGCGGCCTGCTCGGCGGGCTCGCCCGCGGCGGCGTCGGCAGCTTCAGCCTGGTCCGGCTCCACAGCGTCCGCCGCCTCGACGATGTCGAGCTCGTCCTCGGCGGACTCGAAGGCGCCCGCCGTCGGCTCGACGGCGTCGTTCAGGTTCGGGTCAGACACGGTGGCTGCTTCTTCCTGGATACAAATGGGTGGAACATGCGAAAGGGGCGCCCATGAGGCGCCCTCCGCGGGATCAGCCGAAGACGTACTTGATGACCCGCTGGAAACCGAAGTCAATCACGGTAACGAGACCGATCATGACGACGACGAACACAATCACCACGGAGGTGTATGTCGTCAGCTGGTTGCGAGTCGGCCAGACAACCTTGCGGAGCTCGGCGACGATCTGGCGGTAGAAGAGCGCGAGACGGCCCAGAGGGCCCTTCTTGCCGCGCTTTCCGCCCTTCCGGGTCTTCTTCTTCGACTCGGGGACTTCATCCTCGGCATCAGGCATGTCGATGGAGCCCACGGCGTCCGTCACGCTTCTCACCTGATTCCGGGTCATGGCCGTGCCGCGCCCGGTGGAGCCGCACGGCGATGCATTGAAGTACGTACATGCGCACACATCCTGGCGAAGGAGTGTGTAGCAGGGCCGGAGGGACTTGAACCCCCAACCGCTGGTTTTGGAGACCAGTGCTCTACCAATTGAGCTACGACCCTTTGTGGTTTCCACCAACCTACCGCATGCTCCGGGATGCCCCGGGTGCAGGAACGGTGCGGCTGGTGAAGGCCAACGACAGGTGAGTGTACGTGCTCAGCGGCCTGGCGTCGAACAGAAAGCTTCCGACCGCTCCTGTCCGATGCTGTCCGCTTCCCTGTCCGCATGCTGTCCACGTGGTGTCCGGTCACTGAAACCCCTGTGCCGACAAGGAATACCGTCTGGGAGCATGGGGGGCATGAGCGCTGCTACTCCTCCCTCCGAGCGCCGGGTCTCCGCCCGCGTCGGTGCAATCTCCGAGTCCGCCACCCTCGCCGTCGACGCCAAGGCCAAGGCCCTCAAGGCCGCCGGCCGTCCGGTGATCGGCTTCGGTGCCGGTGAGCCCGACTTCCCGACCCCCGGCTACATCGTCGACGCCGCGGTCGAGGCCTGCCGCAACCCGAAGTACCACCGCTACACCCCGGCCGGCGGGCTCCCCGAGCTCAAGGCCGCCATCGCGGAGAAGACGCTGCGCGACTCCGGCTACGAGGTCGACGCCTCCCAGATCCTGGTCACCAACGGCGGCAAGCAGGCCATCTACCAGGCCTTCGCCGCGATCCTCGACCCGGGCGACGAGGTCATCGTCCCGGCTCCCTACTGGACCACCTACCCCGAGTCGATCCGCCTCGCGGGCGGTGTCCCGGTGGAGGTCGTCGCCGACGAGACCACCGGTTACCGGGTCTCCGTGGAGCAGCTGGAGGCGGCCCGTACCGAGCGTACGAAGGTCGTCCTGTTCGTCTCCCCGTCGAACCCGACCGGCGCGGTCTACAGCGAGGCCGACGCCGAGGCGATCGGCCGCTGGGCCGTCGAGCACGGCCTGTGGGTGCTGACCGACGAGATCTACGAGCACCTGGTCTACGGCGACGCGACGTTCACCTCGCTGCCGGCGATCGTGCCCGAGCTGCGCGACAAGTGCATCGTGGTCAACGGCGTCGCCAAGACGTACGCGATGACCGGCTGGCGCGTGGGCTGGATCGTCGGCCCCAAGGACGTCGTGAAGGCCGCGACCAACCTGCAGTCGCACGCCACGTCCAACGTCTCCAACGTGGCCCAGATCGCCGCGCTGGCCGCCGTCTCGGGGAACCTGGACGCGGTCGCGGAGATGCGCACCGCCTTCGACCGGCGCCGGCACACCATCGTGCGGATGCTCAACGAGATCGACGGCGTGCTGTGCCCGGAGCCCGAGGGCGCGTTCTACGCGTACCCGTCGGTGAAGGAGCTGCTCGGCAAGGAGATCCGCGGCAAGCGCCCGGCCACCTCGGTGGAGCTGGCGGCGCTGATCCTGGACGAGGCGGAGGTCGCGGTCGTACCGGGCGAGGCCTTCGGCACGCCGGGCTACCTGCGTCTCTCCTACGCGCTGGGCGACGAGGACCTCGTCGAGGGCGTGTCGCGGCTCCAGAAGCTGCTGGGCGAGGCCAAGGCCTGACGCTCCATGCTGCGCATAAGCGGGTCCCCGGCTCGGCCGGGGACCCGCTTATGCGTTCAGGCAGGCGCTCGTTCGATGAATCCGGCTGCCTGGGCCGAGATCCTTGCGGCAGGATCTTGGAGTGACTCCTCCCCCTGCTGTCAGGGGGCTTCTCATTTGGCCGACGATGGGCCGCATGACGGACAAGCCCTGCCCGACGCCCTTCGGCACAGAGCGGAGCGTAACAGCTACAGAAGGTGTTCCCGCATGGATCGTGATGTACGGCTGTTGCCCAAGGCCCACCTGCACCTGCATTTCACCGGGTCGATGCGGCCCACGACGCTGCTCGAACTCGCCGACAAGTACGGCGTACGGCTGCCCGAGGCGCTGACCAGCGGTGAGCCTCCCCGGCTGCGCGCGACGGACGAGCGCGGCTGGTTCCGTTTCCAGCGGCTCTACGACGCCGCCAGGTCCTGTCTGCGCTCACCCGAGGACATCCAGCGGCTGGTGCGCGAGGCCGCCCAGGAGGACGTGGCGGACGGCTCCGGCTGGCTGGAGATCCAGGTCGACCCCACCTCGTACGCGCCGCTGCTCGGCGGGCTCATTCCGGCGATCGAGATCATCCTGGACGCGGTGGACAGCGCGTCGCGGGAGACCGGGCTGCCGATCCGGGTGGTCATCGCGGCGAACCGGATGAAGCATCCGCTGGACGCCAGGACCCTGGCCCGGCTCGCGGTGCGCTACGCCGACCGGGGCGTCGTCGGGTTCGGGCTCTCCAACGACGAGCGGCGCGGCATGGCCCGCGACTTCGACCGGGCCTTCGCGATCGCCAGGGAGGGCGGCCTGCTGGCGGCCCCGCACGGCGGTGAGCTGTCGGGCCCCTCCAGCGTCCGCGACTGCCTGGACGATCTGGACGCGTCCCGGGTCGGGCACGGGGTGCGGGCCGCGGAGGACCCGCGGCTGCTGCGCAGGCTGGCGGAGCGCGGGGTGACCTGCGAGGTGTGCCCGGCCTCGAACGTGGCGCTCGGCGTCTACGAGAAGCCCTCCGACGTACCCCTGCGCACCCTGTTCGAGGCCGGGGTGCCGATGGCGCTCGGCGCGGACGACCCGCTGCTCTTCGGCTCCCGGCTGGCCGCGCAGTACGACCTCGTACGCCGCCATCACGCGTTCACCGACGAGGAGCTGGCGGAGCTGGCGCGTCAGTCGGTACGGGGTTCCGCGGCGCCGGAGTCTGTGCGGGCCGAGCTGCTGGCGGGCGTGGACGACTGGCTGGCGGGGCCGGTCGACTGACGCCCGCGGCCCGCCCGCGTCAGTCGGTGAGCCCGCTCAGCAGGGTCCGGGCGACGGAGGCGGCGAAGGCGTCGAGTGGCTGCGGCGACCTGCCCGTCTCCGTGGCGTCGTAGGCGAACGCCCGCTGGGCGCAGGCCCCCATCAGCATGGACGCGGCCGCGTACGTGTCGGCGTCGGCCCGGATCCGGCCCGCGGACTGTTCGGCGCGCAGATAGGCGTCCACGTTGTGGATCGGCACGTGGGGGCCGGTACCGAGTTCCCGCATCGCCGCGTTGTGCCGGTCCTTGAGCCTCGGGTCCGCGTACAGGGACGCCGCGATCGGGAAGCTCTGCTCGTAGAAGAGGGCGCCCTCGCGGGCGATCTCGGTGAGATTCCGCTCGACGGTCCGCTCCCCCTCACCCGGGTCGGCTATCAGCCGCTTCAGGATGCCGTCGACCTTGGGCAGCCGCTCCTTCAGGACCACCACGAAGAGCTCTTCCTTGCTCGGGAAGTGCTTGTAGAGCGCGGCCTCCGAGCAGCCTGCCGCCTTGGCGATCTCCTTGGTGGTGGCGCGGGTCAGACCGATGGTGAGCATCAGCCGGTGAGCGGCGTCGATGATGCGGGCGCGGGCCGGCTTCTGCTCCATGTGCACTCCAACGAAGCTTGACGGACGGGTAAGTACTCACTCACTCTAGAGGTGAGTGAATACTTACCCACCCAAGGAGGGTGCGCCATGAAGCTCACAGTGTTCGGCGCGACAGGCGGTATCGGCCAGGAGATCGTCCGTCAGGCGGTGGCTGCGGGGCACGAGGTGACGGCGGTGGTGCGGGACCCCGCGCGCCTGTCGGTGCCGCTCTCCGGCCTGACGGTTCACCCGGTGGCCCGGGTGGACGACCCGGAGGCGCTGCGCGAGGCGGTCGCGGGCCGTGACGCGGTCCTCTCCGGTCTGGGTTCGCGGGGCCGGAAGGCAGGAGGGGTCGCGGAGCGGCTGACCCGCGCCGTGCTGGCGGCGATGGAGGCCGAGGGGACGCGGCGGCTGCTCGTGGTGAGCGCGGCCCCGGTCGCGCCGAAGCCGGCGGACGACCCGCTGATCGACCGGATGATGCTCGGGGCGATCGGCGCGATCCTCAAGGAGGTCTACGCGGACCTCACCGCCATGGAGGCAGCTCTGGCGGCCTCCGCGACGGAATGGACGTCCGTGCGGCCCCCGAAGCTCACCAACGGCCCGCTGACGGGTACGTACCGGACGGTCATCGGCAGCAACCCGCGCAGCGGCCGGTCCATCTCCCGGGCCGACGTGGCGCACGCGATGCTCGCGCTGACCGACGACCCGGCGGCGGTGAAGCAGGGCGTGGGAGTGGCGTACTGAGCGAGGGCCCGCCGACAGGCCCTACAGGGTCACGCCCACGGTCACCGGCTCGTTGACCAGCGTGACGCCGAAGACCTCGTGGACCCCGGCGACCACCTCACGGGCGAGGGCCAGCAGGTCCTCGGTGCTCGCGGCGCCCCGGTTGGTGAGGGCGAGCGTGTGCTTGGTGGAGATCCGGGCCGGGCCGGTGCCGTACCCCTTGGTGAATCCGGCCCGGTCGATGAGCCAGGCCGCCGATGTCTTGGTCTGTCCCTCGCCCGCGGGGAAGGCGGGGGGCGAGACCTCGGGTCCGAGCCGGTCGGCCACTCGGGCGAGGAACGCCTCGAACTGCTCCCGGTCCAGGATCGGGTTGGTGAAGAACGAGCCGGCCGACCAGGTGTCGTGGTCCTCGGGGTCGAGCACCATGCCCTTGCCGGCCCGGAGCCGGAGCACGGTCTCACGTGCCGCGGCGGCGGGCACGCGCTCGCCCTCGGCGACACCCATGGCGCGGGCCGTCTCGGGGTACTTCAGGGGCGCGGAGAGGCCACCCGCCTCTTCCAGCCCGAAGCGGACACGCAGCACCACGAAACGGTCGGGTTCGGCCTTGAAACGGCTGTGCCGGTACGAGAAGTCGCACTCGCTGTTCGGAATGGTGACCGTTTCATGGCTGTGCCGGTCGTAGGCGACGACCTCCGTGATGGTGGACGACACCTCCTGCCCGTACGCCCCGACGTTCTGGATCGGTGTCGCTCCGGCGGAGCCGGGGATTCCGGCCAGGCATTCGAGGCCGGCGAGACCGGCCTCCACGCTGCGGGCGACGGCGTCCGTCCAGATCTCTCCGGCGGCCAGTTCGAGGGTCGCGCCGTCCAGCACGAATCCCTTGGTGGCGATGCGCAGGGCGGTGCCGTCGAAGCCCTTGTCGCCGATGACCAGATTGCTGCCGCCGCCGATGATCAGGAGCGGGGTGCCGCTGTCGTCGGCCGCGCGTACGGCGTCGACCACTTCGGCGTCGGTCGTCGCGGTGATCAGGCGGGTGGCGGGGCCGCCGAGCCGGAAGGTGGTCAGGGGGGCGAGGGGGGCGTCGTGGAGTTCCTGCACGGGGACAAGAGTACGGTCCGCTCCCCCGCCACCCGGGCGGGACCGCGGACCGTACGCGCGTGACATCCCCTCAGGCGGCCACCGGGACCCGCTCCCCGGGCCGGCCCGCCTCCGGCGCCGGAGTGCCGCGACGGCCCGGGATCATCAGGGCGACGAGGGCGGCGAGGGCCACCACTCCCGCGCCGAGCCAGACCGCGAGGACGGTCCCGTCCGTGAAGGTCCGCGCGGAGTCGTAACCGCCCTGCGAGGAGAAGACCGTGGCGAGCACGGCGACCCCGAGCGCTCCGCCGACCTCGCGCAGCGCGTTGCTGGCGCCGGAGGCGATGCCCTGTTCGGCCGGGCGGACGCTGGACATCACCAGGCTGGCGGCGGGTGCGAAGTACAGGGCCATGCCGACGCCGCCGACGATCAGTCCGGGCAGCTGAGAGGCGTAGGAGGCGTCGGGCGCCAGAGACATGGCGAACAGGCCGAGGCCGACGGCCTGGACGGCGAGTCCGGTCGCGACCACCGGGCGGCCGCCGAACCGGTCGGCGAGCATCCCGGCGACGGGAGCCACCAGCATCGGCATTCCGGTCCAGGGCAGCATCCGCAGACCGGCCTCCGCGGGCGAGTAGCCCATCACCCCCTGGAAGTACTGGCTGAGCAGGAAGATCGAACCGAACATCCCGAGGAACATCAGCAGGCCGGCCATGTTGATCCCGAAGAACGCCCGGCTCCGGAAGAGCCGCATCGGCAGCATCGGGTTCTCGGCGCGGAATCCGTGGCCGATGAACGCGCCTATGAGCGCGGTACCGGCGATGAGTGAGGTGAGGACGACGGGATCGCTCCAGCCCTCGGAGTTGGCGTTCACCAGTCCGTAGACGATCCCGAAGAGCCCGCCGCTGACCAGCAGGGTGCCGGGGATGTCGAGCCGGGAGTCCGGGGCGTACGACTCGGCCAGGCGCAGCCGGGCGAGCGGCAGCAGGATCAGGCCGATCGGCACGTTCAGCCAGAAGATCCACTGCCAGGAGAGGTGTTCGGTGAGGCTGCCGCCGACCAGTGGCCCACTGGCCACGGCCAGTCCGGTCACGGCGCTGAAGATGCCCAGCGCCACGCCGCGGCGGGCGGGCGGCACGGCGGCCGTGAGCAGGGTGAGCGTCAGCGGCATCATGATCGCCGCGCCGACGCCCTGGACCGCGCGGAAGGCGATCAGTTCGTTGATCCCGGGCGAGAGGGCGGCCGCGGCGGAGGCGCCGGTGAAGACGGTGAGCCCGATGACGAAGAGCCGGCGCCGGCCGAACCGGTCCCCCAGGGAGGCGCCGAGCATCAGCAGGACGGCGAAGGTGAGGGTGTACGCGTTCACCGTCCATTCGAGCTCCCCCAGCTCGCCGCCGAGGCTCTCGCGGATGGACGGCAGGGCGGTGGTGACGACGAGGTTGTCGAGGGCCGCCATGAAGCCCGCGATGCTGGTGATGACGAGGGCCCAGACCGCTCCCCGGCGGCCCTGCACGTGCTGTTCCACTGTTTCCCCCTGTGGGTTAGTTATTGATGACTAACTTCTCTGGACAGAAAAACGGGCCGCACCCGGGACGCCCCGTTCAGGCGCCCGGCGCGACCGGGTCCTGGTTCAGGCGCCCGGCGCGACCGGGCCCTGGTTCAGGCGTCCTGCGTGGCCGGGTCCCGGAACCCGGACCAGACCCGGTGACCCGCCGGATAGCCGAGCGAGGTCAGGGTGTTGATGAGCATGCCGTACGCGAGAAACGCGGTCGCCTCGTCTGCATCGGCACCGGGCACGAGAGCGATGTCGTCGAACATCCGCAGCCAGCCGGCCCGCAGCGACTCGCCGAACTCGTGGTCCCCGGCGGCCTCGGCCGCCGCGACGGCCGCGTACATCTGCATCTGCATCAGCAGCCGGTCGGGGTCGTGCACGATCAGGCGCTGGTAGGCCTCGGACATGGCATGCAGAGCCTCTTCACCTTCGAGCCCTTCGGCCGCGTCCGCGAAGACCCGGCGGGTGTCCGCGATGCACCGCTCTGCGGCGGCCAGGAACATCGCCTGCTTGTTGGGGAAGAGGCGGAAGAGGTACGGCTGCGAGACGCCCACCCGTCTGGCGATCACCTCGGTGGACGTGCCGTTGTACCCGCCGCGGGCGAACTCGGTGATCGCCGCGCGGATGGCGCTTTCGCGCCGCTCGTCCGCACTCATCCTTGCCATACAGGTAAGTTAGTACTCAATCACTAACTTAGTCAATCGATACGCGGCCCCAGCCTTACCCGGGCCCCACGCGTAAGGGGCGCGGCCCCTGGGCCACACCCCTTACGCCACACCTCTACTACGGAGTCAGGCGAGCTGGACCACGGCGCGGGACATGCCCAGCACCTTCTTGTCGTCGCTCATCACCGTCAGGTCGACCCGTACCCGCTTGTCGTCCAGCAGGGCGGCCACCTTGGCGCTGACCTCGATCAGGGCGCCCTTGTCGTCGTTGGGCACGACGACCGGCTTGGTGAACCGGACCCCGTACTCGACGACCGCACCGGGATCGCCGGTCCAGTCCGTGACCACCTGGATCGCCTCGGCCATGGTGAACATGCCGTGCGCGATCACGTCCGGCAGTCCGACCTCGCGGGCGAACTTCTCGTTCCAGTGGATCGGGTTGAAGTCGCCGGAGGCACCCGCGTACTGCACCAGCGTCGCCCGGGTGACCGGGAAGGACCGCGCCGGCAGCTCCGTACCGACCTCGACAGAGTCGTAAGTCACCTTCGCCGTCATCACGCCTCCTCGGCGGCGCGCGCCACCAGCTTCGTCCACGCCGTCACGACCAGCTCGCCGGACTCGTCGTGGACCTCGCCACGGACGTCCAGGATGTCGTTGCCGGCCATGGACTTGACCGTCTCGATGGTCGACGTGACCGTCAGCCGGTCCCCCGCCCGCACCGGGCGGACGTACACGAACCGTTGGTCGCCATGGACCACGCGGCTGTAGTCCAGGCCCAGCTGCGGGTCCTGCACGACCTGCCCGGCGGCCTTGAAGGTGATCGAGAACACGAACGTGGGCGGCGCGATCACATCAATGTGACCGAGTGTCCTGGCCGCATCGGGATCCAGGTACGCGGGATTGGCGTCGCCGACCGCTTCGGCGAACTCCCGGATCTTCTCCCGGCCGACCTCGTACGGCGTGGTGGGCGGGTAGGTCCGCCCCACGAAGGACTGATCGAGCGCCATGGGCTCGCAACCTCCTGATGAAAGACGAATGGGCCGAAGTCTCGGAGTACAGCTTCGTACAACGACACGAGGCCGCCCCCAACGGGGACGGCCTCGTGTACGAGCCTGATTCAGCGCGTTTCGCGGTGCGCAGTGTGCGAGTTGCAGCGCGGGCAATGCTTCTTCATCTCAAGACGGTCCGGGTTGTTACGCCGGTTCTTCTTGGTGATGTAGTTCCGCTCCTTGCACTCCACGCAGGCCAGCGTGATCTTCGGGCGGACGTCGGTGGCAGCCACGTGAGTGCTCCTTGGACGGACGGTGGACGGATGAACGCAAAAAAAAGAGTAGCCGATCGGAGGACCGACCCCACAATCGGCTACTGTTAGTAGCGGTGACCGGACTTGAACCGGTGACACAGCGATTATGAGCCGCTTGCTCTACCGACTGAGCTACACCGCTTTGATGATGAGTCTCCCCGCCGAAGCGGGGTTTCCCGATCACCAGAGCCCCAATGCGGAATCGAACCGCAGACCTTCTCCTTACCATGGAGACGCTCTACCGACTGAGCTATTGGGGCGAGCGATGAAGACATTACACGCTCGGTCGCCGATCGCCCAAATCCGTTTCGAAGCCCCATCCAAAGCCGTTGACCGGCGCCGCTCCGAACCCTTGATCAGCCGCTCGTCCGGCACTTGATCAGCGGTTCAGCAGCCCCCGGACCATCTCCCGCCCCACACGTGCCCACTCGTCCCGCACGCCCCTGCGCACGCCCCTGCGGACGGCCACCGGTACGACTATTCAGCTCCTCCTCGATCCCGGTACATCACACCCCTAGGCTCGTCTCACTCTGCGTAATCCTGTCCCCTTCCCTGGAGCGCGATGCCCGACAGCAGGCCGCGGCCGCCGGACGACCACGCCGCCGACGCGTCCGACAGCCGGGAGAGCACGGCACTGACGCTCTGCGGCGCCCGTCTCACCGACGGCCGCATCGTGGACGTACGGCTCGGCGGCAGCCGGATCGAGGCCGTCGGCACCGCCGGCAGCCTCCCCGCGTCCGGCGCGCGCATCAATCTGCGCGGTTACCTCCTGCTGCCGGCGCCCGCCGAGCCGCACGCCCACAGCGACACCGCGCTCACCGCCGACGACGCCGTTTCCGGCGCCCCCGGACCGGCCTCGCAGCTCCCCGAGGACGTCCAGCGGCGCGCCACAGAGGCCGCGTTGCTGCAACTCGGGCACGGCGCGACCGCGCTGCGCTCGCACGTGCGGATCGGCGACGTACAGGGCCTCGCCGCCCTCGAAGCCGTCCTCCAGGCACGCCGGTCGCTGCGCGGGCTCGCCGATCTGACCGCGGTCGCCGTCCCCCGGCTGCTCACCGGCATCGCGGGCGCCGACGGCCTGGCCATGCTCCGCGACGCGGTGAAGATGGGCGCCGGGGCGGTCGGCGGCTGCCCCGACCTGGATCCGGACCCGACGGGGTACGCGGAAGCCGTACTGGAGATCGCCGCCGAACACGGCTGCCCCGTCGATCTGCACACGGACAGTGACGACCCGGCCCGGCTGGCCCGGCTCGCCACCATGGCCGGCGGACTGCGCCAAGGGGTCGCCGTCGGCCCCTGCGCGGGCCTCTCCCGGCTTCCCAGGGAGGCCGCGGCCCGTGCCGCGGACCAGCTCGCCGCGTCCCGTGTGACGGTCATCTGCCTGCCCCAGGGAGGCTGCTGCGGGGCGGAGCGCCGGGGTACCGCCCCGGTACGGCTGCTGCGCGCCGCCGGGGTCCGGGTCGCGGCGGGCAGCGGGGCGCTGCGGGACCTCGCCAACCCGGTGGGACGCGGCGACCCGCTGGAGGCCGCCTTCCTGCTGGCCTCGCAGAGCGGGCTGAGCGCCGAGCACGCCTACGAGGCCGTGTCCGCGGAGGCCAGAGGGGCGATGGGGCTGCCGGAGGTGCGGATCGAGGCGGGCTTCCCGGCCGAGCTGCTCGCCGTGCGCGGCGAACAGCTCACCGGGGTGCTCTCACTGGCCTACAGCCGGATCGTGGTGCACCGCGGCCGGGTGGTGGCCCGGACGAGCGCGGTACGCGAGTACTGCGACTCCGAGCCGGGCGGCGCCGGACTCCCCCGCCAGGGACGGCCGGATTCCGGTCGCGGCGGCGGGGCTTGAGCGCGCTGCGGCGCGCTGCGGCGTACGGTCGTGAGCATGCGCATTGTCATCGCAGGTGGACATGGTCAGATCGCGCTGCGGCTCGAGCGGCTGCTCGCTGCGCGCGGGGACGAGGCGGTGGGGATCATCCGCGATCCCGGACAGCGTGACGACCTGCGGGCCGTCGGCGCGGAGCCGGTGGTCCTGGACCTCGAATCGGCCACCGTGGAGGAGACCGCGGAGGTGCTCCGCGGGGCCGACGCGGTGGTCTTCGCGGCCGGTGCGGGCCCCAACAGCGGCACGGACCGCAAGGACACGGTGGACCGCGGCGCCGCCGTGCTCTTCGCGGACGCGGCGGAACGGGCGGGGGTACGGCGCTACGTCGTCGTCTCGTCCATGGGCGCCGACGCGGACCACCCCGGCGACGAGGTGTTCGACGCGTACCTGCGGGCCAAGGGCGCGGCGGACGCGTACGTGCGCTCCAGGACGGCGCTCGACTGGACGATCCTGCGCCCCGGCATGCTGACCAACGACGCCGGCACCGGCCAGGTGCTGCTCGCCGCGTCGACCGGCCGGGGCCCGGTCCCGCGCGACGACGTGGCGGCCGCGCTCATGGAGCTGCTGGACACCCCGGCGACGGCGGGCCTGACGCTGGAACTCATCTCGGGCAACGTGCCGGTGATGGTCGCGGTGAAGGACATCGCGGGCAACTGACGGCGGGGCGCCGGGGTCCGGCCGCCCCGGTCAGCCGCCCGGTGCCGGACGTACGGTGATGCCGTGCCGCTCCAGCAGGGCCGCCGTCACCCCGTCACCCTCGTGCAGCCCCCCGGTGAACGTCCCGTCATAAACCCTGCCGCGCCCGCACGAAGGGCTCCGGGCCATCAGCAACGCCTCGGTGCAACCGGCCTCGCGCGCCGCCTCCAGGGCCCGCCGCGCGCCGTCCAGGAACGCCTCGGTCACATCGTGCCCGGAGTCGTCCACGACGCGTGCGCGGCCGTCCAGCACATCATGGCCGTCGCCGCCGACGATCTCGGCGGGGCGGCGGGGCGTGGGCAGCCCGGCGGCGACCTCGGGGCAGCAGGACACGGCCCTGCGGTCACCGATGGCCGCGGCGAGCTCGGCGGAGGCCTTGCCCCGGCCGTCGAAGCGACAGGGCACGCCCAGCAGGCAGGCACTGACCAGTACGGGTTCCATTTCCATGGTTACGCCCTTCGCGACCGGCACAACAGAGAAGGCCCCCGTCCGAGGACGAGGGCCTTGCTTTGTGGCGGCGCCAGGGTTCGAACCTGGGTAGGCTGAGCCGGCAGATTTACAGTCTGCTCCCTTTGGCCACTCGGGCACACCGCCAAGGGATGCTGCCGTCGGGCCCGTCTCGCGACGGCGCTCTGTGGCAACGACGTAAACGATACCTGATGCCCAGGGGTGCTACGCCACTGGATTGATCAGCGGCCCGCGCGGGCCGGGGTGGCTAGGCTTTGGTCGGCGGCGTGGTGCCAGTGGGCCCCGCGGCCGCCCCGTAGACATTCCGTTTCCAGCACCCCCGATACAAGGAGCCACACGTCATGGCCGACTCCAGTTTCGACATCGTCTCGAAGGTCGAGCGGCAGGAGGTCGACAACGCCCTCAACCAGGCCGCAAAGGAAATCTCGCAGCGATACGACTTCAAGGGCACCGGCGCCTCGATCTCCTGGTCGGGCGAGAAGATCCTCATGGAGGCGAGCGGCGAGGAGCGGGTCAAGGCGATCCTCGACATCTTCCAGTCCAAGCTGATCAAGCGCGGCATCTCGCTGAAGTCGCTGGACGTGGGCGAGCCCCAGCTGTCCGGCAAGGAGTACAAGCTCTTCGCCACCATCGAGGAGGGCATCTCCCAGGAGAACGCCAAGAAGGTCGCGAAGATCATTCGTGACGAGGGCCCCAAGGGCGTCAAGGCCCTGGTCCAGGGTGACGAGCTGCGGGTCAGCTCGAAGAGCCGGGACGACCTGCAGGCCGTTCAGGCGCTGCTCAAGGGCCAGGACTTCGACTTCGCCGTGCAGTTCGCGAACTACCGGTAGGAAGCGGCGGTCCGGACGCGGGGCGGAATGGGTGGTTCCGCGTCCGGACGTCATGTCCGAATACCGCCGGTCCCGGCGGTTCGGGCGACGCAGACTGGTCCGTGGCAGCCGATGACCGCGCTGTCCGTCGGACGAGAAGAGGTACGAGTCATGACCATGTACGCGACGGTCGACAGCCCACTGGGCGAGCTGCTGCTGGTCGGTGAGAAGGCCTCCGGACCGGCCGGCGACGGGGTCGCGCTCGTCTCGCTCTCCCTGCCGGGCCAGAAGGGCGCGGCGGTCGTCCAGGACGGCTGGATCAGCGAGCCCGGGGCCTTCGCCGGGATCGCCGGGCAGCTGCGGGAGTACTTCGAGGGGCGGCGGACCCGCTTCGACATCGCCCTCGCGGACGGCCTGGGCACCGAGTTCCAGCGCCGGGTGTGGGCCGCGCTGGACGAGGTCCCGTACGGGGAGACGGTGTCGTACGGGCAGATCGCCGAGCGGGTCGGCGCCTCCGGGGCGGGGGTGCGTGCCGTGGGCACGGCGATCGGGCGCAACCCCGTGCTGGTCGTACGGCCGTGCCACCGGGTGATCGGCGCCGACGGGGCGCTGCGCGGCTACGCGGGCGGCCTGGAGCGCAAGGAGCGGCTTCTGGGGCTTGAGGGCGCCCTGGCGGCGAGCTGATATGGCCGGGCTCTTTCCCCGGCCTCGGGCGGAGATCGCGCCCGGGGCGGTGCATGTTCCCGAATGGCTTTCCGAGGAGCGGCAGCGGGAGTTGGTGGCGGCCTGCCGGGAGTGGGCTCGCGGGCCCGTGCCGTTGCGGCACACGGCGCTGCCGGGCGGCGGGGTGATGTCCGTGCGGACGGTGTGCCTGGGGTGGCACTGGCAGCCGTACCGCTACACGCGCACGGCGGACGACGTGAACGGCGCACCGGTCGCCCCGTTCCCGGAGTGGCTCGGGGAGTTGGGGCGGGCCGCGCTGGTGGCGGCGTACGGGCAGGAGAGCCAGGTACGGGCCTACGCGCCGGACACCGCACTGATCAACTTCTACGACGACGCGGCGCGGATGGGCATGCACCAGGACAAGGAGGAGCGGTCCGGTGCGCCTGTGGTGTCGCTGAGCATCGGTGACAGCTGCGTCTTCCGCTTCGGCAACACGGAGGGCCGCGGAAGGCCCTACACCGACGTGGAGTTGGCCTCGGGCGATCTGTTCGTCTTCGGCGGGCCTTCGCGTTTCGCGTTCCACGGGGTGCCGAGGATCCACCCGGGGACGGCCGGTCCCGCGACAGGCATGAGCGGTGGTCGGCTCAATCTGACCCTTCGCGAGACCGGGTTGGGCGTCTGAGGACGGACAACGGCAGGGGCGTCAGCGGCGTTCGCGGGAGTTCCCGAACAGCAGCCGGTAGGCGATCAGCAGGATCAACGAGCCGCCGATGGCCGAGATCCAGGTCGCCGCGTCGAAGAAGTCGTCCTTGGAGATCGGGCGGTCCAGGAAGCGCGCGGATATCCAGCCACCCACGAAGGCGCCGACGATCCCTATGAGCGTGGTGCCCACGAGGCCGCCGGGGTCGCGTCCCGGCAGCAGGATCTTGGCGATGACGCCCGCGACAAGTCCAAGAATGATCCAGCCAATAATCGTCATGCGTGCGAACCTACCCCTCACTCGGTCTTGGAATCCAAGACGCGGGTGAGGGGTGGGTGGTTGCGAGACATGGGCTGTGAGCTGGCCCTACGCCACTCGCGGCGCCGTAAGCCACTCGCGCGCCGTCCGTCACCGGGCCGTCGTCACCAGCCGTCCGTCACCAGCCGGCGAACTGCTCGTCGGTGCTGACGATCTCCTTGCCGAAGGGCATCAGCGATACCGGGATCAGCTTGAAGTTCGCGATGCCCAGGGGGATGCCGATGATCGTGATGCACAGGGCGATGCCGGTGGTGATGTGACCGAGCGCCAGCCACCAGCCGGCGAGGACCAGCCAGAGCACGTTGCCGACGCAGGAGGGCGCGCCCGCGTCCCGGCGGTCGACGACGCGGTGGCCGAAGGGCCACAGGGCGTAGACGCCGATGCGGAAGGCCGCGAGGCCGAACGGGATGCCGATGATCGTGATGCACAGCAGGAGCCCCGCGAGCAGGTAGCCCAGGAACATCCAGAAGCCGCACAGGACCAGCCAAATAACGTTCAGAATTGTCTTCATGGGCGATGACCTGCCATCTGCTCAAGTCGGGCGATGCGCTCCGCCATCGGCGGGTGGGTCGAGAACATCCTGGACATGCCCCGGCCGGGGCGGAACGGGTTGGCGATCATCATGTGGCTCGCTGTCTCGATCCGCGGTTCGGGGGGCAGTGGAAGCTGCTTGGTTCCGGCATCAAGCTTACGCAGGGCGGCGGCAAGGGCCAGCGGGTCACCGGTGAGCTGGGCGCCGGAGGCGTCCGCCTCGTACTCCCGGGAGCGGCTGACGGCCAGTTGGATGACGGAGGCGGCGAGCGGGCCCAGGATCATGATCAGGAGCATGCCGAGGATGCCGGGGCCCTCGTCGTCGTTGGAGCGGCCGACCGGGATCAGCCAGGCGAAGTTGACCAGGAACATGACGACGGAGGCGAGGGCTCCGGCGACGGACGAGATCAGGATGTCGCGGTTGTAGACGTGGCTCAGCTCATGGCCGAGGACGCCGCGCAGCTCCCGCTCGTCCAGGATCTGGAGGATGCCGTCGGTGCAGCAGACCGCCGCGTTGCGCGGGTTGCGACCGGTCGCGAAGGCGTTGGGGGCCTGCGTCGGGGAGATGTAGAGCCGCGGCATGGGCTGCCGGGCGGCCGTGGAGAGCTCGCGGACCATGCGGTAGAGCTGGGGCGCCTCGAACTCGCTCACCGGACGGGCGCGCATGGCGCGCAGCGCCAGCTTGTCGCTGTTCCAGTACGCGTAGGCGTTGGTGCCGACGGCTACCAGGAGCGCGACGATCAGGCCCGTACGTCCGAAGAAGCTGCCGATGAGAATGATGAGTGCGGACAGGCCCCCGAGGAGTACGGCGGTTCTCAGCCCGTTGTGCCGGCGGTGCACGGTACGCCCTCCAAATGGTGCAGCAGGGGAACCCTTGCTTGGTGGTGCTCCACTCCCCAGTGGAGCCTCCCGTACTGGTCAACGCCAGGCGAGGAGAGCTAGTTCCCTTGTGCTCGCTGCCGCGGGGCCCGGCTCGCTCCGGGAGTTCGTTCCGGAGCGAGCCGTAGGCCGTACGGGTGGAGGGGTACCGCCGGGTCAGCGCTGGACGGGGAGTTTGGCGAGCGCGAGGGCCTCGGGGTCGGGCTCGACCTCGCTGGTGCAGTGGGCGCAGCGGGAGGCGACGGCGGGGATCTCCGTGTAGCAGCGGGGGCAGTCGCGCAGGGCGGCCTTGATGTCGACCGCTTCCTGGTCCTTCTTGGCGGTGAAGCGGTCCTGGACCTTGGCCATGGGCATGACGACACAGAAGTAGAGGACCGCGGCGGTGATGAGGAAGGCGATCGCGGCGGCGACGAAGAGGCCGTAGGGGAACGTCACACCGTCGAACTTGAACTCGGCCTTGCTGAAGTCACCGGTGCCCCGGGTGATGAGGCCGATCAGCGGCACGATGAACGCGTTGCTGAACCCGGTGACGACCGCGGTGAACGCGGCTCCTACGGCGAGGCCGATCGCCATGGAGATGACGTTTCCGCGCAGGATGAATTCCTTGAACCCGTTCAGCACTGCCTCTGGCTCCTCTGTTGTGATGTGACGTCCGTACGCGCCGTTGCGCGGGCATGACCCTGCCCTGCGCGGACCGCGCCGGGCAAACCGATCTTGGTACGCGTCAGAACAGGTTGACGCCGGCGAACCTGAGGACGGCCTGCGGAGCGCCCGACAGGGCGATGCCGGCGACGGCGGTGATGACGATCGCGGCGGTGAGCGGTGCCGGGGCGCGGTGGGGGGCGGCGGGCCGCTGGTCAGTACTGTCCTCGGCCGTCCGGTCCTGGGCGCCGTCCCGTGCTTCGTCCTCCGCGGGGCCGCGGAACAGGGCGGCGGTCCACTGGAGGTAGTAGTACAGCGCGATCACGACGTTGACGGCCATGACGACGGCGAGCCAGCCGAGTCCGGCGTCGACGGCCGAGGAGAAGACGGTGACCTTGGCGAAGAGGCCGATGATGCCCGGCGGCAGTCCGGCCAGGCAGAGCAGGAAGAAGCCCAGGGTGAGGGCGGCCAGGGGGCGGGTGGCGTAGAGGTTGCGGTAGTCGGCCAGACGGTTGCCCGGGTGGGTACGGGCGACCAGGGCGGCCACCGCGAAGGCGCCGAGGTTCACGACGGCGTACATGAGGGCGTACGCGACGGTGGAGCCGATCTGCCGGTCGCCGGCGTACGCGGCGGCGGCGATCGGCACCAGGAGGTAGCCGGCCTGCGCGACGGACGACCAGGCGAGGAGGCGTACGGCGCTGCGGGCGCGGGTGGCGTTCTGGCGCAGCGCGGCGACGTTGCCGACGGTCATGGTGAGCGCGGCGAGGACGGCGAGGGCGGGGCCCCAGACGTCCGCGTAGGAGGGGAACGCGACCACGGTGACGAGGATGAGGCCGGAGAAGCCGACGGCCTTTCCGACGACCGAGAGGTAGGCGGCGATCGGCAGCGGGGCGCCGACGTAGGTGTCGGGGACCCAGAAGTGGAAGGGCGCCGCGGCCGTCTTGAAGGCGAAGCCGACGAGGGTGAGGGCGACGCCCGCCTCGGCGAGGGTGGCGAGCTGTCCGGGTACGTCGTCGAGGCGGGTGGCGATCTCCGTGAGGTGGAGGGTGCCGGTCGCCGCGTAGACGAAGCTGACGCCGAGGAGCATCACGGCGGTCGCGACGACGGAGGACAGGAAGAACTTCAGCGCGGCCTCGGAGGACCGCCGGTCGCCGCGCTTGATGCCGACGAGGGCGAAGGCGGGCAGCGAGGCGACTTCGAGGGCGACGACGAGCGTGGCGAGGTCGCGGGCGGCGGGCAGCAGCGCGGCTCCCGCGGCGGAGGACAGCAGCAGGAACCAGAACTCGCCGGCCGGCAGCTTGCGGGTGTCTCCGATCGACAGCAGCGCGGTGAGCAGCGCGCCGCCGAGCACGAGGAGCTGGATGACCAGGGTGAAGTGGTCGGCGGTGTAGCTGCAGGCGTGGGTGCCGGTGGTGAGGCAGAAGGTGGAGCGGTCGCCGTCGCGCAGCGGGAGGAGCAGTGCCAGGGCGGCCACGAGACCGGCGACGGCTCCGTAGCCGAGCAGCGGTTTGCGTTCCTTGGGTACGAAGAGGTCGGCGACCAGGATGACGAGGGCGACGGCCGCGACGGTGAGCGGGGGCGCGATGGCGAGCCAGTCGACGGACTGGACGAGGCTGGACGTGCCTCCCGCCGCGGTCCGGACGAGGCCGGTGGCGTCCCCCGCCGCGGTCTGGACGAGGCCGGTGGCGTCCCCCGCCGCGGTCTGGACGAGGCCGGTGGTGCTCTCGGCCGCTGTGGTCACGACTTGCCTCCTGCGAGGAGCTTCTGCACGGCCGGGTCGGTGAGGCCGAGGAGGACGGCGGGCCACAGCCCGGCCAGGACGGTGAGGGCGGCGAGGGGGGTCCAGGCGGCGAACTCGTGGTGCTGGATGTCGGGGATCCGGTGCGGTTCCTCGGGCTTGGCGCCCATGCAGACGCGGCGTACCAGGATGAGCATGTACGCGGCGGTGAGCAGGGTGCCGAACGCGGCGATGGACATGAACGTCAGGAAGGCGGGGCGGCTCAGCCCGTCGGCCGGGTCGAAGGCGCCGAACAGGGTCAGCATCTCGCCCCAGAACCCGGCCAGTCCGGGCAGGCCGAGGGAGGCGACCGCGGTGAACGCGAGGAGGCCGCCGAGGCGGGGCGCGCTGCCGTAGAGCGCGGCGCCGGTGGCACCGGAGAGGGTGTCGAGGTCGGCGGTTCCGTAGCGGTCCTTGACCGCGCCGACCAGAAAGAACAGCAGGCCGGTGATGAGCCCGTGGGCGATGTTGGCGAAGAGCGCGCCGTTGACGCCGGTGGGGGTCATGCTCGCGATGCCGAGGAGGACGAAGCCCATGTGGCCGACGGAGGAGTACGCGATCAGGCGCTTCAGGTCGCCCTTGGCGCCGGGCCGGGCCAGCGCCAGGCAGGCGAGCGACCCGTAGATGATGCCGGCGACCGCGAAGGCCGCGAGGTAGGGCGCGAAGGTGTGCATGCCGTCGGGGGCGATCGGGAGCAGGATCCGGACGAATCCGTACGTGCCCATCTTCAGCAGGACGCCCGCCAGGAGGACGGAGCCGACCGTGGGAGCGGCGGTGTGGGCGTCCGGGAGCCAGCTGTGCAGCGGCCACATCGGGGTTTTGACGGCGAGTCCGATGCCGATCGCGAGAACGGCGATGACCTGCACGGACGAGGTGAGGCCGCGGCCGTTGTCAGTGGCGAGTGCCACCATGTCGAAGGTGCCGCTCTTCAGTCCGATGAGGAGCAGCCCGAGCAGCATGACGACCGAGCCGAGCAGGGTGTAGAGGATGAACTTCCAGGCGGCCGCCTGCTTCCGCGCACCGCCCCAGCGGGCGATGAGGAAGTACATCGGGATGAGCACCATCTCGAACGCCAGGAAGAACAGCAGCAGGTCGAGGACGGCGAAGGTCGCGAGGGTGCCGGACTCCAGGAGCAGGATCAGTGCGACGAAGGCCTTCGGGGAGGGGCCGGCCGGCATTTTGAAGTAGCTGTGGAGCGCGCAGAGGAAGGTCAGCAGCGCGGTCAGTACGAGAAGGGGGAGCGAGATGCCGTCGATGCCGAGATGGATGCGGACGTCGAGCGCCGGGATCCAGCTGATGTCGGTGGTGGCCTGCATCTTCGACGGGTGGTCGTGGTCGAAGCCCAGGACGAGCACGATCGCGGCGAGGAGGATCACGCCGGTCACGGTCACGCCGTGGCGGAGCACGGCCTGGTCGGGGTTGCGGCCCTTCATTCCGGGCGGGGCCGGGAGCAGGGCCGCGACGGCTCCGAGCAGCGGGGCGACGACGATGAACGCCAGAAGGAACTGCATCACGGATTCGCTCATATCGATCACGGCTCACGACCCGGCGTTGACGTTGGCGAAGACGACGGCGGCGACCGCCAGGACCAGGGAACCGGCGAGCAGCGCGCTGAGGTAGGTCTGCACGTTGCCGGTCTGGGCACGGCGGACGGCGGTGCCGAGCCAGCGTGCGCCGGTGGCGGAGCCGCGTACGTAGGTGTCGACGACCTCGCGGTCCAGGAAGCGGACGAGGCTCGCGGCGGCCTGGACCGGGCGGACGAACAGGGCCGCGTAGACGGCGTCCAGGTGGAAGCCGGTGGCCGCGTGGCGGTGGAGCGGGCCGAGCAGCAGTCGGCCGGGGTCGGCCGGGTCGGGGGCGTCACCGGCGTCTCCGTAGGCGGCGGTGTGGCTCTCCAGCGCCTCGACCTCGATGAGGGCCGGTTCGGCGTCGGGGTGGGCGGTGACGGAGCCCATGGGGGTACGGGCGGCGAGCGCGGTGGTGTGGCGCCAGGCCCCGTAGGTGACGAGTCCGCCGACGAGGCCGACGCCGGTGGACAGGACGGCGGTGGTCAGCGACGGGGTGAGGCTGTGGCCGTCGAACCAGTCGCCGAGCACACCGACGGTCAGTCCGAAGGCGATGGTGGGGACGGCCAGTACCCACAGGACCGAGGTCATGGCGACGGGCTGCCTGCCGTGGTCGGGGGCCTCCGCGCCCCGACCCCGGAAGGCGAGGAGCCAGAGGCGGGTGGCGTACGCGGCGGTGAGCACGGCGGCCAGGAGTCCGGCGACCAGCACGGTCCAGCCGGCGGCGGCCGGGGCGACGTGGCGGTCACCGAGGGCGGTGTGCTCGGCGGCGACGAGGACGGCTTCCTTGGAGAAGAAGCCGGCGAACGGCGGGATGGCGGCCAGCGCGAGGAGCGCGACGGTCATCGTCCAGTACGCGTCCGGGATGCGCTTGGCCAGGCCGCCCATGCGGGACATCGCGGCCAGTGAGTTGGTCCCCGCGGCGTGGATGACGACGCCCGCGGCGAGGAAGAGGACGGCCTTGAACGCGCCGTGCGAGAGGAGGTGGAAGACGGCCGCGCCACGGTCACCGACGGCCAGGGCGCCGGACATGTAGCCGAGCTGCCCGATCGTGGAGTAGGCGAGGACGCGTTTGATGTCGTCCTGGGCGAGGGCGGCGAGTCCGGAGCCGATCATCGTGACGGCGGCCATCACGGCGAGGACGACGAGCGCCGCGCCGGAGGCGGCGAAGACGGGGAGCAGCCGGGCCACGAAGTAGATGCCGGCCGCGACCATCGTCGCCGCGTGGATCAGCGCGGACACGGGGGTGGGACCGGCCATCGCGTCGGGCAGCCAGGTGTGCAGCGGGAACTGCGCGGACTTGCCCGCGACGCCGGCCAGGAGCAGCAGGGCGATCACGGTGGGGTGGTCGAGGCCGCCGTGGGCGACGGAGCCCAGGATGCCGGTGATGCGGAAGGTGCCCGTGTCGGCGGCGAGGGCGAACAGGCCGATGAGGAAGGGGACGTCACCGAGCTTGGTGACCAGGAACGCCTTGAGGGAGGCCGCGCGGGCCTCGGGCGTCTCCCAGTAGTGGCCGACCAGGAAGTAGGAGCAGATGCCCATGATCTCCCAGCCGACCAGGAGCACCATCAGGTCGCCGGAGTAGACGACGAGCAGCATCGCGGAGGTGAAGAGGGAGACGAGAGCCGCGTACGAGGGGTAGCGGGGGTCGTCGCGCAGGTACGCGGTCGAGTAGATCTGCACGCAGCTCGCGACCAGGGCGACCAGCACGGCCACGAGGACCGCGAAGCCGTCGAGGTGCAGGGCCAGGTCGATCGGGACCGATCCGGTGGGGGTGAGCTGGGTCGCGGCGTCGATGGCCCGGCCGCCGCCCTGGCGTGCGGCGACGACGGCCGCGATGACGAGGGAGGCGAGGGAGGGCAGTACCGCCAGCGGACGGACGAAGCCGGGGGCGCTGCGCCCGAGGAGGAGTCCGGCCGCGGCTCCCAGGAACGGGAGGAGGGGGACGAGGACGGCGAGGGTCGTGGTGGTCACGGAGTGGCCTCTGCCTTCTTTGCCTTCCCTGCCGGAGCAGTGGCCTGGTCTTCGGCGGCTTGCGGGGCTTCGACATCGCTCGCGTCGTCGTCGCCGGCCGGGACCGTTTCGGCCTCGTCGGTCTCGGCGGTGTCGCGGAGGCGGTCGATGTCGGAACTGCCTCGGTTGCGGTACACCGCGAGGACGATGGCCAGGCCGATACCGATCTCCGCCGCCGCGATGGCGATGGTGAACAGGGTGAGGGCCTGGCCGGAGTGCAGGGCGTCGCGGAGCCAGACGTCGAAGGCGACCAGGTTGAGGTTGACGGCGTTGAGCATCAGCTCGACGGACATCAGGACGAGGATCGCGTTGCGGCGCGCGAGCACCCCGTAGAGGCCGGTGCAGAAGAGGAGGACGGCGAGCACGGCGGGATAGGCGAGGTGCATCAGCTCTTGTCCTCTCGGCGCGGGCCGGCCGGGGTGGTCCTCTCCCGGCCCTTGCGGGACAGGACGATCGCGCCGACGAGGGCCGCGAGCAGGAGAACGGAGAGCGCTTCGAAGGGGAGTACCCAGTTCCGGAAGAGGAAGGCGCCGGTGACCTCGGTGGATCCCTGGGCCGGTCCGTCCAGTTCGATCCAGGTGGTGCGGAAGGCGTCCACGACGACCCATACGAGGGTGCCGGCGGCGGCGACGGCCACCGCGAGGGCGGCCCAGCGGTTCTCCGAATCGGCGTCCGGGGAGCGGCCGATGGGGGCCCTGGTGAGCATCAGGCCGAACAGCAGGAGGACGACGACGGACCCTACGTAGATCAGTACCTGCACCCAGGCGATGAACTCGGCCGTGAGCAGGAGGTATTCGACGGCGAGGCCGCCGAGCGCCACGATCAGCCAGAGGGCCGCGTGCACCAGCTGCCTGGTCGTGACGGTGACGAGGGCCGCGCCGAGGGTGGCGATCCCGACCAGGACGAAGGCGATCTCGATACCGGACGGGGAGAGGAAACCGGGGTGGCTCCCGGCGGCGAGGACGGTGGCGGGCATCACGCCTGGCCCTCCTGGTCCGTCGGGGCGGGTGGGGCCGGTGGGGCCGGTGGGGCCGGTGGGGCAGCCTCGGCGGGTGGGGCAGCCTCGGCGGCGGCCTCCTCCTGCTCACGCTTGGCCTGGAGCTTGTCCGCCGTCTTGCGGGCGGCGGCGATCTCCTTGGGTTCCTCGGCCCCCGGATCGAGCGCCGGCGGCTCCGGCACCGTCCACATCCACTCGCGGAGCTTGTCGCGCTCGTGGGTGAGTTCGAGGATGTCCGTCTCCGCGTACTCGAACTCCGGAGACCAGAACAGCGCGTCGAACGGGCACACCTCGATGCAGATCCCGCAGTACATGCAGAGCGAGAAGTCGATGGCGAAGCGGTCCAGCACATTGCGGCTGCGCTCGCGCCCGCCCGGGGCCGCGGCGGGCGCCGTCTCCTTGTGGGAGTCGATGTAGATGCACCAGTCGGGGCACTCACGGGCGCAGAGCATGCAGACCGTGCAGTTCTCCTCGAACAGCGCGATGACGCCTCGGGAGCGGGGCGGCAGCTCGGGCTGCGTGTCCGGGTACTGGGCGGTGACGGTCTTCTTCGTCATCGTCCGCAGGGTGACGGCGAGGCCCTTGGCCAGGCCTGCGCCGGGGATCGGGGGCACTAGTTGATCGCCACCTTCACGATGCCGGTGAGCGCGATCTGCGCGAGAGCGAGCGGGATGAGCGTGGTCCAGGCGAGCTTCTGCAGCTGGTCCTCACGGAGCCGCGGATAACTGACCCGCAGCCAGATGACGACGAAGGCGAGGACGGCGACCTTCAGGAGCGTCCAGACCCAGCCCAGTCCGTCGGCGCCCAGCGGGCCGTGCCAGCCGCCCAGGAAGAGGACGGTGGTCAGCGCACACAGCACGACGATGCCCGCGTACTCGGCGAGCAGGAACAGGGCGAACCGGAGGCCGGTGTACTCGGTGTACGCGCCGAAGATGATCTCCGAGTCGGCGACCGGCATGTCGAACGGCGGGCGCTGGAGTTCGGCGAGCCCGGCCACGAAGAAGACCAGAGCTCCGACGATCTGCCAGGGCAGCCACCACCACTCGAAGGCGTCGAGGATGCCGGGGAGCGAGACCGTACCGGCCGCCATCGCCACCGAGGCGGCGGCGAGCAGCATCGGCAGCTCGTACGCGAGCAACTGAGCGGCGGTGCGGATGCCGCCGAGCAGCGAGAACTTGTTGGCCGAGGCCCAGCCCGCCATGAGCGAGCCGAGCACGCCGACGCCCATCACGGCGAGCACGAAGAAGATGCCCGCGTCGACCACCTGGCCGACCGCGCCCTCCCCCGGGCCGATCGGGATCGCTACGAGTACGAGGAGATACGGGAGCAGCGCGACGGCGGGGGCCAGCTGGAAGACCCGGCGGTCGGCCTCGGCCGGGACGATGTCTTCCTTCTGTACGAACTTCACGCCGTCCGCGACGAGCTGGGCCCAGCCGTGGAAGCCGCCGGCGTACATGGGGCCCAGGCGGCCCTGCATGTGGGCCATCACCTTGTGTTCGGCCTGGCCCACGATGAGGGGGACGGCCATGAACACCGCGAACACGATGACTAGGCGGAGGGCGACGTCCAGTACGTCGTTCACTCTTCGCCTCCGGCGGGGGTGTCGGGGGTCTCGGGGGTCTCTGGGGTTTCAGGTGTGTCTGCTGCGGCTGCTGCGTCTGAGGGTTGCTCGGGGGTGGGGGTGTCGGTGCCGCTGCGCGGGGGCTCTCCCCTACCCGCCCCTTCCCGAACCGGGGGCTCCGCCCCCGGACCCCCGCTCCTCAAACGCCGGAGGGGCTGGGATGAGGCCGAATCAGAGGCAGCGGCGTCAGCCGGGGTACCGGCGTCAGCCGGGGTACCGGCGTCAGCCGGGGTACCGGCGTCAGCCGGGGTACCGGCGTCAGCCGGGGACGGCGCTACGTCCGACGGTGCGTCGTCGAAAGCCGGGCGGGCGTTGTGCCACGGCGCGTCCGCAGCCGGAGCTGACGCCTCCGTAGCCGGAGGAGGAGTTGGGGCCGGAGCAGGCGTCGGGGCAGCGCCCGTCGTGGGTGCTGGTCCAGGTGCCTCGCCCGTCGTGGCTGGGGCGCCCGCGGCCGGCCGCTGGGCCGCCGAGCCGTCGCTCGCGCTGCGGGTGCGGCGGGCCGGGCGGTCGCCCGCGGGCCTCGCCGCACGGGCGGGGCGGGCGGGGGCAGGGGGGAGCTGGCCCTTCAGCGGGCCCCACTCGTTCGGGTCGGGGACGCCGGGCGGGAGCATCGTGCGGCGCTTCGGGCCGCCGTGCTCGGACTCGCCCGGCTCCTTGGCGCCCGGCCAGGCCTTCGCCACGCGGGCCGCCAGGACGAAGTCCTTCCGCAGCGGGTGGCCCTCGAAGCCCTCGGGCAGCAGCAGGGGCACCAGGTGCGGGTGGCCGTCGAAGCCGATGCCGAACATCTCGTGCGTCTCGCGCTCGTGCCAGCCGGCGCCCGCGTAGACGTCGATCGCGCTGGGCAGCACGGCGGCCTCGTGCGGAACGGTCGTACGGAGCAGCAGCCGGCGGACCGCAGGACCGGGTCCGGTGCGGTCGGGCAGCGCGGCGAGGTGGGCGCAGACCCGGAAGCCCGTGCCCGGTTCGTCCACGGCGCTCAGCCAGTCGAAGTAGGTGCAGCCGAGCCGGTCGCGCGCTGTTTCGAGCGCGGCGATCCAGGACGTGGGCGGCACGTCGACGGTCAGCAGTTCGTACGCCTGCTCCGCCGTGGCGTCCTCGCCGAAGATCTCGGTGACGGCGTCCGGCAGCCCGTCATAAGCCTCGGCGCTCTCGTCGGCGGTCACTTCCCCTCCTCCTGCGCGGAATCGGGCGAGGAATCGGGCGCGGACGGTGCGGCGACCAGTCCGCTGCGCAGCGCGGCGGTGGAGGGGCGGGCCGCGCCGCCCGTCCCGTAGCGCTCGCTCAGCGACTCGCGAGCGATCTTCTCCTGAAGCTTGAGGATGCCCTGGAGCAGCGCCTCGGGCCGGGGCGGGCAGCCGGGTACGTAGACGTCGACCGGGATGATCTGGTCGACCCCCTTGGTCACCGAGTACGAGTCCCAGTACGGGCCGCCGCAGTTGGAGCAGGCGCCGAAGGAGATGACGTACTTGGGCTCGGGCATCTGCTCGTACAGCCGCTTCACCGCCGGGGCCATCTTGTCCGTCACCGTGCCGGAGACGATCATGAGGTCGGCCTGCCGGGGGCCGGGGGCGAACGGGATCACGCCGAGCCGGATGAAGTCGTGGCGCGCCATGGAGGCGGCGATGAACTCGATGGCGCAGCAGGCGAGTCCGAAGTTGAAGACCCAGAGGCTGTAGCGGCGGCCCCAGTTGAGGACCACCTTCATCGGCTCGGGGGCGAGCCTGGACAGCACGCCCAGCCGCTTCGGCTCGGGAAGGAACGTGGGTACGGGTTCGGGCCCGGGTACGGGTGCGGGACCCGACTCCGGTCCCGACTGCGGCTGTGGCTGCGGCTGACCGGCTGACGACGGGCTCGTCACGTCCATTCGAGGACGCCCTTCTTCCATGCGTAGAGCAGTCCCACGGCCAGGAAACCGAGGAAGATGAACATTTCCACCAGCGTCGTCGCGCCGTATCCGGGCGCGGCGAAGACGGTTGCCCACGGGAACAGGAAGATCGAGTCGACGGCGAAGATCACGTACAGGAAGGCGTACACGTAATAACGGACCTGGGTGTGGGCCCAGCCCTCCCCCACGGGGTCCACGCCGCACTCGTACGTGAGGAGTTTCTCCGGCGTCGGGACCACCGGGCGCATCAGCCGGCCGGCTCCGAAGGCGACGGCGACGAAGAGCACACCGACCACGGCGAGCAGTCCGACCACCGAGTAGCTGCGGAAGTACTCCGACGCGAGAACGGCCGGTCCCGACAGGTCCGCAACGTCCGTCACGTCCGCCCCCTCGCTCCCTCAAACCTGTTCGACGATCTGTACGCACGGGAGTCTAGGCCCTGTAAAGGAACAGTAAGCAGCCGCGTCGGGCAACGGGTGGGGTTATCCCCACTTCATCGCCACCCACGAGCCCCATGGCGTCCGGATGCCCCACCCGGCAGGCTGGGCATATGACCATGAGCCCGCAGGTACCCGGTAACGACCGGCCGCCGCCCGTCCGCTTCGCCTTCGACACGTACACCTGGAAGGAGATCGCGCATCTCCTCGCCAATCTCCCTTTGGCGGTCCTCGGGTTCGTGTACTCGGTGCTCATGATCGGCATCGGTGTCGGTCTCGCGGTCACGGTCATCGGGCTGCCTCTGCTGGCCGTCGGGCTCCAGGGTTCGCGGCTGATCGGCCGGGCCGAGCGGGGCCGGGCGCGGGGTCTGCTCGGGGTGCGGATCGACGAGCCGAGCCCGATGGCTCGGGTCCGCCGCGAGGAGGGGTTCTTCGCCTGGCTGTGGACGAGCCTGAAGGACCCGGTGGGCTGGCGCGCGGTGCTGTACTCCTTCATCCGGCTGCCGTGGGGCGTGCTCACCTTCGCGTTGACGCTCGTGAGCCTCTTCGTCCTGTGGCCGGTACTCCCCTATACGGCGCGGTTCATGGCCAACGCCGACCGGGGCATGGTGCGCGGGCTGCTCTCGCCCTCCGACGAGCTGGAACGCCGCATCGCGGAGCTGGAGTCGGACCGGGGCGTGGTCGTCGACACCGCCGCCGCCGACCTGCGCCGCATCGAACGCGATCTCCACGACGGCGCCCAGGCCCGCCTCGTCGCCCTCGCCATGGGGCTCGGCCTCGCCAAGGAGAAGCTGACCGACGACCCCGAGGCCGCCGCCAGGATGGTCGACGAGGCACACGGCGAGGTCAAAGTCGCACTCCAGGAACTGCGCGACCTCGCCCGGGGCATCCACCCCGCCGTCCTCACCGACCGAGGCCTCGACGCCGCCCTCTCCGCCATCGCCTCCCGCTGCACCGTCCCCGTGACGGTCGGGGTGGATCTGCCGGGGCGGCCGGCGCAGGCCATCGAGGGCATCGCGTACTTCACGGTGTCCGAGCTCCTCCAGAACGTCAGCAAACACAGCGGGGCCCGCACGGCGTCCGTCGAGGTGTGGCGGACGGCGGACCGGCTGCTGCTCCAGGTCACCGACGATGGACGCGGCGGCGCCTCGATGGACGGCGGTACGGGGATGTCCGGACTGGCCGAGCGGCTGGGCGCCGTGGACGGGCTGTTCGTCCTCGACTCGCCGCCCGGCGGCCCGACGACCGTCACGGCGGAGCTGCCCTGGCGCGACCGGGAGAACGAGAAGGCCGCCGCACGCGGCCGGATGGAGAAGGCGTAAGCACCCCCGGAGCCCGTCCAGGTCCGGACAGGGCAGGCTCCGGGGTGGGGAAAACCCCCCGCTGAAGAGGGAGACCGGCCTCATGGTGCGCCGCCGCCCGGGACAGCACCCTTGAAGCAGCACGGAGCACGTACAGAACCAAACCAGAGCCAGAACCAAAACCAGAGCCAGAACCAGAACCAGAACAGCAGACGCGGAAGAAACGGATGGACGCCATGGCCACGGCATACGGACCGGATACGCGGGACCAGCAGCGCTCGGGCACCGGCACCGGCACCGGCTTCGGCAGCGGCTTCGGCACCGGTTCGAGGAAAGGGGCCGGGTCCGGGTCCGGGTCCGGGTCCGGGTCCGGGTCCGGGTCCGGCTCGGGGGACGACCGCCCCGACGCGAAGCACGTGTTCCCCGCCGTACTGCGCGCCCCGTTCGAGGGCCGGACCTGGCGCGAGACCGCGTATCTGCTGCTCAGCCTGCCCCTCAGCATCGTGTTCTTCTCCCTCGCGATCACCATGACGTCGCTGGGCGCAGGGCTGCTCATCACCTTCCTGGGGATTCCGGTGCTGGCCGGGGGCCTGGCCATGTGCCGCGGGTTCGGCGCGCTGGAGCGGGCGCGGGCCCGTGGACTGCTGGGCCTCGACGTGGCGTCCCCGGAGCCGGTGCGGGGGCGGACCGGCGGGCTGATGTCGTGGGTCGGGGCGGTCCTGAAGAGCGGGGTGTCCTGGCGGCACCTGCTCTACTCGCTGCTGCACCTGCCGTGGGCCGTCTTCGGCTTCATCGTCTCGACGGCCCTGTGGTCCTGGGGCCTGGCGGCCTTCACCTACCCGGCGTGGCACTGGATCTTCCCGGCGTACACGGGCGTCGAGGGGGTCCAGCTGTACGGGGACGACGGGCACCGGGTCTATCTGGACTCCCCCGTCGAGCTGGCCCTGACCAGCGCCGTCGGGCTGCTGTTCGTCCTGGTCACCCCGTGGATCGTGCGCGGTCTGACCTCGGTGGACCGGCTGATGGTGACCGGGCTGCTGGGTCCGTCCCGGCTGGCGACGCGGGTCACGGAGCTGGAGTCGGACCGGGGTGTGGTCGTCGACACCGCCGCCGCCGACCTGCGCCGCATCGAACGCGACCTCCACGACGGCGCCCAGGCCCGCCTCGTCGCCCTCGCCATGGATCTGGGCCTCGCCAAGGAGAAGCTGACCGACGACCCCGAGGCCGCCGCCAGGATGGTCGACGAGGCACACGGCGAGGTCAAAGTCGCACTCCAGGAACTGCGCGACCTGGCCAGGGGCATCCACCCCGCCGTCCTCACCGACCGAGGCCTCGACGCCGCCCTCTCCGCCATCGCCTCCCGCTGCACCGTCCCGGTCACCGTCGAGGTGGACCTGACGTCCCGGCCCGCGCAGGCCATCGAGGGCATCGCGTACTTCACCGTGTCCGAGCTCCTCCAGAACGTCAGCAAACACAGCGGGGCCCGCACGGCGTCCGTCGACGTGTGGCGGACGGCGGACCGGCTGCTGCTCCAGGTCACCGACAACGGGCGCGGCGGCGCCGGCCTGACGTCGGGCAGCGGTCTCGCCGGTCTGACGGAGCGGCTGGACGCGGTGGACGGGATCCTGGTCGTCGAGTCCCCGGTGGGCGGCCCGACCAAGATCACCGCCGAACTCCCCTGGCGCGGCTGACCGCGGCCCGCCCCCTCAGCCGCCCCCTCCGCTCCTCCGCGACGCCTCGCCCGCCGTCCCGCGCGACGCAACCCTTCGAACGCTCGCCGCGTCACCGCCGATACTGGGATGCTGGATGCCGAACGGCATCCGGGCGGGAACAGCGAGTGGTGGGGGAACAGACGTCGTGGTGGAGGACAGGGTGCGGGTAGTCATCGCCGAGGATTCGGTACTGCTCCGGGAGGGACTCACCCGGCTGCTGACCGATCTCGGTCATGACGTCGTGGCGGGGGTCGGGGACGCCGAGGCGCTGATCAAGACGGTGGGCGACCTCGCCGGGCAGGACGCGCTGCCCGATGTGGTGGTCGCGGACGTGCGGATGCCGCCGACCCACACGGACGAGGGCGTGCGGGCCGCGGTACGGCTCCGAAAGGAGTACCCGGGCATGGGGGTACTGGTCCTTTCGCAGTATGTAGAGGAGCAGTACGCCACCGAGTTGCTGGCCGGATCCAGCCGGGGCGTGGGATATCTGCTGAAGGACCGGGTCGCCGAGGTGCGGGAGTTCGTGGACGCGGTGGTCCGGGTGGCGCAGGGCGGTACGGCGCTGGACCCGGAGGTCGTCGCGCAGCTGCTGGGCCGGAGCCGCAAGCAGGACGTGCTGGCCGGGCTGACGCCCCGTGAGCGCGAGGTCCTCGGCCTGATGGCGGAGGGGCGGACCAACTCCGCGGTGGCGAAACAGCTGGTCGTGAGCGATGGCGCGGTGGAGAAGCACGTCAGCAACATCTTCCAGAAGCTCGGGCTGTCCCCCAGTGACGGCGACCACCGGCGGGTGCTGGCCGTGCTGACCTATCTGAACTCCTGACGGTTTCCCCGCTGCACTCCCGGCGGTTCCGACGCCGCGTCCGACCGCCGGGCCGGGAACGCGCGACTCGCTCCACGCCCTCTCCAGTGAGGGTCCGACGGGGATCCGGGTGGCTGATGAATCATGGCGGGGCGGCGCCGGACAGGCGTCTCAAAATGCCGTCCAACTTATGATCGGCCAGAGGAAGGCGACCCTTACAGACGTAGGGTGGAGCCTGGGACCGCCGGCGGGCCGGATGGTTCCGAGCCACCGCGCCGAGGGAGGTCCAGTAAGTGACCAGCCAGGTCAGTAGCCCCGCCGAACAGGCCGATGAGGCCAGTGAGGCGCTCGTGGGGGGACAGCGTGCCCCCCAGTCCGCAACAGACAACGGTGACAAAGAGATCCGCCGTCTGGACCGGGTGATCATCCGTTTCGCGGGTGACTCCGGTGACGGTATGCAGCTCACGGGTGACCGGTTCACCTCGGAGACCGCTTCCTTCGGGAACGACCTCTCCACCCTGCCGAACTTCCCCGCCGAGATCCGGGCTCCCGCAGGGACGCTGCCCGGGGTTTCGTCGTTCCAGCTGCATTTCGCGGACCACGACATCCTGACTCCGGGCGACGCGCCCAACGTGCTGGTCGCGATGAATCCGGCCGCGCTGAAGGCCAATATCGCGGATGTGCCGCGCGGCGCGGAAATCATCGTGAACACCGACGAGTTCACCAAACGCCCGATGGCCAAGGTCGGATATCAGACAAATCCGCTGGAGGACGGCTCGCTGGAGGCGTACAACGTCCACCCGGTGCCGCTGACCACCCTCACCATCGAGGCGCTGAAGGACTTCGGACTCCCCCGCAAGGAGGCCGAGCGCTCCAAGAACATGTTCGCGCTCGGGCTGCTGTCCTGGATGTACCACCGGCCGACCGAGGGGACGGAGACGTTCCTGCGGGCCAAGTTCGCGAAGAAGCCGCAGATCGCCGAGGCGAACGTGACGGCGTTCCGGGCGGGGTGGAACTTCGGCGAGACCACGGAGGACTTCGCGGTCAGCTACGAGGTGGCCCCGGCCACCCAGGCCTTCCCCACCGGTACGTACCGCAACATCTCGGGGAACCTCGCGCTGTCCTACGGGCTGATCGCCGCAGGCCGGCAGGCGGACCTGCCGGTCTACCTGGGCTCGTACCCCATCACCCCGGCCTCCGACATCCTGCACGAGCTGTCGAAGCACAAGAACTTCGGCGTGCGCACCTTCCAGGCCGAGGACGAGATCGCGGGCATCGGTGCCGCGCTGGGCGCCGCGTTCGGCGGTGCGCTCGGGGTGACGACCACCTCGGGGCCGGGTGTGGCGCTGAAGTCGGAGACCATCGGGCTCGCCGTCTCCCTGGAACTGCCGCTGCTGATCATCGACATCCAGCGCGGCGGCCCCTCCACCGGACTGCCCACCAAGACGGAGCAGGCCGACCTGCTCCAGGCGATGTACGGGCGCAACGGCGAGGCCCCGGTCCCGATCGTCGCCCCCAGGACGCCGGCGGACTGCTTCGACGCGGCGCTCGACGCGGCCCGGATCGCGCTGACCTACCGCACCCCGGTCTTCCTGCTCTCCGACGGGTACCTCGCCAACGGCTCCGAGCCCTGGCGCATCCCCGAGGTGGACGGGCTCCCGGACCTGCGCGTCCAGTTCGCCCACGGCCCCAACCACGAGCTGGCCGACGGCACCGAGGTCTTCTGGCCGTACAAGCGCGACCCGCAGACCCTGGCCCGCCCCTGGGCGGTCCCCGGCACCCCCGGCCTCGAACACCGCATCGGCGGCATCGAGAAGCAGGACGGCACCGGGAACATCTCCTACGACCCGGCCAACCACGACTTCATGGTCCGCACCCGGCAGGCCAAGATCGACGGCATCCAGGTCCCGGACGTGGAGGTCGACGACCCCACGGAAGCCCGGACGCTGGTCCTGGGCTGGGGCTCCACGTACGGCCCCATCACCGCCGCCGTCCGGCGGCTGCGCGCCGCCGGAGAGCCCATCGCCCAGGCACATCTGCGCCACATCAATCCGTTCCCGAGGAATCTCGGCGAGGTGCTGAGGCGTTACGACAAGGTGGTCGTCCCGGAGATGAACCTGGGACAGCTGGCCACCCTCATCCGGGCCAAGTACCTGGTGGACGCGCACAGTTACAACCAGGTCAACGGCATGCCGTTCAAGGCCGAGCAGCTCGCGACGGCCCTCAAGGAGGCCATCGATGCCTGAGACCAACGAGCTCCTGCAGCCCGGGGCCGAGATCAACGAGCTCCTTCAGCTGGTGCCGAAGTCAGAGGCCAAGCAGTCCATGAAGGACTTCAAGTCCGACCAGGAAGTGCGCTGGTGTCCCGGCTGCGGCGACTACGCGGTCCTCGCCGCCGTGCAGGGCTTCATGCCCGAGCTGGGGCTGGCGAAGGAGAACATCGTCTTCGTCTCCGGCATCGGCTGCTCCTCCCGCTTCCCCTATTACATGAACACCTACGGGATGCACTCGATCCACGGCCGGGCCCCGGCCATCGCGACCGGGCTCGCCTCCTCCCGGCGGGATCTGAGCGTCTGGGTGGTCACCGGTGACGGCGACGCGCTGTCCATCGGCGGCAACCACCTCATCCACGCCCTGCGCCGCAACGTGAACCTGAAGATCCTCCTCTTCAACAACCGGATCTACGGACTCACCAAGGGCCAGTACTCCCCCACCTCCGAGGTCGGGAAGATCACCAAATCGACCCCGATGGGCTCGCTGGACGCCCCCTTCAACCCGCTGTCGCTGGCCATCGGCGCGGAGGCGTCCTTCGTCGCCCGTACGGTCGACTCCGACCGCAAGCACCTGACCAGCGTGCTGCGGGCGGCGGCCGACCACCCCGGCACGGCACTGGTGGAGATCTACCAGAACTGCAACATCTTCAACGACGGCGCCTTCGAGGTCCTCAAGGACCGCGAGCAGGCCCAGGAGGCCGTGATCCGGCTGGAGCACGGGCAGCCGATCGTCTTCGGCACCGACAACGCCAAGGGCGTCGTACGGGACTCGCTGACGGGTGATCTGTCGGTGGTCGCGGTCACCGAGGAGAACCGTTCGCGGATCCTGGTCCACGACGCACACGCCGCCAGCCCCAACACCGCGTTCGCGCTGTCCCGGCTGGCGGACGCGGACACGCTGCACCACACCCCGATCGGAGTGCTGCGCAGCGTCGAACGGCAGGTCTACGACACCCAGATGGCCGAACAGCTGGACACCGCCGTCGAGCAGAACGGCAAGGGCGACCTGGGCGCGCTGCTCGCGGGCAACGACAACTGGACCGTGGTCGGCTAGGCAATTCGCAGGAAGCGCCGCCGGCCACCCGTTCGGCAACGCAACGCGACGCGACCCCCGGAGGAACCTCTCCCGGGGGTCGCGTCGCGTTGCCGAACGGGCTGTCTTTGCGGGGCGTGCGGCGATTGCGGACGGGGTCCCGGCCTCCGTCCGCGCACCATGTGGCCATGACCCTGGACCGTCCGGTGTACCGCGTCAAGACACGCCTGCTCGGCAAGCCGCTGACCACGGAGCACATCAGCGACGAAAAGCTGAGCAACCGGACGGCGCTCGGGGTGCTGGCCTCCGACTGCATCAGTTCGTCCGCGTACGGCTCCGAGGAGATGCTCCGGGTCCTGGTGCCGGTCGTCGGCGCCGCCGCGTTCACGCTGCTGATGCCGGTGACCTTCGCGATCCTGCTGGTACTGCTGCTGCTGACGCTCTGTTACAGCGATGTGGTGACGATCTACACCCGGGCGGGCGGCTCGTACGTCGTCGCCCGGGAGAACTTCGGGCCGAACGTCGCGCAGATCGCCGCCGTGGCGCTGCTCGTCGACTACATCGTCACCGTCGCCGTACAGGTCTCGGCCGGCACCAACGCCCTCATCTCGCTCGCCCATCTGGCGGGCGACGAGTTCACCGGCCTGGACCATCTCCAGCTGCCGGTCTCCGTCGCGGTGATCGTGCTCCTCGCGTACGGGAACCTGCGCGGGGTCCGGGAGGCGGGCCGGCTCTTCGCGCTGCCCGCCTACCTCTTCATGGCCGCCGTCGGGCTGGTCCTGCTCGCCGCCGCGCTGCGCGGGCTCACCGGCGGGCTGCCGCACGCCGATCTGCACGCCGCCGGGGTCGTGCCGCTCGGCACCCCGGGCGACGGCTGGCTGTACGGGGCCTCGCTCTTCATCGTGCTGCGCTCGTTCGCCAACGGCGGCTCGTCGCTCACCGGGCTGGAGGCGATCTCCAACGGCATCTCCGCGTTCCGCGAGCCCCAGGGCCGCAACGCGCGGCGCACGCTGATCACGATGAGCGTGATCCTGGGCGTCCTTGTGCTCGGGGTCTCGACGCTGGCCCACTTCACCCATGCCGTCCCGTACACGGACGGCACGCCGACCGTCATCGCGCAGGAGGCCCATCTCGCCTTCGGCGGCGGCCTCCTCGGCACGGCCGGGCTGGTCTTCGTGCAGCTGGCGACGGCGCTGGTCCTCTACACGGGCGCCAACACCCCGTTCACCGGCTTCCCCTACCTGGCCAGCTTCGTCGCGGAGGACCGGTTCCTGCCACGGGTGCTGACCCGGCGCGGGCACCGTCTCGCGTTCTCCAACGGCATCATCGCGCTGACCGTCGTCTCGCTGGCGCTGCTCCTGGTGACCGGCGCCAGTGTGGACAAGCTGGTGGCGCTGTACGCGATCGGCGTGTTCACCGCGTTCACCATGGCGGGGGCCGGGCTCACCGTCTACCACCTGCGGCGCCGGGACCGCTACCGCAGGGCGAAGATCACGCTCAACGCGCTCGCGGCGGTCACCTCCGCCGCGGTCGTGCTGATCTTCGCGGTCACCAAGTTCACCGAGGGCGCCTGGCTGGTCGTGGTGATCTTCCCGCTGGGGGTGTGGACGCTGACCCGGATCAACCGCGAGTACCGGCGCGAGGCCGCCGCGCTCCAGGGCATCCAGGCCCCGGGCGCGGACCGGGCGGTGTACAGCCGCCATCTGGTCCTGGTGCTGGTCGAGGCGCTCGACCTGGCGACGCTGACGGCTCTGCGGTACGCCCATGAGCTGCGGCCCGACGAGATCCGGGCGGTGCACTTCTCGATCGACGAGGCGTACGCCGGACGGCTGGCCGCCCGCTGGGAGGCGACGTCCGCCACCGCCGTCCCGCTGGAGCTAGTGGCGTGCCCGGACCGGCGGCTGCGCCACGCGATGAAGGAGCTCGCCTACCGCAGCACGGAGGACGGGGAGACCTGGCTGACGGTCCTGGTGCCCCGGCGGATGTACAGCAACGCGCTCGGCAAGCTGCTGCACCGGGGCACCGGCGAGAAGATGGGCAAAACGCTGACGCAGCTGCCGCACGTGGTGGTGACGATCCTGCCGTTCGACGTCTCACGGGCGCTGCGGGCGATGGAGGAGCGGCACCGGCCCCGTACGGGCTGACCGCCCGGCGCGCGGTTCAGCCGGAACCCCGGGCGCTCGCGTCGTACGCCGTGCGCGCCGCGTCCACCGCGTCCAGCTGCCGCTCCGACCAGCGGGCCAGGCCCCACACCTGCTCGGCGGCCTCCCGGCCCATCGCGGTGAGCGTGTAGTCCACCCGGGGCGGGATGACCGGCTTGGCGTCCCGGTCCACGAAGCCGTCCCGCTCCAGCGTCCGGAGCGTCTGCGACAGCATCTTCTCGCTGACCCCGCCGACCTCGCGGCGCAGCTCGCTGAAGCGGTACGAGCGCTCCAGCAGGGCGGCGAGCACCAGGACCCCCCAGCGGCTGGTGACGTGTTCGAGCACCACCCGGGACGGGCACATCGGCTCCCGTACGTCGGGGCCCGGCCCACCCTGCCGCGGTGCTGCGGAAACCGCGTCCCTCACACTGCTCACGCTGCTTACGCTGCTTACGCTCATACCAGTACCTTACTTCAAAGTGCGTACTTTCTTTTAGTTAGCGCTATCTCTATGGTGAGTAGCAGAACGAACGAACGGAACATGAGCACCTAAAGAGGAGCAAAACCCATGAGCATCGTCGTCACCGGAGCCACCGGGGAGCTCGGCCGCCTCGTCATCGACCAGCTGCTGACCACCACGCCCGCCGCCGGGATCGCAGCCGTCGTCCGGAACAAGGAGAAGGCCGCCGCGATCGCCGCCCTCGGCGTCGAGCTCCGGATCGCGGACTACAGCCGGCCGGAGACCCTGGACGGCGCCTTCCGGGCCGGTGACCGGGTCCTGCTGATCTCCGGCAGCGAGGTCGGCAGCCGCGTCGCGCAGCACGCCGCCGTCATCGACGCGGCCAAGGCGGCGGGCGTGGCGCAGCTCGCGTACACCGGCATCCTGGCCGGCCCGGACGCGGACTTCCTGCTGGCCGACGAGCACAAGGTGACCGAGCAGCTGATCCTCGACTCCGGCCTGCCGTACACCTTCCTGCGCAACGGCTGGTACACCGAGAACTACACGGCGAACCTGGCCCCCGTCCTGGCCCACGGCGCCGTCGTGGCCAACGCGGGCGACGGCAGGATCGCCTCCGCCACCCGGGCCGACTACGCCGCGGCGGCCGCCGCCGTACTGACCGGCGAGGGCCACCTGAACAAGGCCTACGAGCTGAGCGGCGACGTCGCCTGGTCGTTCGACGAGTACGCCGCCGAGGTGGCAAGGGCCTCCGGCCAGGAGATCGTCCACAACGACGTCCCGGCCGCCGCGCACCAGGAGATCCTGGTCGGCGCCGGTCTGCCGGCCGACTTCGCCGCGATCCTGGTGGACGTGGACGAGGCGGTACGGCGCGGGCGCCTCGCCGGCACCAGCGGCGACCTGGCCCGGCTGATCGGCCGCCCGACCACCCCGCTCGCGGACACCGTCACGGAGGCGGTAGCCGCCCAGCGGTAGCCCATCCCCCGGCAAGCGGGAACGGGCGGCAGGAGCGGAAGACAGCGCCCCCGGGCCCGGTGTCATGACCGTCTGGCGATACGGCAATGACACCGGGCCCGGTCGGCGCTACCTTCGTCTGGCCGACGAAGCGTCGACGCACATCTGCCGGGAGGGCCCGTGAAGGGGACGAACGAACAGCGGGCCGGGCTGTTGTCCGGATTCGCCGCCTACGGACTGTGGGGTCTGGTCCCGCTCTTCTGGCCGCTGCTGAAGCCGTCCGGCGCGGTCGAGATCCTCGCCCACCGCATGGTCTGGTCCCTCGGCGTCGTCGGCATCGCACTCCTCGCACTGCGCCGCTGGTCCTGGATCGGGGAACTGCTGCGGCAGCCCCGGAAGCTGGCGCTGATCACCGTCGCCGCAGTGGTGATAAGCATCAACTGGGGCCTGTACATCTGGTCCGTGAACCACGGCCACGTCGTCGAGGCCTCGCTCGGCTACTTCATCAACCCGCTGGTCACCATCGCCATGGGCGTCCTGCTCCTGGGCGAACGGCTGCGCCCCGTGCAGTGGGTGGCGGTCGGCACGGGCGTGGCCTCCGTGCTCGTCCTGGCGGTCGGGTACGGGCAGCCGCCGTGGATCTCGCTGGTCCTGGCGTTCTCCTTCGCGACGTACGGCCTGATGAAGAAGAAGGTCAACATGGGCGGCCTGGAGTCGCTCGCGGCCGAGACGGCGGTGGTGTTCGTGCCCGCGCTCGGCTACCTGCTGTGGCTGGGCGCGCGGGGCGAGTCGACGTTCCTCTCCGGGGGCATCGGCCACGGCGCGCTGCTCGCCTCGACCGGAGTGGTGACGGCGGGACCGCTGATCCTGTTCGGGGCGGCGGCGATCCGCGTACCCCTCTCGACGCTCGGCCTGCTGCAGTACCTGGCGCCGGTCTTCCAGTTCATCCTGGGAATCGTGTACTTCCACGAGGCGATGCCGCCCGAGCGGTGGGCCGGATTCGGCCTCGTCTGGGTGGCGCTCACCCTGCTGACCTGGGACGCGCTGCGGACGTCGCGGCGTACGAGGGTGCGGGCGCTGGCCGCGCGGGAGGCGGCGGCGAAGCAGGCGAGGCCCGCCCCGGACGGTTCCGGTTCCGCCCCGTCCCCGTCCCCGTCCGCACTCGTCCGCGGTGACGACCCCGACGCCATGACCCGTATCCCATAATCGTTACTTGGTTGCTTTTTTAACTTGGTTACGTTTCCATGGAGCCCAACGGAAACGGCAACCGAGGAGTGCGCATGCCCAAGTCCACGAGCACCGTGCTGATCGTGGGATCCGGGCCGACCGGCCTGACCCTGGCCATCGATCTGGCCCGGCGGGACATCGGCATCCGGATCATCGACAAGTCCCCGCAGTTCCCGCGCAGTTCGCGGGCCAAGGGCCCCAACCCGCGCTCACTGGAGGTCCTTGAGGACCTCGGCGTCATCGATCAGGTGCTGGCCGCCGGATCGGCGCCGCTGCCGATGCGCAAGTACCGCGCCGGAGAGGTGATCGCGGACACCGACCCGTACGCGGCGGCCCGCCCGACACCGGACGCCCCCTTCGAGCGGCCCTGGCTGATCGCCCAATGGCGGCTGGAGGAGATCCTGCGCGCCCGGCTCGCGGAGTGCGGCGTACGGGTCGAACTCGACGCCGAGCTCACGGGGCTGACCCAGGACGACGACACCGTGACGGCGTCCCTGACCGGCGGCCGGGAGATCGCGGCCCGGTACGTGGTGGGCTGCGACGGCGGCCACAGCGCGGTGCGCAAGCTCCTCGGCGTCCCGTTCGAGGGCAGCACGGACGAGGAACAGACGATGGTCTGCGGCGACGTCGAGGTGACGGGCCCTGACCGGGGCATGTGGCACCAGTGGTTCGACGAGGACGGCGGCGTGATGCTCTGCCCGATCCCCGGCACCCGCTCCGGCTGGTGGTTCCAGGCCTCCCCCGAGACGGACGCCGCAGGCCGCCCCCTACCCCCGTCGCCGGCCGGCTTCCAACGGCTCTTCGCCAAGCACGCCCGGCTGCCCGGCGAACTCCTCACGCGGGCCACGCTCCTCTCCTCCTACCGGTTCAACGAGCGTCTGGCGGACCGCTACCGGGTGGGCCGGGTGTTCCTGGCCGGGGATGCCGCGCACGTGCACTCCATCGCGGGCGGCCTGGGCATGAACACCGGCATCCAGGACGCGTACAACCTGGGCTGGAAGCTCGCCAGGACCGCCACCGGGCAGGCGCCGCCCGAACTGCTGGACACCTACGAGGAGGAGCGGCTGCCGATCGCCGCCAGGACCCTGGACATCACCGCGGAACGGCTGCGGGCCACGCTGGAGGCGATCAAGGAGCCGGGCGGCGGCCTGGACTCGGCGATCACCCCGCAGACCTACGGCCTGGGTGACGGCTACCACTGGAGCTCCCTGGCGCACGGGGGCTCCACCGCCCGGCTGCGCGCGGGCGACCGCGCGCCGGACGCGCCCTGCACCGACGCCGCCACCGGAGCTCCCCGCCGGCTGTTCGAGGCCTTCGCCGGACCGCACTTCACCCTGCTCGGCTTCGGCCCCGGCACCGCCCAGGCCCTGCGGGCGGCGGCCTCGGCACACGACGGCGAACTGCGGGCGTACGCGGTGACCGGGGCGAACGGAGTGGTGAACGGAGTGGTGGCGGAGGCGAACGGGGCCGCCGCCGGGGGCGCTTCGCACGGCGCGCTGGCCGACGACGCCGGCCGGGCCCGCTCGGCGTACGGCATCGGGCCGGACGAGGACGTCCTGGTACTGATCCGCCCGGACAACCACGTGGGGCTGATCGCCCCGGACGGGGACCACCGGGCCGTCGCCGCGTACCTGAGGGGTGGGGCATTGGAGCGAGCTTGAGCGCGTCGCAGCGGGTCATCCCCCTGATGACCCGCTGCTTATATTTTCCTCACATCTTATGACCCGACTCCTGCGCGCTCCCGGGACGTCCCGCACGCTCCTGCGCACCGCGACCGCCACCGCCGCCCTGTCCGCCGTGTCCGTCCTCGCCTGCGGAATCGCTCCCACCGCAGTCGCGGACGACACCGTGCGGACCGTTCATCAGGACGGGCTCGGCCCCGCCGGTCCCTGGCTCCGCCTCCAGGAGACGACCCCGGACCGGGAGCCGGGGGTCCAGGAGATCTCGCCGAAGCCCGACCCGGTCCACCTGAACGGCAGCCTGCGCCTCGCCATCGCGGCCGGGCAACAGGCCCAGGCCGCGCACTACTTCAACGCGACGTGGACACCGGTGCCGATGCGGCCGCTGCTGGACGCGGGCGTCTCGTACTGGGCGTACACGGCGTCGGAGGGCTCCAGCGTCACCGATATCGGCGCCAACCTGCAGTTCCCGGCGTCCTGCGGGGGCTTCACCACCCTGTCGTTCGAACCCGGCAACAACACCGACGCGCAGGGCGCGGCACTGAAGCCGGACACCTGGCAGAAGTACCGGCTCACCGACGACTCCGTGATGCGGACCTCGCGCGCCGTGGCGGGCATCCCGGCGGGCGGGGACGCCCCGCTGTCGCACTTCGTCACGGCGTGCGAGGGGGCGTACGGGGTGATCGCCAACATCGGCCGGCTCGGTGACCCGAACGGCACGCTGAACACCTACGTCGACAACATCACCGCCCAGGGCACCACCTGGGACTTCGCCGTCACCGGCCGGGCGTCGGCGGCGCTCACCGTCCCGGAGCGGATCAAGGCGGGCGACGGCCCCCGGCCGGCCGACGTCTCCTACACCGATCCGGCGGACGGCCCCGAGTACCAGGGCATCGGCACGCGTCTGACGCTCAAGGGCCCGGCCGGTCTGAAGCCGGACCAGCTGACCGTCATGTCCGAGGGCTCCGCGGTCCCGCTGACCCAGGAGACGGACGGGTCGCTCACCGGCGAACTGCGGACCAACCTCCGGGCGGGCGGCACGCTGGAACCGGGCGGAAAGGCCGGGGCCGCGTTCACCCTGGCCGCGGCCGAGGGCGCGCCGGCCGGGCGGCTCGACGTGACGACCGAGCTGACCGTCACCGTCGACGGCACCGACGGCCCGGTGCGCACGGGCGTGAGCGCCACGGACCACAGCCGGATCACCTCCGCCGGCACGCGCCCCAGCCCGTCACCGTCCCCCAGCCACCCCCACCACCCCAGGCCCACCCCGCCCGGCGGCGGTCACGGCAACGGCCACGGAAACGGCCACTGGGGCGGCGGCCACGGTGGCGCACCCCTGCCGAGCGGCCCGGTCGACGCCGGTGACGGCTCCACCGCCCTGACCGGCTCCGGCACCGGCTCCAACGGCCTCTCCGTCCCCGGCCTGGCGATCGGCGCGGCCGGGCTGCTGGCAGCCGTCGCCGCCTCGGTCCACGGGCTCCGCGCGGCTCGGCGCCGACGCGGTTGAGCCCCCGCATCCTGCGGGAACGGCTGCCCCGAGCACCGTTCCCGCGCCTGACCCGGGCGGCCGGGCTGGTCCCGGCCGCCGCGGCGGCGCTCGTCCTGCTGCTGGGCTCCCCCCTCGCGGAGCCCGGCGGCGGGACCGCCCCCCGGTCCGGCCCCGCACCCACGGCGGCGGCTCCCCTGCCGACCGCGCTCCCCGGCGCCCGCCCCGTCCGCATCGACATCCCCGGACTCCGGGTCAGCGCACCCCTGGTGGGCCTGACCCTGGACAGCCGGGGCAAGCTCGGCGTGCCCGATCCGGCGGACCGCAACCTGGCCGGCTGGTACCGGGACGGGGTGCCGCCGGGCTCCCCGGGCAACGCGATCGTGGTGGCCCACGTCGACACCGCGACCGGCCCGGCCGCCTTCGCCGGACTCGACGCGCTGCCGCTCGGGTCCGCCGTGGAGGTCCGCCGCGCGGACCGCCGGATCGCGACGTTCCGCGTCTACGCGGTCCAGGAGTACGAGAAGCGCGACTTCCCCAGCACCCGCGTCTACGGCCCGACGAACGACGCCCAACTCCGCCTGCTCACCTGCGGCGGCGCCTACGACCGCAGCGCCGGCGGCTACCAGTCCAACGTGGTCGCCTTCGCCCGGCTGGCGTCGGTCCGGCCGGGCTGACGACTCCGCCACGCCCGAACACCGATTCGACCACGGGGCGGGCCCGGCTGCACCAGAATGGCGCCATGCCCCTTGACTGGAAGATCGTCATCGACGCCGCGGACCCGCACGCCCAGGCCGGTTTCTGGGCCGCCGCCCTCGGCTACGAGATCGAGGACAACAGCCCCCTGGTGGAACGCCTCCTGGGCCTCGGCGCCGTACCGGAAGCGATCACGACGACCGCGCACGGCCGCAAGGCCTGGCTCGACCTGGCGGCGGCCCGGCACCCGGACGACCCGTACGAGGCGGAGAGCGGCACGGGCCGCGGTCGCCGTCTGCTGTTCCAGCGCGTCCCCGAGCCCAAGACGGTGAAGAACCGCCTCCACCTGGACGTGCACGCCGGACCGGACCGCCGAGACGCGGAGGTGGCCCGCCTGGAGCGGCTGGGCGCGAAGGTGCTCCGCGAGGTCGCGGAACCGGGCGGGACGTGGACTGTCATGACCGACCCGGAGGAGAACGAGTTCTGCGTGCAGTGACCGCGAGCGGGCGGGGGCGTCGGCCGGGCGCCAAATGAGTGGACTCCTCCCCACCCGGAGGGGAATCGGGTCTGCGCCGCGGGCCGGGGTGGTGATGTTCATGCCGTCCGCCTCCCTCCGCACGAAGAGGTGCCCCCGCATGCGACGTACCCCCTCCCGCCGTCTGCTCGCCGCAGCCCTGCTCGTGGCGTCCGCACTGGCCCCGGTGACGGCGTTCACCACTCCCGCCGTCCAGGCTGCGGGCACCGCCTGCCACCACAGGGCAGACTGCCGGCCCGGCGGCCTCGGCCCCGCGCTCACCGCCCGGCTGGACAGAACCATCGCGGACGTCCGCGAGCAGGCGGGCATCCCCGGCGCCGTCGTCGGACTGTGGATGCCGGGCAGGGGCAGCTACGTCCGCGCGAGCGGTACGGCCGACACCGCCACCGGGAAGCCGATGGCCGCCGACTCCTTCTTCCGGATCGGCAGCGAGACCAAGACCTTCACCGTCACCGCCCTGCTCGAACTCGTGGACGACCACCGGATCGGGCTGGACGACCCCATCTCCCGATACATCCACGGCGTACCGGGCGGCCGCCGGATCACGCTGCGCCAACTGGCTGAGATGCGCAGCGGGCTGTTCCCGTACACGTCCGACCCCGACTTCGTCCACGCCCTGCTGAGCGACCCGCATCGCACCTTCACCCCGCGCGAGACGCTGGCGTACGGCTTCAGACACGCGAACACGTTTGCGCCGGGGGCCCAGTTCGAGTACTCCAACACCAATCTCGTCCTGCTCGGCCTGGTGATCGAGAAGGTCAGCGGGCAGCGGCTCGCCGACTTCATCCACCAGCGGGTACTGCGCCCCGCCCGCCTGCGCCACACGCTGTTCCCGAAGGGGGCGGAGTTCCCCGAGCCGCATCCGCACGGCTACACCGACCAGACGCTCAGCGGCGACACCGCGGACGCCACGGACTGGAACCCCAGCTGGGCCTGGGCGGCCGGGGCGATGATCTCGGACCTGCACGATCTGCGCAGCTGGGCGAAGACCGTCGCCACCGGCACCCTGCTCAGCCCCGGGACCCAGGCGCAGCGGCTCAGGACGCTGCCGACGGGCTTCCCCGGTACCGGCTACGGCCTCGGGATCTTCGAGACCAACGGCTGGATCGGGCACAACGGATCGATCCCGGGGTACGAGACCGTGACCGTCTACCTGCCGTCGCAGAAGGCCACCCTGGTCATCATGATCAATACGGACAGCCAGCGCGACGGCCAGGAGCCGTCCACGGTGCTCGCCCGCGCGATCACCGGGATCGTCACCCCGGACAACGTCTACGACGGCGCGGTCGTCACCCGCTAGCCGCGCCCTCCCGCTGGAGCCGCAGACCGGGCGCCGGGGGCGGGCGCCGGCCGCATACGCTCGCCCCATGCCTATCCCACCCGCCTATGCCCTCGTCGCCACGGACCTGGACGGCACCCTGTTGCGCGGCGACGCGACCGTGAGCCCCCGCACCCGTGCCGCGCTCGGCCTCGCCACCGCCGCCGGGGCCCGCCACCTGGTGGCCACCGGCCGACCGGTGCCCGGCGTACGGGAGTTGTTCGCCGCGCTCGGGTACCGGGGGCTCGCCGTCTGCGGGCAGGGAACGCAGGTGTACGACGCCGGGGCCGGACGCATGATCCATGCGGTCGCCCTGGACCGGGAGGCGGCGGCCACCGCGCTCGGCAAGATAGAGGCCCAGGTGGGGCAGGTCTTCGCCGCGGTGGACCAGGACGGGGTCGACGGCGAGACCCTGATCGAGCCGGGCTTCCTCATGCCGAACCCCCCGCTGACGGCCCGCCGGACGCTCCACCGCGACGAGTTGTGGGCCGCTCCGGTCATCAAGGTGCTGATCCGCCATCCGGAGCTGGACGACGACGCCCTGGCCGCCGCGGCGCACGCGGCCGTCGGGGATCTGGCGACCGTCACGCTGTCCGGGCCGGGCACGGTCGAGCTCCAGCCGTACGGCATCGACAAGGGCGCCGGGATCGCGCTCGTCGCCGAGCACCTGGGGCTGGACCCGGCAACCGCCATCGCCTTCGGTGACATGCCGAACGACCTCCCGATGTTCCGCAGTTGCGGGTACGGGGTGGCGATGGCCAACGCGCATCCGCTCCTGCGGGCCGCGGCGGACGAGGTGACCCTGTCCCACGAGGACGACGGGGTCGCGGTCGTCCTGGAGCGGCTCTTCGGCTGAACGGCGCCCCCACGCACGTGCGTTCAGGGGCGGCCGGGGGCCGAGCCGTCCTCGTCGGGGCCGGCCGCGGCCAGCAGGAATTCAGCTCCGCCTTCGAGCGTGCGCGCCACGTCGGCCGAGCGCGGCAGCATCGTCTTCTCGTAACCGCGCACCGCGTCGTCGACGGTGGCGGAGCGGGCCAGCGACAGGGCGAGTTCACTGGCGTCGAGCATGGCGAGGTTGACGCCGACGCCCAGCGGCGGCATGAGGTGTGCCGCGTCCCCGAGGAGCGTCACGCCGGGTGCGCTCTCCCAGGTGTGCGGCACCGGCAGGGCGAGGATCGGCCGGTCGACGTAGGGGCCGTCGTTCTCTGTGATCATCCGGAGGATCCGCGGTGACCAGTCCGCGTACTCGCGGAGCAGCTGTGCGCGGATGCCCTCGGTGTCCGCCGGGCGGAGCCCCGCCGCCGCGATCCAGTCCAGCGGGACCCGCCGCATGATGTAGACGCGCAGGTGGCCGCCGCTGTTCCGCTGCGCGAAGAGGCCGCGGTCCCCGTCTGCGGCGTGGGCGCTGCCCCCTCCCACCAGTTCGGCCAGCTCGGGGTGCGCGGTCTCCACGGCGTCGAAGTGCGCTTCGAGGAAGCCGACCCCCGTGTAGTGCGGTGTCGCGGGCGAGAGGGCGGGGCGGACGCGGGAGAAGGCGCCGTCCGCGCCGATCACGAGATCGGCCTCGACGGTCGTCCCGTCGGTGAACCTCAGCGTGCGTGCTCCGTCGGCCGGTCCGCTCACCGAGTCGAGGGCCCGGCCCCACTGGACCGTCCCCTCGGTGAGCGAGCGCAGCAGGAGATCGCGCAGCTGTCCCCGGTCGATCTCGGGCCGGGCCGTTTCGTCCGCGTCCGGCATGTGGTGGGCCTGGACGCTTCCCGCCGGATCCAGCCGGCGCATCTCCTGTCCCTCGACCCTGGCGAGCGCGAAGAACTCCTCCAGCAGGCCCGCCTCGCGGAGTGCGATCTGACCGTTGTCGTCGTGCAGGTCGAGCGAGCCTCCCTGGTTCCGGGAGTTCTCGTCCGGGTCACGGTCGTAGACGGTCACGGGGATGCCGTGCCGCTGGAGGATGCGGGCGCAGGTGAGGCCGCCGGGTCCGGCGCCGATGACGGCGATGCGGGCCTGGACGGGGGCCGGGCTGTTCATGGTGGGTTCCTTCCGTCGGCGGGGTCCGGGTGACGTCACGCCCCGATGGGCGGCAACCCCTGCCGACCCCAGCAAAGCAGGAACGAGTACGAAACTGCAACCATTACAGTTTCTGGCTCGTTCCAGCTATGCGTTAGAGTGGATGCCATGCCAGACACCCCGGCCGTCGGCCGCCGCGAGCGCAAGAAGGCCGCGACCAGGCAGGCCATCGCCGATGCCGCCCTGGAGCTCTTCCTGGAGCACGGATACGAGCGGGTGAGCGTGCGCGACGTCGCGGAGCAGGCCGACGTGTCGACGACGACCCTGTTCGCCCACTTCCCGGGCAAGGAGGCGCTGGTCTTCGACCGCGAGGCGGAGGTCGAGGCCGCGCTGACCGCCGCCGTCCGCGAACGACCCCCGGGGCAGGACGTGGTCGAGGCGCTCCGCGCCCACGCGCTGACGTCCTGGACGCGGATGGCGTCGGACCCGCGCCGGGACCGGTTCACCGCACTGGTGGACGGGACGCCCGCGCTGCGCGAGTACTGGGAACGCATGTGGATGCGGCACGCGAGCGCCCTCGGCGCCGTGATCGCACGGGAGCTCGGCCGGGAAGCCGATGACCTGGCGTGTGCGGCGCTCGCACGGTTCGTCCTGGAAGTACCGGCCCTGGCCGCGTCCGGGCATGATCCCCGCGCCGCGGTGGAGACGGTGTTCGATCTGCTGATCCACGGCTGGCAGGGCTCGCAGCACCCGTGAAGGCCCTGGGGCCCGTCGCGGTCGTCAGCCCGCCGTCGCCCCCAGCGACCGCAGTACGTGATCGACCAGCAGCGCCACCGCCTCGGGGTCCTGCATCGGCTTGCGCAGGACGTGGCGGTAGTAGACCGGGCCGTACAGCATCTCCACCGCCAGCCGCAGATCGGCGCCCGGCGGGATCTGGCCCCGTTCCTGGGCCACGCGCAGCCTGACGACCACCTCTTCGAAGCGGGGTTCGATCAGTTGGGTGCGGACCGTTTCGGCCAGTTCGTCGTCGTGGTGGAGCTCGGAGAGTATTCCGGCGTACGCGGGACCGAAGGGCGGTACGGAGAGCACGCCGACCGCGCCGTTCACATGGGTCCGCAGATCCGCCGCGATGTCATCGGTGTCGGCGGACGGGGCGGCCTGGACCAGCGCCTCCGTGAACGCCTCCAGCAGCACCGCGCTCTTCGACGGCCACCAGCGGTAGATCGTCTTCTTGCTGACACCCGCCCGCGCCGCGATGGCCTCGACGGTGACGCGGCCGTAACCCCTCTCCGTGCAGAGGTCGAGGGCCGCCTCCAGCGTCGCCCTGCGTGAGCTCTCGCTACGGCGCAGCGAACTCGGCGATGTGATCATTCGGTGAGCATAGGGCTGTTCGAGCCAATCCTTATTGACAGTCCGTCGCCAGAAGTCGAACAATGCTCAAGCGGAAACGGAACGTAGCGTGTCGGCTCGTTCCCACCCTTCGCACCGTTCGTGCCGTTCGTGCCGCGACGAGCCGATCGGGGGACGGCTCGCCCGGCCGACGGTACGGGTGAAGCCCCCTTTCACGGTCAGGCCGTGATGTCCTTCGCCGTGAAACGCGCCCAGGCCGCCGAGCCGAACACCGCCGCGTACAGCCCCTGGAGCTCCAGGTTCTTCAGCAGGTCGTCCCAGTAGACCGGGGCGCGCAGCAGGTCCGCGAAGGACAGCCAGTAGTGCGGGAAGAGGTACGGGTGAATCCCGTGCAACTGCGGGATGGTGTCCAGGATCTGCACCGTGATCAGCACCCCGACCGTCGCCGCCATGGCCGCGATGCCGCTGTTGGTGAGGGTGGAGACGAACAGTCCGAGCGCCGCGAAGCCGATCAGTGACGCCGCGACCGCGACCGCGATGACCGCCGCCCGCACCAGGCCCTCACCGAAACCGATCCGGGTGCCGGAGATCGTCGTGACGTCACCGACGGGGAACAGCAGCGCGCCCACCGCCAGCGCGGACGCCGCCACGACCAGGGTCGCGAGCAGGCAGAAGGCCAGTGTGGTGGCGTACTTGGCGAGCAGCAGCCGGGTCCGGCCGGCCGGCGCGACCAGCAGATAGCGCAGCGTCCCCGCGTTGGCCTCGCCCGCGACGGAGTCGCCCGCGATGACGCCGACCGCCATCGGGAGGAAGACCGGGAGCGTGGCGGCGAGGGAGGCGAACACCAGGAAGAGGCCGTTGTTGGTCACCTGGGAGAGGAACGCGGGCCCGGCCCCGCCCTCGCCGGGACCGGCCGGTGAGCCGTTCGCCGTCTCGATCCGCACCGCGATCCCGATCAGTACGGGCACGGCGGCCAGCACCCCGAGCAGGGCCAGGGTGCGCCAGCGGCGCAGGGTGGTGGTCAGTTCGGAGCGCAGGATGCCGAGCGTCCACAGCGGGTTGCGCGGGAGCGGCGGGGCCTCCTCGCGTACCTCTTCAGCCCGTACCTGTTCAGCCCGCGACATCGAATCCCTCTCCGGTGAGCGCGACGAAGGCGTCCTCCAGGGAGGCCCGTTCGACGCCGAAGGACCGTACCCGGACGCCGGATTTCACCAGGGCCGCGTTCAGGTCCGACAGTTCGACGGAGCCCGGCGGGGCGTCGGCCCGCACCCGGTCGCCGTCGAGGGTGATTCCCGTGACTCCGTGTTCCGCCAGGACGCGGGCGGCGTCGGCCGGGTCGGGGGTGGTGACGGCGAGCCGGCCGCGGGTGCCCGCCGCGAGCTCGGTGACCGGGCCCTGGGTGAGCAGCCGGCCGCGCGCCATGACCGCCGCGTGGGTGCAGACCTGCTCGATCTCGTCCAGGAGGTGGGAGGAGAGGAAGACCGTGGTGCCCTCTGCGGCCAGCTCCCGGACCAGGGTGCGGATCTCCCGCATGCCCTGCGGGTCCAGCCCGTTGGTCGGCTCGTCCAGCACGAGCAGCCTGCGGGGCCTGAGCAGGGCGGCGGCCAGTCCGAGGCGCTGCTTCATGCCCAGCGAGTACGCCCGCGCCTTCTTGCCGCCCGCCGCGGCCAGCCCGACCCGGTCCAGCGCGTCACCGACCCGGGCGGCCCGGGTGCGCGGGTCGGCGGTCGGGTCGGCCCGGTCGTAGCGCACCAGGTTGTCCCGGCCGCTCAGGAACCCGTACAGGGCGGGCCCCTCGATCAGCGCCCCGACGTGCGGGAGGACCGTGCGGGCGGCGCCGGGCATGGGGCGGCCCAGGACGCTCGCGGTGCCGGACGTCGGGTCGATGAGCCCCATCAGCATCCGGATGGTGGTGGTCTTCCCGGAGCCGTTGGGGCCGAGGAAGCCGAAGACGCTGCCGCCGGGGACGGTGAGGTCGAGCCCGTCGACGGCGAGCTGGCCGCCCCGGTACCGCTTGGTCAGCCCCCGGGTCTCGATCACGGGCACGGCTGCGGCCCCTGTCATGTCTGCTCCCCATGGCTCATGCCCGCCCCGCGTGGCTTCTGATGCGAACAGCGGTCGCGGACAGCGGTCGCGGATCGCGTCCGCCCCGCCGTACGGAGGCTACGGCGGGGCGGATGCGTCGTGCACGACGCGGCGCGTCGTCGAATGTCAGCCGGCGTTGTCCGCCGCCTTCACCAGCGCGTCCTTCGTGACCGCGCCGACGTACACCCGGCCGTCGTCGGTCATCAGCGCGTTGACCAGGCGGGTCTTGAAGACCGTGCCGGAGCCGAACGTGCCGGTGACCTTGTCGCCCATCGAGTCCAGGAGCCCCTGCGCCTCGGCCGGCATGCCGCCCGACGCCTTGTCGCCCGAGGACTTCGAGGGCGTGCCGCTGCCACCGGGGGCCTTGATCTCGGCGATCGCGCTCCAGCCCTTGCCGGTCACCTTCACGCCCTCGCCCTTGGCGTTCAGGCCCTCGAACGGGCCGAGCCCGCCCTCGGCCTTGTGCACCTTCTCGTGGTTCGCGGCGCTGTCCGCCTCGGTGACCTCCGCACCCTTGGGCGGGGTGAAGGAGAACGAGGACGCGGCCGGCTTGCCGAAGTCGACGGAGGTGAACCCCGCGTCGATCGCCGCCTTGCCGCCGCTGCTGGGCTGGAGGGTGAACTTGAGCGGCACGCCGGTCTTCGCGTCCACCGCGACGGTGATCGAACCGATCGTCGAGCCGCTCTGCTCGGGCTCGACGACCAGCCGGTAGGCGTCGCGCCCCGCGACCTGCGCGGTGCCCCCGACCTTCACGGACGTGGTGCCGTCGGCCGCCTTGAGGGCCTGTTCGGCGAAGGCCTTCGGGGTGGTCGGCATGCCGTCGGGGACCGGCTGGTCCCCGCGCTTCGCGTGCTCCCCGGCCTTCTCCTCGGCGTGGTAGACGGCGTTGGACTTGCTGTCGTACGCCCACACCTCGTCACCGTTGTGGATGAGGCTGTACTCGGACGCGTTGTCCAGGATGGACACCCGCTGCCTGTCGGGGCCGTCGGCCGCCACCCGGAGGGTGTGCGTGCCGGACGCCAGCTCGGTCAGCTTCGACTGCGGGTCCGCGCTCGCGCCGCCCTTGTCCCCCGCGCCGTCCGGCACGAAGGAACCGGCCAGTCCGCCCAGGGACGGGATGCCGAGGTCGGTGCTGATCTTCACCGTGCCGGACAGCTGCTCCGTGTCCGAGGCGGCGATCTTCTCGATGAGTTCCTGCGCGGTGATCTCCGGCAGATCCGGATCGCCCGAGCTCGCGAGCGCCGGGACCAGCCCGATCGTCGCGGCCGCGACGCCCGCCACCGCGACCGGGACGATGTAGCGCACCGCCTTCCGGCGGCCCGCGACGGCTCGCCCGGGGCCGTGCGGGGCCGTGCCGTTGGTGTCTGCGCTGTCGTTCGGTGCCATGTGTGCCCTACCTCCGTGGTCGGCGGCTTCCGTCCGGATGCACTCGTCCACTCCGTGCCGCCATTCTCACCCGTTTTGGTCAGGAGTGGTTGTTCTCCATCTGACCAAATCCGGGAGCCAGAAGCGTCAGCCCGGGGGTGCAACTCCTCATACCTCTTCGGTATGACACCGACGGGCCCCCGCTCCACCTACCCGTAGGGGGCGGCGCGCAGATCCGGCCACCGGCACCGGCGGGTTCTCAGCCCGCGCGGTGCACCACGGCGTCGCACATCTCTTCCAGCGCGGACTTGGCGTAGCAGCCGGGCAGCGGTGCCAGCGTGGCCCGCGCCTCCTCCGCGTACCGGATGGTGTCGCGACGGGCCTGTTCGAGCGCCGGGTGGGCACGCAGCCGCCGCAGCGCCTCTGCCAGCCGGCCGTCCTGAGTCAGGTCGCCGTCCAGCAGCGCGACGAGCTCCAGGTCGTCCGGCTTGCCGTCGGCCTCGACCTGCGCCCTCAGGCGGAGGACGGGCAGGGTCGGGATGCCTTCGAGGAGGTCGGTGCCGGGGGTCTTGCCGGACTCGTGGGAGTCGGAGGCGATGTCCAGGACGTCGTCGGCGAGCTGGAAGGCGACGCCGAGCCGTTCGCCGTACTGGGTGAGCGTGTCGGTCGCCGCGTCGTCGGCACCGGCCATCATCGCGCCGAAGCGGCAGGCCACGGCGACCAGCGAGCCGGTCTTGCCGCGCATCACCTCGAGGTAGTGGTCGACCGGGTCACGCCCGTCGCGCGGACCCGCGGTCTCCAGGATCTGGCCGGTGACCAGGCGCTCGAACGCCTCCGCCTGGATCCGTACGGCCTCGGGGCCGAGGTCGGCCAGGATGTGCGACGCGCGCGCGAAGAGAAAGTCGCCGGTCAGCACCGCCACCGAGTTGCCCCAGCGGGAATTGGCGCTGTCCACCCCGCGCCGCACGTCGGCCTCGTCCATCACGTCGTCGTGGTACAGCGTCGCGAGGTGTGTCAGCTCGACGACCACGGCGGCGGGCACCACGCCCGGGGCGTCGGCGTCACCGAACTGGGCAGCCAGCATCGCGAGCAGTGGCCGGAAGCGCTTGCCCCCCGCGTGCACCAGGTGCTGCGCGGCCTCGGTGATGAAGGGCACCTCGCTCTTGGTCGCATCGAGCAGCCCCGACTCGACAGCAGCCAAACCGGCCTGGACACCGGCTTCAAGAGCCTGGTCCCGCACGCTCAGTCCGAACGGCCCGACGACGGTCACGAGGGGATCTCCTGTCTGCTGACGATCACACGGAATGTCGATGTGTCGCTGCCATCACTCAAGTCAGCGTATCCGGTCCCCTTTGGATCACCGTGGGCGCCTTCCCGCCACCGCCGGTATGTTCGGGATCAGCTCATACGATCAGGAGTAGTCCCTTTGTCCCACACCGCTCACGACACCGATCCGACCCAGCCACCGCCGGGCGACGACCACGCCTTCTTCGGCCAGCCACGGGGTCTGATGACCCTGTCCGGCCTGGAGGTCTGGGAGCGGTTCTCGTTCCTCGGCATGCAGGCCATCCTCGTCCTGTACTTCGCCGACACGGTCGCCAACGGCGGCATGGGCATGGAGCCCGGCACCGCCGCCTCCGTCTCCGCGGCGTACGGAACCCTGGTCTACCTGGTCTCCGTGGCGGGCGGCTGGCTGGCCGACCGCATCCTCGGCTCCTACCGGGCCGTCCTGTACGGCGGCATCCTCATCGCCTGCGGCCACTACGCCATGGCGGTGCCGACCGCGACCATGACCTGGGTCGGGCTGGGCCTGATCAGCGCCGGTACGGGGCTGCTCAAGCCCAACGTGGCCACCATGGTCGGCAAGCTCTACCGCACCGACGACGAGCGCCGCGACGCCGGCTTCGCCCTCTACTACATGGGCATCAACATCGGGGCGTTCCTCGGCCCGCTGATCACCGGCTGGCTGGGTGACCACGCGAGCTGGCACTGGGGCTTCTCGGCCGCCGCGTTCGGTATGACGCTCGGTCTGATCCAGTACGTACTGGGCCGGCGTCACCTGGCCGGGCGTAAGCACTCCGCCGAGTTCCCGCTGGCTCCGGAGGCCAAGCGCTCCATCGTGTGGCGGATCGTCCTCGGCGTCGTCGTGGTCGCGGCGGTCGCCACCGTGCTGGCCCTGGTGGGCTGGCTGACCATGGACCGCTTCGTCGACGTACTGACGGTCATCTCGGTGATCGCACCGGTCGTCTACTTCGTGGTGATGTTCCGCAGCCCGCAGGTCACCCCGGAGGAACGCGGCAGGCTGCGCCCGTACGTGGTGCTGTTCCTGGCCTCCGTGGTCTTCAACTTCATCCTCTTCCAGGCGTACTCGACGATGATGCTGCTGGCGTCGACCAACGCCCGCACGGAGATCTTCGGCTTCCACTTCCCGGCCAGCTGGTACGCCTCCGCGCTCGGCGCCTTCGAGGTCGCGCTCGCCCCGGTGGTCGCGGCCGTCTGGGCGAGGATGGGGCCGCGCCAGCCGCACGCGTCCAACAAGATCGCGATGGGTGTGATCCTCGGCGGTCTGTCGTTCCTGCTGATGGTCCTGCCGACCTCCGGGCACGCCGACGACAGCTACAAGATGGCCGCCTGGTGGATCGTCGGCTCGTACCTGCTGCTCGGGCTCGGCGACATCCTGCTGGAGACCTCCGGCATGTCCGCGACCACCAAGCTCGCCCCCAAGGCGTTCGCCAGCCAGACGATGGCGCTCTGGTTCCTCTCACTGGCCCTCGCCAACGGAATCCAGGCACAGATCGTGAAGCTGTACGGCGAGGTCTCCAACCCCGCCTACTTCGGTGTCAATGGCGCTATCGCGGTGGTGGCCGGTGTGGCCGTCGTCGCCGCCGCCCCCTGGCTCAAGCGCACCATGCACCCCGTCCACTGAGGTACCCCCATGCACATCCGCACCGAATTCCCGTACGAGACGACCCACGAGGACATCCGTATCCCGCTGCCGGACGGCACCCGGCTGTACGCCCGGATCTGGCGGCCGGTCACCGACGAACCGGTGCCCGCCCTGCTGGAGTACCTGCCCTACCGGCTGAGCGACTGGACCGCGCCCCGCGACTGGCAGCGCCACCCCTGGTACGCGGGCCACGGCTACGCCTCGGTGCGCGTCGACGTACGCGGCCACGGCAACAGCGAGGGACTTCCGGGCGACGAGTACGACGCGCAGGAGCTGGCCGACGGTGTCGCCGTCATCCACTGGCTGGCCCGGCAGGAGTGGTGCTCGGGGCGCGTCGGCATGTTCGGCATCTCCTGGGGCGGCTTCAACTCCCTCCAGCTCGCCGCGCTCGCCCCCGAGCCGCTCAAGGCGATCGTCACCGTGTGCTCGGCCGACGACCGCTACGACAACGACGTCCACTACATGGGCGGCTCCGTCCTCGCCGTGGACATGCACGCCTGGGCCGCGACGATGCTCGCCTTCGTCTGCCGCCCGCCCGACCCGGCACAGGTGGGCGACGCGTGGAAGGACATGTGGCTGGAGCGCCTCGAAGCCGTTGACCCCTTCATCCACACCTGGCTGGACCACCAGACGCGCGACGACTACTGGAAGCACGGCAGCGTCTGCGAGGACTACTCCGCCATCCGGGCGAACGTCCTCGCGGTCGGCGGCTGGCACGACCCCTACCGCGACACCGTGCTCCGGCTCGTCGAGCACCTGGACCCGGCGAAGGTCCGCGGGCTGATCGGACCGTGGTCGCACCAGTACCCCGACCGGGGCCTGCCGCCGGGGCCCGGCATCGGCTTCCTCCAGGAGACGCTGCGCTGGTGGGACCAGCACCTCAAGGACAAGGACACCGGCGTCATGTCGGAGCCGCTGCTGAGGTCCTGGATCAGCGAGTCGCACCGGCCCGCCACCGTGTACGAGACGCTGCCCGGCCGCTGGGTCGGGGACACCAGCTGGCCCTCGGAGAACGTCTCGCCGGTCGCGTACGCCCTCAAGGGCGGCCCGCAGACCGTCGACTCCCCGCAGCAGACCGGGGTGGACGCGGGCCGGTTCTTCCCGTTCGGCAACGACGCCGACCTGCCGCCCGACCAGCGCGACGAGGACGCCAAATCGGTGTCCTTCGAATTCCCGGTCGAGGAAGCGCCGATCGAGATCCTGGGCCGCCCCCGGGTACGGCTGCGCATCCGGATGGACGTACCGCGCGGCCAGGCCATCGCCCGGCTCTGCGACGTCGCCCCCGACGGCTCCTCCACGCTCGTCACCCGGGGCGTCCTCAACCTCGCAGCCCGGCACGGCCGGGACCGCGCGGACGACTGGCCCGCCGGGGCCACGGAGGACGTGACGTTCGAACTGAACGGCATCGGCCACACCTTCCCGCCCGGCCACCGCATCAGGCTCGCGGTCTCCTCCTCGTACTGGCCGTGGATCTGGCCGCAGGCCGGCTCGAAGGGCTTCACGCTGGACGCCGAGGGCAGCTACGTCGAACTGCCGGTGCGCCGGCACACCGAGGACCCCGCGATCCACTTCGAGGAGCCCGAACAGTCGGAGCCGCTCGGAGTCGTCTACCCCGCCACCCTCGACGAACAGCGCCCCGAGCGGCTGGTGATCCGCGACGTCGCCAAGGGCGAGTGGCGGATGGAGGTGGACCCGCGCTACGGCGGCACCCGGATCTACCCCGACGGCCTCGAATTCACCGAGGACGCGGTCGAGACGTACACGATCCAGGAGCACGACCCGCTCTCCGCGCACACCCGCTCCGACTGGACGGTCCGGCTGCACCGGCCGGAGACGGCCTGGGACGCGCTGATCGAGACACGTTCCGAGATCAGCGCCGACTCGACCCACTTCATCACCTCCAGCGAGGTGGTCTGCAAGGACAGCGGCGAGGTCGTCTTCCACCGGACCTGGGAGAAGCGCATTCCGCGCACGGCCGGGTGAACCGCACCGCCGGTCCCCGCGTACTTCCGGACGCGCGGGGATACGGCGGGACTTTCCGGGCATGGGACGGGTGGTTGGGACTCTGCCGCCGGGTTATGCCGCCCACGTAACGTGTCCCCCAAGCGACCCGGAAAGCGAGGCAGCAACAGATGCCCGAGCAGAGCAGCCCGCTCGAACTGGCCGAGGGCGATCCCTTCGGTCCGCACAACCTTCCGTACGGCGTGTTCTCCGCCCCCGACCGGCCCGGAGAGCGACGCGTCGGCGTCCGCATCGGCAGCCATGTGCTCGACGCCGGCGCGGCCGCGCTCGCCCTCGGCTCGCCCTACGCGCAACTGCTGGCCCAGCCCGACCTGATGCCGCTGCTCGCGGCCGGCCGCACCGCCTGGAGCGACGTGCGCCGCGCGCTGACCGCGTGGGTGACGGTCCCGGCCCACCGCCCGGACATAGAGCCGCTGCTGCACCCGGTGGAGTCCGTGACGCTCCACCTGCCCTACCGGGTGGCGGATTACGTCGACTTCTACGCCAGCGAGCACCACGCCACCAACGTCGGCCGGATCTTCCGCCCGGACGGCGACGCGCTCACCCCCAACTGGAAGCACCTGCCGATCGGTTACCACGGCAGGGCGGGCACGGTCGTGGTCTCCGGCACGGATGTCGCGCGACCGTCGGGCCAGCGCAAGACCCCCGCGGACCCGGCCCCGGTCTTCGGACCTTCGGTGAAGCTGGACATCGAGGCCGAGGTCGGCTTCGTCGTCGGCACCTCCTCCGAGCAGGGACACCCGGTCGCGCTCACCGACTTCCGCGAGCACGTCTTCGGGCTCTCGCTGCTCAACGACTGGTCGGCGCGCGACATCCAGGCCTGGGAGTACGTGCCGCTGGGCCCCTTCCTCGGCAAGTCCTTCGCCACCTCGGTCTCCGCCTGGGTGACCCCGCTGGAGGCCCTGGACGCCGCCCGCACCGCCCCGCCCGCCCGCGACTTCCCGCTGCTGCCCTACCTCGACGACGCCGAGGAGGACGAGCCCGGCGGCTACGACCTCCGCCTCTCCGTCGCCATCAACGGCCACGTCGTCGCGGAGCCGCCGTTCTCCACCATGTACTGGACGGCGGCCCAGCAACTGGCCCAGATGACGGTGAACGGCGCCTCGCTGCGCACCGGCGATCTGTACGGCTCCGGCACCATCAGCGGCGCCGAGCCCGCCCAGCGCGGCTCCCTGCTCGAACTCACCTGGAACGGCCGCGATCCGCTGGAGCTGCCCGAGGGCAAGCGGACGTTCCTGGAGGACGGGGACACCGTGACGCTGACCGCGTGGGCGCCCGGCCCGGACGGCACCCGGGTCGGTCTCGGCGAGGTGACCGGCCGGATCGTGTCCGCGCCATGATCCCGCAGCCCACGCCGACGCTGCCGGAGGAACTCCTGCTGCTGGCCCTGGACCCGGTGCGCGGCAAGCCCTTCTGCCGCAACCGCTTCCTGGAGTACGCGATGGCCGGGGCCGTCCTGGCGGAGCTGGAACTCCAGGGCCGGGTCACCGGGCAGGGCGGGCGCTTCCAGGTGGCCAACCCGCTGGACCCGCCGGACCCGCTGCTCGCCGGGGTGCTGCGGAGCCTGCCGGCACCCGGCAAGGGCGGAGGGGGTTCCGGGGAGTCGGCCAAGAGATGGGTGCGGCACGCCGGGCGGCGGGTCGAGGGCCTGTATCTGGACGCCCTGGTGGAGCGCGGCGTCCTGCGCCGCGACACCCACCGCTTCCTCGGCCTGCTCCCCTACCACCGCCACCCGATCGTGGCGAAGGACCTGGCCGCCCTGGCCCGTACCCGCTTCGACGCCGCCGAGCGAGCGGGCTTCCCCGACGCCCGGAGCCGCGCCCTGGCCGCCCTCGTCTCGGCGGCGGGCCTGTCCCGCTCCGTCGGCACGGAGCGCGGCAGCCGCGGCGCGATGCGCCACCTGGTCCACGACCACTGGCCGGCCCACGCGGTGCTCCGCAACATCCGCCAGGACAGGGCGAACCAGTCGGGGGGCGGGGGGTAGGGCCGCTGAACCCAGCCCCGCCGGCGCTTGAGGCGCGGGGTCCGGCGGGGGTAGACCCGCCGAACCCAGCCCCGCCGGCGCTTGAGGCGCGGGGTCCGGCGGGGGTAGACCCGCCGAACCCAGCCCCGCCGGCGCTTGAGGCGCGGGGTCCGGCGGGGGTAGACCCGCCGAACCCAGCCCCGCCGGCGTTTGAGGCGCGGGGTCCGGGGCGGAGCTCCGGCGGCAGGCGCGGTCAACGGCCCGGCAGCGGACCGCGCCCGGCACTGCTCACTCGTACTCCGGCGGCTCCTCGTCCCAGCCGAACTCCGGGTCGGCGCCGGGGGCAGCGGTCGCAGCGGCGGGTGCCGGAGCGGGTGCCGGGGCGGGCACCCGGGCCTGGGCCGCGGGGGCTGCTGCCGGGGCGGAGGTCGCGGGCGCCGGGGCCGCCTCCGTCGGGGTGACGGGTTCCGCGTCGGCGGCCGGGAGCCCTGCCAGCACCTCCAGCACGCCCTCCCCGTACGTCGCCAGCTTCTTCTCGCCCAGGCCGCTGATCCCGCCCAGCTCCGCGAGCGAACCCGGCCGGAGCGCGGCGATCTCCCGCAGCGTCGCGTCGTGGAAGATCACGTACGCCGGGAGGCCCAGCTCCTTGGCCTGGGCGCCGCGCCAGGCGCGCAGTGCCTCGAAGACCGGGACCGCCGACTCCGGGAGGTCGGCGACGGCGGCTGCCTTGCCCTTGCCGCTCTTCGACGAGGAGGAGCGGGCCGGGGCGACCTTCTTCGGCTCCTTGCGCAGCAGCACCTCGCGCTCCCGGCCGAGCACCGAACCGCTCTCCTCCGTGAGCACCAGCGTGCCGTACTCGCCCTCGACCGCGAGCAGGCCCTGGGCCAGCAACTGGCGGACCACGCCGCGCCACTCCGCCTCCGCCAGCTCCTCACCGATGCCGAACACCGAGAGCTGGTCGTGGTCGAACTGGATGATCTTCGCCGTCTTGCGGCCCAGCAGGATGTCGATGATCTGGCCCGCGCCGAACTTCTGCCCGCGCTCCCGCTTCAGCCGTACGACCGTGGACAGCAGCTTCTGGGCGACCACCGTGCCGTCCCAGGTCTCGGGCGGGGCCAGGCAGGTGTCGCAGTTGCCGCAGGAGGCGGTGGCGGGTTCCTGGCCGAAGTACTTCAGCAGCTGGGCCCGGCGGCACCGCACGGTCTCGCACAGGGCCAGCATGGAGTCCAGGTGCGAGGCGGCCCGGCGGCGGAAGGCCTCGTCGCCCTCGCCGCCCTGGATGAGCTTGCGCTGCTGGACGACGTCCTGGAGTCCGTAGGCCATCCAGGCCGTGGAGGGGGCGCCGTCACGGCCGGCGCGGCCGGTCTCCTGGTAGTAGCCCTCGACGGACTTGGGCAGGTCGAGGTGGGCGACGAAGCGGACGTCCGGTTTGTCGATGCCCATGCCGAAGGCGATCGTCGCGACGACGACCAGGCCCTCCTCGCGCAGGAAGCGGGACTGGTGGCGTGCTCGGATCCCGGCGTCCAGACCCGCGTGGTACGGCACTGCCTCGATGCCGTTGCGGCAGAGGTACTCGGCGGTCTTCTCGGTGGAGTTGCGCGAGAGGCAGTAGACGATGCCCGCGTCCCCGGCGTGCTCCTCCTTGAGGAAGGTCAGCAGCTGCTTCTTCGGGTCGGCCTTGGGGACGATGCGGTACTGGATGTTGGGCCGGTCGAAGCCCGCCACGAAGTGCTTGGCGTCGGGCATGCCGAGACGCTGGGTGATCTCCTGGTGCGTGGCCGCGGTCGCCGTCGCCGTCAGCGCGATCCTCGGTACGTCGGGCCAGCGCTCGCCCAGGACGGACAGGGCCAGGTAGTCCGGCCGGAAGTCGTGGCCCCACTGGGCGACGCAGTGCGCCTCGTCGATGGCGAAGACGGAGATCTCGCCGCGCGAGAGCAGGCCGAGCGTGGAGTCCAGCCGGAGCCGCTCGGGCGCGAGGTACAGCAGGTCCAGCTCGCCCGCGACGAACTGGGCCTCCATCGAGCGCCGCTCGTCGAGGTCCTGCGTGGAGTTGACGAACCCGGCCCGCACGCCCAGCGCCCGCAGCGCGTCCACCTGGTCCTGCATCAGGGCGATCAGCGGCGAGATGACGATGCCCGTACCGGACCTGACCAGGGACGGGATCTGGTAGCAGAGCGACTTGCCGCCACCGGTCGGCATGAGCACGACGGCGTCCCCGCCGGCCACCACGTGGTCGACGACCGCTTCCTGCTCGCCCCGGAACGTCTCGTACCCGAAGACCCGGTGGAGCGTCTGCCGTGCATCGCTCTCGGTCACATCCATGGTCACGTCTGTCACGTCTGTCACGCCTGTCCTGCCCGTCCCGCTCATCGCTCTGTCCCCCGGCATCCGGCCCGTTCTTTTCCTCGCGCTCTCCTGCCACGATAGGCGCCGCGTACGACAGCGCCGGACGGGCTTGACTTCCAAGCCCGTCCGGCGCTGTTCCCGCGGTGGGACGCCTCGCTCTACCGCCCTACCGCCCTACCGCACGAAGACTCCCGCCTGGCTCGCCAGGTCCAGGAAGTACTGCGGGGCCAGGCCGAGCACCAGCGTGACCGCGACCCCGACCGCGATCGTGGTCATCGTCAGCGGGGACGGGACGGCGACCGTGGGGCCGTCCGCCTTCGGCTCGCTGAAGAACATCAGCACGATGACCCGGATGTAGAAGAACGCGGCGATCGCGGAGGAGATCACACCGACGACGACCAGTCCGCCCGCGCCACCGTCGGCCGCGGCCTTGAACACCGCGAACTTCCCGGAGAAGCCCGAGGTGAGCGGGATACCGGCGAAGGCCAGCAGGAACACCGCGAAGACCGCGGCGACCAGCGGGGAGCGGCGGCCGAGCCCGGCCCACTTCGACAGGTGCGTCGCTTCGCCGCCCGCGTCGCGCACCAGGGTGACGACGGCGAAGGCGCCGACCGTCACGAAGGAGTACGTGGCCAGGTAGAAGAGGACCGAGGAGATGCCCTCCGGGGTGGCCGCGATGACACCGGCCAGGATGAACCCGGCGTGCGCGATCGAGGAGTAGGCCAGCAGCCGCTTGATGTCGGTCTGGGTGATGGCGACGATCGCACCGCCCAGCATCGTGACGATCGCGACGCCCCACATGACCGGGCGCAGGTCCCAGGTGAGGCCCGGCAGCACCACGTACAGCAGGCGCAGCAGGGCGCCGAACGCGGCGACCTTCGTGGCCGCGGCCATGAAGCCGGTGACCGGGGTCGGGGCGCCCTGGTAGACGTCCGGGGTCCACATGTGGAAGGGGACGGCGCCGACCTTGAAGAGCAGGCCGGTCAGGATCATCGCGCCGCCGATGAGCAGCAGCGCGTCGTTGCCCATGGTGTCCGCGAGCGCCGGGTCGATCTTCTGGATGGACCCGTCCACGACGGAGGCGATCTTGGCGTACGAGACGGAGCCCGCGTACCCGTAGAGCAGGGCGATCCCGAAGAGCAGGAACGCCGAGGAGAAGGCGCCGAGCAGGAAGTACTTCACCGCGGCCTCCTGCGACATCAGCCGCTTGCGGCGGGCGACGGCGCACAGGAGGTAGAGCGGGAGCGAGAAGACTTCCAGGGCCACGAAGAGCGTCAGCAGATCGTTGGCCGCGGGGAAGACCAGCATGCCCGCGACCGAGAAGAGGATCAGCGGGAAGACCTCTGTGGTGGTGAACCCGGCCTTGACCGCGGCCTTCTCGCTGTCGCTGCCGGGCACGGAGGCGGCCTGCGCGGCGAACGAGTCGACGTGGTTGCCGTGCGAGGCGGGGTCGAGCCGCCGCTCCGCGAAGGTGAACACGGCGACCAGCGACGTCAGCAGGATGGTGCCCTGGAGGAACAGGGCGGGCCCGTCGATGGCGACCGCCCCCATCGCGGCGATGTGCGCCTTCGTCGTGCCGTATCCGTCGGCCGCCAGGCCGATCACCGCGGCGAACGCGGCGACCAGCGCGACGACGGTCAGGAAGATCTGCGTGTGGTAGCGGGCCCGGCGCGGCACGAAGGCCTCGACGAGCACTCCCAGTACGGCGACTCCGATCACGATCAGGACCGGGGTCAGCTGGGCGTACTCGATGACCGGCGCCTTGAACTTCTCGTCAGGAGCGGCCGATGTCACCCCGCCCGCCATTGTCCACAGGCTGTGGACAGCTGTTGCGCTCACTTGACGGCCTCCACCTCGGGCTGCGGGTCCTTCTTCTGTACGTCCGACATGGTGTGCTTCACCGCGGGGTTGACGATCTCGGTCAGCGGCTTCGGGTAGACGCCCAGGAAGATCAGCAGTGCGATCAGCGGGAGGACCACCACCAGCTCGCGGACCTTGAGGTCCGTCATGCCCTGGACCTCGGCCTTGACCGGTCCCGTCATCGTCCGCTGGTAGAGCACCAGGACGTAGATCGCGGCGAGCACGATCCCGGTGGTGGCGATGATGCCGGCCACCGGATAGGCGGAGAACACGCCGACCAGGACCAGGAACTCACTGACGAACGGGGCGAGCCCCGGCAGCGACAGGGTGGCCAGACCGCCGATCAGGAAGGTGCCGGCCAGGATCGGCGCCACCTTCTGGACTCCGCCGTAGTCGGAGATGAGCCGCGAGCCGCGCCGGGTGATCAGGAAGCCCGCCACCAGCATCAGCGCGGCCGTCGAGATGCCGTGGTTGATCATGTAGAGCGTCGCGCCCGACTGGCCCTGGCTCGTCATCGCGAAGATGCCGAGGACGATGAAGCCGAAGTGCGAGATCGACGCGTAGGCGATCAGCCGCTTGATGTCGCGCTGGCCGACGGCGAGCAGCGCCCCGTACACGATGCTGATCAGCGCCAGGACCAGGATCACCGGGGTGGCCCACTTGCTGGCCTCCGGGAAGAGCTGGAGGCAGAAGCGCAGCATCGCGAAGGTGCCGACCTTGTCGACGACCGCGGTGAGCAGCACGGCGACCGGGGAGGTCGCCTCGCCCATGGCGTTGGGCAGCCAGGTGTGCAGCGGCCACAGCGGGGCCTTCACCGCGAAGGCGAAGAAGAACCCGAGGAAGAGCCAGCGCTCGGTGCTGGTCGCCATGGAGAACGTGCCGTTGGCGCGGGCCTCGGCGATCTCGGAGAGCGAGAACGTCCCCGCGACCGTGTAGAGCCCGATCACCGCGGCCAGCATGATGAGGCCGCCGACCAGGTTGTAGAGGAGGAACTTCACGGCCGCGTACGAGCGTTGCGCCGCGGCGTTCTCGTCACCGCCACCGGCCGCGGCGGCTGCCGCGGAGGAGGTGGCCCGGTCGCCGAAGCCGCCGATGAGGAAGTACATCGGGATGAGCATGGCTTCGAAGAGGATGTAGAAGACGAAGACGTCGGTGGCCTCGAAGGAGAGGATCACCATCGCTTCGGTCATCAGCATCAGGGCGAAGAAGCCCTGGGTGGGCCGCCAGCGCCGGCTCTGGTTCTCCAGGGGGTCGGCGTCGTGCCAGCCCGCCAGGATGATGAAGGGCATGAGCAGCGCGGTGAGCGCCATGAGCGCCACCCCGATGCCGTCCACCCCGAGTTCGTACCGGACGCCGAAGTCCTTGATCCAGGCGTGCGATTCGGTGAGCTGGAAGCGGCTGCCGCCGGGTTCGAAGCGGGCGAGCACGATGCCCGCGAGCACCAGGGTGCCCAGCGAGAAGAGCAGCGCCAGCCATTTGGCGGCGGTGCGCCGTGCGGCCGGGACGGCGGCGGTGGCGATCGCGCCGATCGCCGGGAGCACCGCCGTCGCTGTCAGGAGGGGAAAGGACATGTGATCAGACCGCCCTCATCAGCAGGGTCGCGGCGATGAGAACCGCCGTACCGCCGAACATCGAGACCGCGTAGGAGCGGGCGTAGCCGTTCTGCAGCTTGCGCAGCCGGCCGGAGAGCCCGCCCATGGAGGCGGCCGTGCCGTTGACGACCCCGTCGACCAGGGTGTGGTCCACGTAGACCAGGGAGCGGGTGAGGTGCTCGCCGCCGCGGACCAGGACCACGTGGTTGAAGTCGTCCTGGAGGAGATCGCGGCGGGCGGCCCGGGTGAGCAGCGAGCCGCGCGGGGCGACCGCGGGCACGGGCTTGCGCCCGTACATCAGCCAGGCGACGCCGACTCCGATCACCAGCACCACCATGGTGGCGGCGGTGACGGTGGTCGCGCTGACCGGGGCGTCTCCGTGGCTGTGGCCGGTGACGGGCTCCAGCCAGTGCAGGAAGCGGTCCCCGATGGAGAAGAAGCCACCGGCGAAGACCGAGCCGAAGGCCAGCACGATCATGGGGATCGTCATGGACTTCGGGGACTCGTGCGGATGCGGCTCGTGGCCCTCCGCGTCCGGGACCCAGCGCTTCTCGCCGAAGAACGTCAGCAGCATCACGCGCGTCATGTAGAACGCGGTGATCGCGGCGCCCAGCAGGGTGACCGCGCCGAGGATCCAGCCCTCGGTGCCGCCCTTGGCGAAGGCCGCCTCGATGATCTTGTCCTTGGAGAAGAAGCCGGACAGTCCGGGGAAGCCGATGATTGCGAGGTAGCCGAGGCCGAAGGTGACGAAGGTGACGGGCATGTACTTCCGCAGGCCGCCGAACTTCCTCATGTCGACCTCGTCGTTCATGCCGTGCATGACCGAACCGGCGCCGAGGAAGAGCCCGGCCTTGAAGAAGCCGTGCGTCACCAGGTGCATGATCGCGAAGACGTAGCCGATCGGGCCGAGCCCGGCGGCCAGGATCATGTAGCCGATCTGCGACATCGTCGAACCGGCGAGGGCCTTCTTGATGTCGTCCTTCGCGCAACCGACGATCGCCCCGAAGATCAGGGTGACCGCGCCGACGACCACGACGACCAACTGGGCGTCCGGGGCGGCGTTGAAGATCGCGCCGGACCGGACGATGAGGTAGACGCCCGCGGTCACCATGGTGGCGGCGTGGATCAGGGCCGAGACCGGGGTCGGGCCCTCCATCGCGTCACCGAGCCAGGACTGCAGCGGCACCTGGGCGGACTTGCCGCACGCGGCGAGCAGCAGCATCAGGCCGATCGCCGTCAGCTTGCCCTCGCTCGCCCCGTCGGTGGCCGCCAGAACGGGGCCGAAGGCGAAGGTGCCGAAGGTGGTGAACATCAGCATGATCGCGATCGACAGGCCCATGTCACCGACCCGGTTGACCAGGAAGGCCTTCTTCGCGGCGGTGGCCGCGCTGGGCTTGTGCTGCCAGAAGCCGATGAGCAGGTAGGACGCCAGGCCGACGCCCTCCCACCCGACGTACAGCAGCAGGTAATTGTCGGCGATGACCAGGATCAGCATCGCCGCGAGGAAGAGGTTCAGATAGCCGAAGAAGCGGCGCCGGCGCTCGTCGTGCGCCATGTAGCCGATCGAGTAGATGTGGATCAGCGTGCCCACACCCGTGATCAGCAGGACGAACGTCATCGACAGCTGGTCGAGCTGGAAGGCCACATCGGCCTGGAAGCCCTCGACCGGAATCCAGCTGAACAGCTTCTGGTGCAGCGCCCGGTCGTCGGCGCCCTTCCCCAGCATGTCGAGGAAGAGCACCACGCCGATGACGAAGGAGGCGCCGGCGAGCAGGGTGCCGAGATAGTGGCCCACGCGGTCAAGGCGTCGGCCGCCGCACAGCAGGACCGCCGCTCCGAGCAGGGGCGCCGCGACAAGCAGCGCAATCAGGTTCTCCACGGTTCCAAGCTCCCCTTACAGCTTCATCAGGCTGGCGTCGTCCACCGAGGCCGAGTGGCGGGAACGGAACAGCGACACGATGATCGCGAGCCCGACGACGACCTCCGCGGCGGCGACGACCATCGTGAAGAACGCGATGATCTGGCCGTCGAGGTTGCCGTGCATGCGGGAGAAGGTGACGAACGCGAGGTTGCAGGCGTTGAGCATCAGCTCCACGCACATGAACACCACGATCGCGTTCCGCCTGATCAGTACTCCGGACGCGCCGATGGTGAACAGCAGTGCGGCGAGATAGAGGTAGTTGACCGGATTCACTTGGCGACCTCCTCTTCATCGGCGGCGTCCCGGCCGAGCCGTTCGCCGGAGCGCTGCTCCAGCGCCTTGAGTTCGGCCAGCGACTCGGTGGACACATCGCGCATCTGGCCGCGCTTGCGCAGCGTCTGCATCACGGTGAGTTCGGACGGTGTGCCGTCGGGGAGCAGACCGGCGATGTCCACGGCGTTGTGCCGGGCGTAGACACCGGGGGCGGGCAGCGGCGGCAGGTGGCTGCTGCGTACGCGGTCCTCGGACATCTCGCGCTGGGTCTTGGCCCGTTCGGTGCGCTCGCGGTGGGTGAGCACCATCGCGCCGACCGTCGCGGTGATCAGCAGCGCGCCGGTGATCTCGAAGGCGAAGACGTACTTGGTGAAGATGAGGCTGGCGAGCCCCTCCACGTTTCCGCCGTGCTCCGCGTTGGCGGTGCCGAGCCCGTTGAAGCTGTTCAGCGAGGCGTTGCCGATGCCGGCGATCAGGAGGACACCGAAGCCGAGGCCGCAGCCGATGGCCAGCCAGCGCTGGCCCTTGAGGGTCTCCTTCAGTGAGTCCGCCGCCGTGACACCGACGAGCATGACCACGAAGAGGAACAGCATCATGATCGCGCCGGTATAGACGACGACCTGGACGATGCCCAGGAAGTACGCCCCGTTGGCGAGGTAGAAGACCGCCAGGATGATCATGGTCCCGGCGAGGCTCAGCGCACTGTGCACGGCCCTCTTCATCAGTACGGTGGACAGCGCGCCGATCACGGCGACGATGCCGAGCACCCAGAACTGGACGGCCTCGCCCGTGGACGTCTGGGAGGCCGCGGCGGCCAGGCCGGTCATGCGTCCACCTCCTGCGCCGAGCCGTTGCTCTCGCTGTCGCCGTCGCTGTCGGACGGCTTCTCGCCCTTGGAGACGGCGGTCTGGCGTTCCGTGCCGGGGGCGGCCTCGGTGACCAGGCCCCGGTAGTAGTCCTGTTCGTCCGTGCCGGGGAAGATCGCGTGCGGGCTCTCGACCATGCCTTCCTCCAGGCCCGCGAGCAGCTCGTCCTTGGTGTAGATGAGGCTCTCGCGGGTGGTGTTGGCGAGCTCGAAGTCGTTGGTCATCGTCAGCGCCCGGGTCGGGCAGGCCTCGATGCACAGTCCGCACAGGATGCAGCGCGCGTAGTTGATCTGGTAGACGCGGCCGTAGCGCTCCCCCGGGGAGTAGCGCTCCTCCTCGGTGTTGTCCGCGCCCTCGACGTAGATCGCGTCCGCCGGACAGGCCCAGGCGCACAGCTCGCAGCCGATGCACTTCTCCAGGCCGTCCGGATGGCGGTTGAGCTGGTGCCGGCCGTGGAAGCGCGGCGCCGTCACCTTCGGCGTCTCCGGATACTGCTCGGTCAGCCGCTTCTTGAACATGGCCTTGAAGGTCACGCCGAAGCCGGCCACCGGATTCTGGAACTTGTCGTCCGAGGACTGCGGGGACTGGGCGGACCCGCCGGCCCCCGAGCCCCCGGAAGCCACACTCGACCCCGTCGGCCCGGTGGCCTTCGGCGGCCCCTGGGACCCCCGCGACTCAGGCAGTTCAGACATGGTCGGCCTCCTTTCCGTCACTCGGATTTCCGTCACTCTGAGTATCCACGCCGCCACTGACAACGAGCTCGCGTTCGCGGCGCGGTACGCGCCGCGGCACCGGCGGCAGGCTCTGTCCGGGCAGCGGTGGCACCGGGAATCCGCCCGCCATCGGGTCGAACGCCGGCTCCGGCTCCCGTTCCGCCTCGGCGTCCCGGCCCTTCTTGTCGCGGAACATGTCGACGACGAAGGAGATCAGCAGGATCGCGATCACGGCCCCGGCCACGTAGAGCAGGATCTTCGAGTAGTCGTAGCCCTCGTTGCGCAGCGCCCGCACCGTGGCGACCAGCATCAGCCAGACCACGGAGACCGGGATCAGGACCTTCCAGCCCAGCTTCATCAGCTGGTCGTAGCGGACGCGGGGCAGCGTGCCGCGCAGCCAGATGAAGAAGAACAGCAGCAGCTGGACCTTGAGGACGAACCAGAGCATCGGCCACCAGCCGTGGTTCGCGCCCTCCCAGAAGGTGCTGATCGGCCACGGGGCCCGCCAGCCGCCCAGGAACAGGGTGATGGAGACCGCGGAGACGGTGACCATGTTGACGTACTCGGCGAGCATGAACATCGCGAACTTGATGGACGAGTACTCGGTGTTGAAGCCGCCGACCAGGTCGCCCTCGGACTCGGGCATGTCGAACGGGGCGCGGTTGGTCTCGCCGACCATCGTGATGATGTAGATGATGAACGAGACCGGCAGCAGCAGGACGAACCAGCGGTCCTGCTGCGCCTCCACGATCTTCGAGGTCGACATCGAACCGGAGTAGAGGAACACCGAGGCGAACGCGGCGCCCATCGCGATCTCGTAGCTGATCATCTGCGCGCACGAGCGCAGACCGCCGAGCAGCGGGTACGTCGATCCGGAGGACCAGCCCGCCAGCACGATGCCGTAGATCCCGACCGAGGCGACCGCGAGGATGTAGAGCATCGCGATCGGCAGGTCGGTGAGCTGCATCGCCGTACGGTGGCCGAAGATCGAGACCTCGTTGCCGGACGGGCCGAACGGGATCACCGCGATCGCCATGAACGCCGGTACGGCGGCGACGATCGGGGCGAGGATGTAGACGACCTTGTCCGCCCGCTTGACGACCAGGTCCTCCTTCAGCATCAGCTTGATGCCGTCGGCCAGCGACTGGAGCATGCCCCAGGGGCCGTGCCGGTTGGGACCGATGCGCAGCTGCATCCAGGCGACGACCTTGCGCTCCCACACGATGGAGAAGAGCACGGTCAGCATCAGGAACGCGAAGCAGAAGACCGCCTTGACGACGACGAGCCACCAGGGATCGGTGCCGAACATCGACAGGTCCTCTGCGGCGAGCACCGCGCCGTGCGGGGCCGCGGCCAGTTGAGCGAGGGCAGTCACGCTCGCACCTCCGGTGTCTCGTCGGGAGTACCCGGTGCGGCGGGACCGATCCGCACCAGACCGCCGGGCTGGGCGCCGGTTGTGGCCGGCACGCCCCGTCCGGTGGAGTTCAGCGGCACCCAGACCACCCGGTCCGGCATGTCGGTGACCCGGAGCGGGAGTTCGACGCTCCCGGCCGGGCCGCTGACGGCCAGCAGATCGCCGTCCTTGACGCCGGTCTCCGCGGCGGTGACGGCGGAGAGCCGGGCGACCGCGGCGTGCCGCGTCCCGGCCAGCGCCGTGTCGCCCTCCTGGAGCCGGCCCAGGTCCAGCAGCATCCGGTGGCCCGCCAGGACCGCCTCGCCGTCACCGGGCCGGGGCAGCGGCTGGGCCGGTTCGCGCGGGTCCTCCGCGTGCGTGCCCTGCCAGCCGCCGAGCCGGTCCAGCTCGCGGCGGACCGACTTCAGGTCCGGCAGCGCGAAGTGGACGTCGAGCGCGTCGGCCAGCATGTGCAGCACCCGGGCGTCGCCCGGCGCGAGGGTCCGGGTCATCTGCTCCGGCTTCAGCGCGGCCTCGAACATCCGCGCCCGGCCCTCCCAGTTGAGGAAGGTGCCGGACTTCTCCGCGACCGCGGCCACCGGGAACACCACGTCGGCGCGGTCCGTGACCTCGCTGGGGCGCAGCTCCAGCGAGACCAGGAAGCCGACCCGGTCCAGGGCCTCCAGGGCCCGCTCCGGATCGGGCAGGTCCGCGATCTCGACCCCGGCGACGAGCAGCGCGCCCAGTTCGCCGGAGGCCGCGGCCTCGATGATCTGGCCGGTGTCGCGGCCGAACCGGGACGGGAGTTCGGCGACGCCCCAGAGGGCCGCCACCTCGTCCCGGGCCCGCGGGTCTGTGGCCGGGCGGCCGCCGGGCAGCAGCGACGGGAGCGCGCCCGCCTCCACCGCACCGCGCTCGCCGGCCCGGCGGGGAATCCACACCAGGGTGGCGCCGGTCGCGGTGGCGGCCCGTACCGCGGTGCTCAGCCCGCCCGGCACTCCGGCCAGCCGCTCCCCCACCACGATCAGGGCGCCGTCGCCGCGCAGCGCCTCGGCCGCGGCGGCTCCGTCGCCGTCCAGGCCGACGCCGCCCGCGATCGCGTCCAGCCACTCCGTCTCGGTACCGGGGGCGGCCGGCAGCAGGGTGCCGCCCGCCTTGGTGAGCCCGCGGGTGGCGTGCGAGGCGATCCCGAAGGTCCGCTGGCCGCTCTTGCGGTTGGCCTTGCGCAGCCGCAGGAAGACGCCGGGCGCCTCCTCCTCGGACTCGAAGCCGACCAGCAGCACGGCCGGGGCCTTCTCCAGCGAGGTGTACGTGACCCCGCCGCCGTCCAGGTCGCGGCCGCGCCCGGCGACGCGGGCGGCCAGGAAGTCGCCCTCCTCGCTGCTGTGCACCCGGGCCCGGAAGTCGATGTCGTTGGTGTCCAGGGCGATCCGGGCGAACTTGCTGTAGGCGTACGCGTCCTCGACGGTCAGCCGGCCGCCCGTGAGGACGCCGGCCCTGCCGCGTGCGGCGGCGAGCCCGGCGGCTGCCGCTGCCAGCGCCTCCGGCCAGCTCGCCGGCTCCAGCTCGCCGGACTCGCCCCGCACCAGCGGGGTGGTGAGCCGGTCGCGCTGCTGGGCGTAGCGGAAGCCGAAGCGGCCCTTGTCGCAGAGCCACTCCTCGTTGACCTCGGGGTCGTTGGAGGCCAGCCGCCGCATGACCTTGCCGCGCCGGTGGTCGGTGCGCGTCGCGCAGCCGCCGGCGCAGTGCTCGCACACCGAGGGCGAGGACACCAGGTCGAAGGGGCGGGAGCGGAACCGGTAGGCCGCCGAGGTCAGCGCGCCCACCGGGCAGATCTGGATGGTGTTGCCGGAGAAGTACGACTCGAACGGGTCGCCCTCGCCGGTGCCGACCTGCTGGAGCGCGCCGCGCTCGATCAGCTCGATCATCGGGTCGCCCGCCACCTGGTTGGAGAACCGGGTGCAGCGCGCGCAGAGCACGCACCGCTCACGGTCCAGCAGCACCTGGGCGGAGATCGGGACGGGCTTCTCGAAGGTGCGCTTCTTCCCGTCGAAGCGGGAGTCGGCGCCGCCGTGCGACATCGCCTGGTTCTGCAGGGGGCACTCGCCGCCCTTGTCGCAGACCGGGCAGTCCAGCGGGTGGTTGATGAGCAGGAGCTCCATCACCCCCTTCTGGGCCTTCTCCGCGACGGGCGAGGTGATCTGCGACTTGACGACCATGCCGTCGGTGCAGGTGATGGTGCAGGACGCCATCGGCTTGCGCTGGCCCTCGACCTCGACGATGCACTGGCGGCAGGCGCCGGCCGGGTCGAGGAGCGGGTGGTCGCAGAAGCGCGGGATCTCGATGCCGAGGAGTTCGGCGGCCCGGATGACCAGGGTGCCCTTGGGCACGCTGATCTCGATGCCGTCGATGGTCAGCGTGACGAGGTCCTCGGGCGGGAGAGCCGCCTCGCCGCCCCCGGAGGGCGCACTCGTGGTGACTGTCATGCGTTCACCCCCCGGTGAGCGTTCTTGTCGTCGGCCCAGACGGTCGACTTGGCGGGATCGAAGGGGCAGCCCTGGCCCGTGATGTGCTGCTCGTACTCCTCGCGGAAGTACTTGAGCGAGGAGAAGATCGGTGAGGCCGCGCCGTCACCGAGGGCGCAGAACGACTTGCCGTTGATGTTGTCGGCGATGTCGTTCAGCTTGTCCAGGTCGGACATCTGCCCCTTGCCGGCCTCGATGTCGCGGAGCAACTGGACGAGCCAGTAGGTGCCTTCGCGGCAGGGCGTGCACTTGCCGCAGGACTCGTGGGCGTAGAACTCGGTCCAGCGGGTGACGGCGCGCACGACGCAGGTCGTCTCGTCGAAGCACTGGAGCGCCTTGGTGCCGAGCATGGATCCGGCGGCGCCGACGCCCTCGTAGTCGAGGGGCACGTCGAGGTGCTCCTCGGTGAACATCGGGGTGGAGGAGCCGCCCGGGGTCCAGAACTTGAGCCGGTGGCCGGGGCGCATGCCGCCGCTGATGTCGAGGAGCTGGCGCAGGGTGACGCCGAGCGGGGCCTCGTACTGGCCGGGTCCCGCGACGTGTCCGCTGAGCGAGTAGAGCGTGAAGCCCGGGGACTTCTCGCTGCCCATCGACTTGAACCAGTCCTTGCCCTTGTTCAGGATCGCGGGAACCGAGGCGATGGACTCGACGTTGTTCACCACAGTGGGGCAGGCGTACAGACCGGCGACCGCGGGGAAGGGCGGCCGGAGCCGGGGCTGGCCGCGCCGTCCTTCGAGGGAGTCGAGCAGCGCCGTCTCCTCACCGCAGATGTAGGCGCCGGCACCCGCGTGCACGGTGAGTTCCAGATCGAGACCGGAGCCCAGGATGTCCTTGCCGAGATAGCCCGCCTCGTACGCCTCGCGCACGGCCTCGTGCAGCCGCCGCAGTACGGGGACGACCTCGCCGCGCAGGTAGATGAAGGCGTGCGAGGAGCGGATCGCGTAGCAGGCGATCACGATGCCTTCGATGAGGCTGTGCGGGTTGGCGAAGAGGAGCGGGATGTCCTTGCAGGTCCCCGGCTCCGACTCGTCGGCGTTGACCACCAGGTAGTGCGGTTTGCCGTCGCCCTGCGGGATGAACTGCCACTTCATCCCGGTGGGGAAGCCCGCGCCGCCCCGGCCGCGCAGACCGGAGTCCTTGACGTACGCGATGAGGTCGTCCGGGGGCATGGCGAGGGCCTTGCGCAGTCCCTCGTACCCCTCGTGGCGGCGGTACGTCTCCAGGGTCCAGGACTCGGGCTCGTCCCAGAAGGCGGACAGGACCGGTGCCAGAAGCTTCTCGGGGCTGGTCCCGTTCTTGTCGATTTCGGCGGCCAACGTCATCACTCCCCCTCCTCGGCGGCGGGACCGGCCGGGTGGTCCGGGTCGGATGCCGAGGTCTCTTGTGGTGCGTCGTGGGAGCTGAGGTGTTCGGCACCCTTCTGCGGTTCGTCACGCGGTGCTTCATCACGCGGTGCTTCGCCGCGCGGGCTCACCACGCGGGGCTGCGGGGTGGCCTCGCCCTTGGCCAGCTTCAGGCCGATCAGCGAGGCGGGTCCGGCGCCGCCGGTCGCCTCGACCGCGCCGGGGCGCTCGTCGGGGAAACCGGCCAGGATCCGGGCGGTGTCCTTGTACGAGCACAGCGGGGCGCCGCGGGTGGGCTCGACGGTGCGTCCGGCGATCAGGTCGTCGACGAGCCGCGTCGCGCTCTCGGGCGTCTGGTTGTCGAAGAACTCCCAGTTCACCATCACGACGGGCGCGAAGTCGCAGGCCGCGTTGCACTCGATGTGTTCGAGGGTGACCTTGCCGTCCTCCGTCGTCTCGTCGTTGCCGACGCCGAGGTGCTCCTTGAGCGTGTCGAAGATCGCGTCGCCGCCCATCACCGCGCAGAGCGTGTTGGTGCAGACGCCGACCTGGTAGTCGCCACTGGGCTTGCGCCGGTACATCGAGTAGAAGGTGGCGACCGCGGTGACCTCCGCGGTGGTGAGGCCGAGCAGCTCGGCGCAGAACGTCATGCCCGTACGGGAGACGAACCCCTCCTCCGACTGCACCAGGTGCAGCAGCGGCAGCAGCGCGGAGCGGCTGCCGGGGTAGCGGGCGATCACCTCCTTCGCGTCCGCTTCGAGCCTGGCGCGCACCTCGGCCGGGTAGGCGGGGGCGGGGAGCTGCGGCATCCCCAGACTGACTTCGCTGCGTGCTTCGGTCACCGGTCGACGCCTCCCATCACGGGGTCGATGGACGCGACGGCGACGATGACGTCAGCGACCTGGCCGCCCTCGCACATCGCCGCCATGGCCTGGAGGTTGGTGAAGGACGGGTCGCGGAAGTGGACCCGGTAGGGGCGGGTGCCGCCGTCCGAGACGACGTGCACGCCGAGTTCGCCCTTGGGCGACTCGACGGCGGTGTACGCCTGCCCGGCGGGGACCCGGAAGCCCTCGGTCACCAGCTTGAAGTGGTGGATCAGGGCCTCCATGGAGGTGCCCATGATCTTCCTGATGTGGTCGAGCGAGTTGCCGAGCCCGTCCGGTCCGAGCGCGAGCTGCGCGGGCCAGGCGATCTTCTTGTCGGCGACCATGACCGGCCCGGGGGCGAGCCGGTCGATGCACTGCTCGACGATCCGCAGCGACTGGCGCATCTCTTCCAGGCGGATGAGGAAGCGGCCGTAGGAGTCGCAGCTGTCGGCCGTGGGGACGTCGAACTCGTAGTCCTCGTACCCGCAGTAGGGATCGGTCTTGCGCAGGTCGTGCGGGAGTCCGGCGGAGCGCAGGACGGGACCGGTGGCGCCGAGCGCCATGCAGCCGGTCAGGTCGAGGTAGCCGACGTCCTGCATACGGGCCTTGAAGATGGGGTTGCCGGTGGCGAGCTTGTCGTACTCCGGCAGGTTCTTCTTCATGGTCTTCACGAACTCGCGCAGCTGGTCGACCGCGCCCGGCGGCAGGTCCTGGGCGAGCCCGCCGGGCCGGACGAACGCGTGGTTCATCCGCAGTCCGGTGATCAGCTCGAAGAGGTCGAGAACGAGTTCACGATCGCGGAAGCCGTAGATCATGATCGTCGTGGCGCCGAGCTCCATGCCGCCGGTGGCGATGCACACCAGGTGCGAGGAGATCCGGTTGAGCTCCATCAGCAGCACGCGCAGGACGGTCGCCCGGTCGGGGATCTGGTCCTCGATGCCGAGGAGCTTCTCCACCCCCAGGCAGTACGCCGTCTCGTTGAAGAACGGCGTGAGGTAGTCCATGCGCGTGACGAAGGTGGTGCCCTGCGTCCAGTTCCGGAATTCGAGGTTCTTCTCGATGCCGGTGTGGAGGTAGCCGATGCCGCAGCGGGCCTCGGTGACGGTCTCGCCGTCGATCTCCAGGATCAGCCGGAGCACACCGTGGGTGGACGGGTGCTGGGGGCCCATGTTGACGATGATGCGCTCGTCGTCCGAGGCGGCCGCCGACTGGACGACCTCGTCCCAGTCGCCGCCGGTGACTGTATATACAGTCCCCTCGGTGGTCGCGCGGGGTGTCGCGTGGGGAGTGGTCATCAGGAGTACGACCTCCGCTGGTCCGGAGCCGGGATCTGGGCGCCCTTGTACTCGATGGCGATGCCGCCGAGCGGGTAGTCCTTGCGCTGCGGGAAGCCCTGCCAGTCGTCCGGCATCATGATCCGGGTGAGGGCGGGATGCCCGTCGAAGACGAGCCCGAAGAAGTCGTACGTCTCGCGCTCGTGCCAGTCGTTGGTCGGGTAGACCGCGACGAGGGACGGGATGTGCGGATCGCTGTCCGGCGCGGACACCTCCAGCCGGATGAGCCGGCCGTGGGTGAGCGAGCGCAGGTGGTAGACGGCGTGCAGCTCGCGTCCCTTGTCACCGAGGAAGTGGACGCCGCTCACCCCCGTACAGAGCTCGAAGCGCAGTGCCGGGTCGTCGCGCAAGGTCTTCGCGACGGTGGGCAGGTGCTCGCGGGCGATGTGGAAGGTGAGCTCGTCGCGGTCCACGACGGTCTTCTCGATGGCGTTGTCCGGGAGGAGGCCCTGTTCCTCCAGGGCGCCTTCGAGCTCGTCGGCCACCTCGTCGAACCAGCCGCCGTACGGGCGCGAGGTGGCGCCCGGCAGCGTGACGGTACGGACGAGCCCGCCGTAGCCGGAGGTGTCGCCGCCGTTGTTGGCGCCGAACATGCCCTTGCGTACGCCGATGACCTCGCCGGTCTCGTCGCGCGGGGAGGGGACGCCGTTGGCGCCGGGCTCCTGGTCGCTCATCGCAGCAGCCCCTTCATCTCGATCAGGGGCAGTGCGTTGAGCGCCGCTTCCTCCGCCTCGCGGGCGGCCTCCTCCGCGTTGACCCCGAGCTTGGAGCCCTGGATCTTCTGGTGGAGCTTGAGGATCGCGTCGATCAGCATCTCGGGACGCGGCGGGCAACCCGGCAAATAGATATCAACCGGCACAATATGATCAACACCCTGAACAATGGCGTAATTATTGAACATCCCGCCCGATGACGCGCAAACCCCCATGGAGATGACCCACTTGGGATTCGGCATCTGGTCGTAGACCTGCCGCAGGACGGGCGCCATCTTCTGACTGACCCGTCCCGCCACGATCATCAGGTCCGCCTGCCGCGGCGATCCGCGGAAGACCTCCATCCCGAACCGGGCCAGGTCGTAGCGACCGGCCCCGGTCGTCATCATCTCGATGGCGCAGCAGGCGAGGCCGAAGGTGGCCGGGAATACGGAGGACTTCCGTACCCAGCCGGCGGCCTGCTCGACAGTGGTCAGCACGAAGCCGCTGGGCAGCTTCTCTTCGAGTCCCATGGTGTGCCCCTCAGCCCCTCAGTCCCATTCCAGACCGCCGCGACGCCACACATACGCGTAGGCGACGAAGACGGTGAGCACGAAGAGCAGCATCTCGACGAGCCCGAAGATCCCCAGGGCGTCGAAGGTGACCGCCCAGGGATAGAGGAAGACGATCTCGATGTCGAAGACGATGAAGAGCATCGCCGTCAGGTAGTACTTGATCGGGAAACGGCCGCCTCCGGCTGGAGTGGGGGTGGGTTCGATACCGCACTCGTACGCTTCCTGCTTTGCCCGGTTGTACCGCTTGGGGCCGATAAGCGTGGCGCTGACCACGGAGAAGATCGCAAACCCCGCCCCGAGGGCGCCGAGCACGAGGATGGGCGCGTAGGCATTCACGCTCCTCGCTCCTTCCAGTCGTCCTTGACCGTTGGACCGCATCGGGCGATCTGGCTCGCCACCTCACCAAGATCGTGCACATGTGAGGCAGTTCACAAGCCCGACTGCCCCGCATCCTATGCCCGCCATCCTGTGATCTGCGACACGGGGTACGACAACGCCTTTGTGATCTCCACCACCTGACGAACGATCATGAAGTCGGATGAGCGGTGATCTTCACACACGAAGCGGCCGAGTGATCACGAGACGTGACATCCGGTGCTGTCATGGCTGGTCAAAGAGGTGTTGCCCTATCAAGCGATGGCACCTACAGCCAAATTGGCGATGGACGCGATGCGGTGATATAGGGATCTGCCCCACTCTGGGGGCGGGGCGGGTCAGTGGGGACCGCCGGGGGGCACCGAGGAGATGACCGGGGCCCAACCCGAGGAGACGCGATGGACGAAGTGCCAGCATCCGGACATCAATCTTCTTCCGGACGAATGGGCCATCACGCATGGCCAGTTCGACGCCCGCACCACACCTCTCGCGCGAGGCGCTCGTATGCCCGTCACGCTGAGACCATGCTGTGACCTGCGTCACTCAACCGTCGCCGTCATATAAGCGGGCTTGGCCAACGGTGTGAACGGATGGTAAGTGACGGGCAATTCGGGCGTATTACCGAAAACCCGTGATCACAGCCGTGATTGCGTCTGCCCGATTTGCCCGTTACGGCGTCAATAAAGGCCCCGGGAAAGCGGATTCACAGATTCCGGACGTAACTGTGTCGCAACACACGTTTCTTGATGGGACCCCTGGGGCCCTGATAGCGCTAGTACCCATGTCCCACACCGCTCTCATACCCAGCCACCGGAAGCCCCGCCAAAGCGCCTCGAAGACGGCGCTGCGGGCCGGAGTTGCCGGTGGCGTCCTCAGCACCATCGCGGTCGCAGGCGCTGCCGGTCCGGCCCAGGCCGAGCCGGTGACCCAGACCATCGAGATGCCCACCATCACGGCCGGCCTCTCCACCACCGTCGCGGCGTCCGCGGAGGCCACGCAGCAGGTCGCTCTGGACCTGGAGACGCAGGCCAACGAGGACGCGGCAGCCGCCACCGCCGCCAAGGCCGCCAAGAAGGCCAAGGCAGAGGCCGTCCGCAAGGCAGAGGCCAAGAAGAAGGCCGAGGCCGCCGCGAAGGCCAAGGCAGAGGCCAAGGCGGAGGCCGCCGAGCGCGCCTCCCGCTCCGCCGAGCGCACGACGCTCAGCGCCCCCTCCGGCTCCTCCTCGTCCGGCTCCTCGGTGTCGACCGCCTCCGCGCCGGCCTCCTCCTCCGCATCGGGCTCCGCGGCCTCGGTCGTCTCGTTCGTGCAGATGCAGGTGGGCGACGCGTACGTCTCCGGCGGCACCGGCCCCAACTCGTGGGACTGCTCCGGCCTCGTCCAGGCCGCGTTCCGCACGGTGGGCGTCGACCTGCCGCGCGTCTCGCAGAGCCAGTCGACCGCGGGCACCCAGGTCGGGCTCGGCAACCTCCAGCCGGGCGACATCCTGTACTGGGGCGGCGCGGGCAGCGCGTACCACGTCGGGGTCTACGTGGGCGGCGGCCAGTTCGTCGGCGCGCAGAACTCCTCGACCGGCGTGGTGCAGAAGTCCCTGGACTACGACCCGCCGTCGGGCGCGGTCCGCGTCCTCTGATTCACGTCACCTGAGTCAGGTCACCTGAGTTCACGGATTCACAAGCGCCTCGGCGCACATCGGATGGCCGTCGCTCCCCCGCTCGGGAGCACGGCCATTCGGCGTTTCCGGGCGCCGGCTCCGGCGGGAACCCGACATCACCCCCGGCGGTCACCGTTGACGTCGCGAACCTGCCGGACTCCGGCCGCGTGCGCTTGTGAACTGGAGCGAACAGCCCCGCTCCACCGAGCACAGGACGGCCCCGTCGTGCCCACCGAACTCACCACCCCCACCAGCAGCACCCCCCGCCACACGTCTTTACGCGGCTGGTGGGCCGTGTCCGCCGTGACGCTGGCCCTCTTCGCCATCGTCACCACCGAGATCCTCCCGATCGGCCTCCTCACCCCGATCGGGGCCGAGTTCGGCGTCCCGGACGGCGCGGCGGGCCTGATGATGACGATGCCCGGCCTCCTCGCCGCCGTCGCCGCCCCTACGGTGACCCTCGCGACGGCCCGCGTCGACCGCAGGCTGATGCTCTGCGCCCTGGTCCTGCTGCTCGCGGCGGCCGACTTCCTCACCGCCGCCGCGACGGCCTACTGGCTGGTGCTGGTCGCCCGGGTGCTCGTCGGCATCACCATCGGCGGCTTCTGGTCGATCGGCGTCGGGCTGGCGGGCCGGCTGGTCCGCCCCGCGTCGGCCGGGCGGGCAACGGCGGTCGTCTTCGCGGCCGTACCCCTCGGTTCGGTCCTCGGCGTCCCCGCCGGCACGTTCATCGGTGATCTGGCGGGCTGGCGCGCGGCGTTCGTGGCGATGGGGCTGCTGAGCACCTGCGCACTGGCCCTGCTGCTCCTGACGCTCACCGCCCTGCCCCCGGCCGCGGTCACCCGCCCCTCGGTGCTCCGCGCCCTGCTGCGCGGCACGGGCACCCGGTACGCGCTGCTGATGACGTTCCTCATCGTCATCGCACATTTCGCCACGTACACCTACGTAACCTCCTTTCTCCGGCAGGTCACCGGCACCGATCCGGGCCAGATCACCGGGTACTTGCTGATCCACGGCGCCGCCGGGGTGGCCGGCAACTTCATCGGCGGCGCACTGGTCACGCGCGCGCCCCGCCTCGCCTTCGGAACGGCCGCCGCCACGATCGCCGCCGCGACCGCCCTGCTGCCCGTCCTGGGCCGCACCGACGCGGGCGCCCTCGCCCTGCTCGTCATCTGGGGACTCGGCTACGGCGCGGTCCCGGTCTGCTCCCAGACCTGGTTCGCCCGAGCGGCTCCACAGGCACCCGAGGCCGCCACGGTCCTGTTCACCGCGTCCTTCCAGGCAACGCTGGCCGCCGGCGCGCTCACCGGCGGCGCGATCGTCGACCACACCTCGCTCCGGGCGGTCATGTGGTGCGGGGCGGGGGTGGCGGGGCTGGTGGTGGCCGTAACGGCGGCGGCCCCCCAGGACGAACTCCCCGGCACGGCCGAGGGCCGCCGCTTCCGGGCACGGGCTCTATGACCTTGGCCTATCCGCGTAGCAGGTTCTTGATCGCTGATGGGCCGGTGAAGTCGGTGGCGAGTGCGTCCATGAGTACCTCGTCGCACACTTCACCGAGCCAGTACCCGGCCTGTCTCAGGGTGCCGGCGCGCTTGAATCCGGCTCGTTCGTAAGCGTGAATGCCGGCGGCGTTGGGGGCGAGGACTTTGAGCCAGACCATGCGCAGGTTGGTGATGTGAAAGGCGTAGTCGAGGGTCAGTCTGGTGGCCTGGCTGCCCAGGCCACGGCCGCGTGCCTCAGGGCCGAGCATGACGATGTACTCGGCGGTGCGCACGGAGTCGTCCGGCAGCAGGGTGGTGACGCCGACCGGGATAGGGGTCTCCTTGGCGGTGTCGTAGACGGTGAAGCGGATGTTGCTGCCGCTGAGCTGGGCGGCCATGCCCTCGGTCCGCGCTTGTAGGGACTGGGGGCTTTGGCGTCCGTAGCCGACCAGGAGTCCGGGGTCCTGCTCCCAGCGCCAGTAGGTCTCCACGAGGTCGGGCCGGTAGGGGCCGAGGGCGCAGGTCTCGGTGGTGATCCACAGGATCGGCTCAGGGGCGCTGATGGCGGGCTCCGAGGGTGAGGACGGGTGTGTATGCCCGGGTGGACGGCGGTTCGGCAACGGGGCGTTCGTCAACAGTCTGCACCCAGGCGTGCAGCCGGACCGGGTCAGCGGCGACGCCGTGGCACCAGGTGACCTGGAGACGGCGTGCCGCCAGCAGCACCACGACGGCAGCGGACTCCTCCAGGCAGGCCGTTCGCCCCGGTGACCACCATGCCGCTGCCCTGACCGCGTGGACTGCGGCGAGGGCTGCTGAGGGTGTGGCGGGCCGGCGAGAGGTTGACGCCACGACGGCGACGAGCCGGACGATACGGAGCATGGCCTTGCCGGCCGCTCCGGCATGCTTGACCGCGAACACGAGAGCCAGGGCAGCACCTGCCGCAAGTGTTGCGGGCAGCGAGGTGCGCTGTGGGCGCTGCAGACCGGCCTGGTGCTCGATGCCGCCCCAGCTCGCTCTGGGCGTACTGGCCGCCACCACCTTCCTCCAGGGCACAGGAACCATGGCGGGAGTCAGCAGTCCACCGGTGATCAAGGCACGGGCCAGGGCCACGGGCATCGTGTCGAGCCGTCCGGTCCGCGCGGCGTTTGCCCAGTGGGCTGCGGCGGAGGGCAGCAGGCACCGAACCCGTCCGTCGCAGTAGTCGATGAGGACCATGACGTGCCCGAAGTCGACGGACCGGGCTGTGCTGCGGGCTGCGGCGAACAGCGGGATGTCAGTCATGGTGCGCCTTGACGGAGTGGTCCCAGGCGGAGAGGGGGGTCCGGTGGTGTGCGCGGAGCCATGCCTCGGCAGTCAGTGCCTGCTCGATCGATGCCAGCGGTGCCGGGATGCCGGCGGCGGCCTCTCGGAGTTTGGTGCGGAAGCGGCCTGGGTCGATGAGGCCGAGCTCGGCGAGGTGGCCGTCCGCCAGGTCCAGGAGATCAGGGAGGTTGGCGCGCATCCCGGTGAAATGGTCGGCTTCGAAGGTGCCCTTGGTGTCGCGCGCCGCAACCGTGTCGGGGAGCAGGCCCGTCATCGCGGCGCGAAGTACCGGCTTGTAGGAATGGATGGCGGGACGCTGTTCCAGCGGCACCGTCAGCATCGCGGTCACCACCTGTGGGTCGAGGAAGGGGTTATGCAGACTGACGCCGCAGGATGCGGCCAGGGCAGCGTCGGCGGTAGCACTACGAGCGATCTCACGGACCTCGTCCGCCAGGGCGCGGATGGAGCTGTCCAGTCCCGGCAGCAGGTCCTCCGCTCGGGCCGCCTCGTCGGCTGCGTCAGCCAGGAGATTCCGCGCGGCTGAGGTGGCCCAGGAGGGAAACGGGACGAGCGGGAACCAGCACGCTTGACCTTGGTCGTGCCGGTCAGGTGATCCAACATCCTGGGCTAGCTGCCGCAGGGCTTCATGCCGGGTGAGACAGGCCGCCCGGTGGGCGTCACGCAACAGCGAGAGCGGAGTGTCGTGCCTCAGCCGCGCCCAGCCGAAGGCCTCGCCGGCCGCCTGCCGCCATCGGCGGTGACGGATCAGGTCGGCAAGGTGGAGCGGCGGCTGGAACAGGACGCTGTCGCCGCCGTCACCGGTCAGGTGCGTACGCGCGCCCAGATGCGTACGCATCCACCGCATCTGGCCGATGAGCCGGGCCCTGGTCAGAGTGGACGGCACCGGCTCGTCGGTGGCCGGCACCGCAGTGATCGCGGTGTAGGGAAGATGCTCGGTCCCCAGCGGCAGTTGGAAGTGAACCATACGGTCCTCGTTGGCCACGGCGGTCAGACGCGCATAGCGCAGATCGGCACCCTCAAGGTCGCCGTCCGGATGGATTGTGACAGCAGGAAGCTGCTTGCCGACCGGCAGGGCCTGCGCGGCCAGGACGGCGATCGAGGTGGAATCGAGACCGCCGGACAGATCGCAGGACAGATCCGGGTCGGCCGTTACGCGCAGCGACACGGCGGCAGCCAGGACCTCACGCAGCCGATGCGGTGCGGGCAGCCCGGACACCGGAGCCGGATGCCAGGTCACGGTGCAGCCGAACGGCCGCATATCAGCCGGCAGTTTGATCCGGCTGCCCGGCGGCAACTGCTTCACGCCACTGAAGAAGGTGTGCTCCCCGGCCAGGGCGGGCACCGAGGGCAGCAGGATCGAGGACACCAGCCGCCTCGGGTCGACACCCGCTCCTTGCAATGCTGCGAGAAGGCGGCTTGAGGTACACCACGCCCAGCCCTCGTGAAAACGAATGGCGTATACGGGATACGCCGAGGCCGGGTCGGTGTGGATCAGGACGGCGTCCTCACGTTCTTCGACGACCGCGTAGGCCCCGGGCCAACGCCAGGCCACGTCGTCGGGAAGGGGATGGTCGAGGAGGCCGTCCAGGTCTGCGCGCGAGGCGCCGCAAAGGCCGAGGACGATGATGCGCCGGCGCCCTGTCGTGGCGCCGACCACGCGGGCGGAGACACCGAGACCCTGTACGCACCAGGTCCTCACGCCGGCGGATACGGGCTGGGACCCGGTCGGCAGCGGGCCGGTGCCAATCGGTGTGCTGAATCCTCCGAAGATCACGGCATCCTCCGGGCGAAGCGGACAGACAAGGACGGGAACAGGGGGTGGCGCCGCCCGCGACCGGGCTCACCACCCCCGCATGGCGCATCAGTTGTATGCGCGACGCTTGTCCTCGCTGCTGCCCTGGCCCTGTCCCTCGGTCAAGGTCGCGGCGTCGCCGATCTCCACGACCAGCGGTTCCTCGGCTGTGGCCAGGTCGGTGCTGAACAGTCCGTCCATCGGATTCCCCTTCTCGGCAGGTGTCTCTGCCACCTGGGCACTGGCGCCTGGGCGGCTGCTGGACTACTTCTATGACACCGCCCGCCTGCACGGGCCGACAGATCTGCAGTTGGGGACTTCGTAGAACTCAAGGGTGGGACCGAACTGGAACTCTGCTGGTGTCCAGGCAGCTCAGGGGGCACCCAGGAGATCGAGGACGGCTTGGCGGTAGACCGCGTACACCTGGGGCAGTTCGGCAAGGCTGGCTCGTTCGTCGATGCCGTGCAGGCCCTCGTAGGGCACGCCGAAACCGGCGGTGGCCGGGATCCCGTCACCATGCCCGGCCAGCAGGTTGCCAATGTTCGAGGGGCCGGCGACCTTCGCCCGCACCGCCAGCCCCATCACGTTCGCCGCAGCCATCAACGCGGCAACGGGCTGCTCGTCGGGCTGCAGCTGGAAGGGAGGCCAGCAGGCCACCGGCGTCACCACAGTGGGCGCCGGCCCGGGGAACTCGGCATCAAGTCCGGCGGCGGCCTTGCGGACCAGCGTCTCAGCGGCCTCGGCATCGAAACCGGGAGTCGTACGCACGTCCACGTTCAGCTCACACCGGTCCGCGGTGACGGAGAAGCCCTCACCACCCCGGATAGCGGTCACGCTCAGCTTGGCCGACAACGGAAAACCCGACCCGTCGCCCGGGGCGGCCGGTAGGTCTGCCTCCTCCAGCAGCTGAACCAGGCGGGCGGCGCGAGAGATCGCACTGACCACCAGGCGTCTGGACCCGGAGTGCCCGGCGGGGGCGTGCACTGCGATCACCGCCCGCCATAGCCCGCGCCCGCCGACGACGACCTCGTCCAAGCCGGGGTAGCCGATCATCACCCCGGCCGGGCGCTCAGCGCTGGGATCGGCGAGGTAAGCGCGAGCACCGCCGAAGCCACCCGTGTGCTCATCGACATCGAGCAGCACCGCCAGGCCCCCCTTCAACCTGCTGGCATCGCGATGCAGGTCGGCGGCGATGTGACAGAACGCGGAGGCAGCCAGCTTCGAGTCGGCCGCCCCTCTGCCCCTCAACCACTGGCCGGCTACGTCACCGATCGTGGGCGGGAACGACCACGCGCCCTCATCTCCGAACGGCGCGGTGTCGACGCAGGCGTCCAGGGCCCACCACCGGCCGGACCGGCCACCGGCGATCTCCACGAGCAGGCCGACGAGCTGACCGTGCTCGTCGTGCAGGCGCCGGTGCGGCAGCGAACGCCCCGTCAGCCAGGACTCCAGAACGGCCAGGACGGGAGCGTAATCGTCGATGCCGCCACGGCTCGGCCGCCGAATCAACTCCTGGGCCAAGTCGACGACCGAAGAAGCCTGTTCAGCAGCTTCGGCGACCAAGTTGTTCCTCATACTTCTCCTCGCCTCAGCATTCGGCCTGCCGCAAAGGCAGTGCTCGCACAGCCTCCATCGTCTCCACCAGCCGGGCAGACGCGCAGGCCTCTCGGGCATGCTGGACCAACCCCACCGCCGCCTCGCGGCCCAGCAGGACCCCGCAGTCGAAGCCTTCAGCACCATGGAAGCTCGGCAGCGGCACTACGGCCTCGCTCTCGGAGGCCACGAAAAAGCGTTCCATCGCCGACAGCGGCTCCACCAGACCGATATGCAGCGTCTTGACTCCGTTACGGCGCTCCAACGGATCACGCAGCTCCAACAACCGCACCAAGTGCTCGGAAAGAGCCCGATGACGCGGCGGACCGTAGAGCACCCGGTAATGCACCAGATCGGCCTGCTCGGCCACCACCCTCTCGATAGCCGCCAAATACGCCCCCTCCCGGCTGCGACTGCCCGTCACCACGAGCCTCTCCCGCGCTCCAGCCACCACATCGACCATGGCCGCGATGAGATCGGTGTATCTGGTCAGCACTCGGACGACGACATCGGTACCCGACGCCTCCAGAACACTGATGCTGCCGAGACCGTCCTGATGAGTGAAGAGAACCTCCGACGACTGGCCGTACAACTCGCACAATCCCGCCCGGTTCTTGATCCCGGTGCGCCTTCGGCCCGACTCCCAGGCACTGAGCAGACTCGCATCGGTTGCACCGCCTGTGACCGCGTTGAGCTGCTCCGCCGCCTCCTCCAACGTCAGATTGCGAGCTAAGCGGGCACGCCGCAGCGCCGACCTCGCTCCCGCTGCCCCACTCGTCATAGCCCCACCCCACGCCATTTCAGGTTGTCCCTGCCGATACCGTTCTTAGCCCACCACTGCGAACATTCCCATCGGGAACCGCTTGCATCTGCTCTGACCGGTCCGGTCTCAGCCAGCGAATCGCGATGGCCCCGGGGCCCCAGCCGGTTCAACGAGGACGAACCAGACCGTCTTGGCGTTCCGTACCCGCCCGCCGCGCGTCGTGGTCCCCCACCGGTCCGTCAGGCTCTCCACGATGACGAGCCCGCGCCCGCTCTCCGCGTGCGGCGCGGCGCCCGGCCTCGGCAGCCGGCCGGGCTCGCCGTCGGTCACGTAGACCATGACCTGACGCCGGTTCACCGTCACATCGACCCGGATGCGGGCGGACCGCGTATGGCAGTGCGCGTTGGACACCACCTCGCTCACGCACAACCGGGCGTCGTCGACCAGCCTTGGGTGCTCGGTGGCCCGCAGCAGCGTGCCCACGAAGTCCCGCGCGACCCGGGGTGCGGTGGGGCTGTTCGGCGCGACGAGCCGGTATCGCTCGCCGCGCTGCGGGAGGTACGGGGCGGGCGGGGGCGGAACGGTTACGGGGGTCATGGCGCGGTCTCCCTACGGGTGCGGGTCTCCGGTACGTCGCCGGACCGTTCCGGTGAACCGTGGCATCGGCCGCATCCCGGGCAAGGTGAACTCGCCTACGGGTGGCTGCACTTCGGAGCGCCGAACCGTTTCCGGTCGATACGCCAGGACATTAGGGCGCAACATTGGGACGGCGCAACAGTGGGACGGTCGTAACACCCATACGAGTGGACCAGCGGCACAGTGGCGCGGCACACTCTTATCCGCACGAAGGGGAGGGCCGATGCCACCAAGGAGCTACCCGACCGCCAGGCAGAAGCGATTGGGCGCGGAGCTTCGCAAGCTGCGCGAGCGCGCCGGAATGTCCGGGAGCGAGGCCGCCGCGTTCCTGGGCGGCGAACGCGCGCAGATCAGCCACATCGAATCCGGTCGCTACGGCGTGAGCGACCAGCGCGTCCGTCGCCTCGCCGCTCATTACTCGGCCGGTACGAAACATCTGGTGGACGCACTCGCGAGTATGGCCGAGGAGCGCACCAAGGGCTGGTGGGAGGAGTACCGGGGCATACTTTCACCCGGATTCCTGGACCTGGCCGAGCTGGAGCATCACGCCATATACATCCGCACTATTCAGATGCTCTATGTACCCGGCGTGTTCCAGACGGAGGCATACGCGAGAGCACTCATTCAGGGCGGTCTTGCCGATCTCCCGGCCTCGGAACTGAACACGCGCGTTGAGCACCGCACCAGGCGACGCGAGATCTTCGACCGCCCCCAGCCCACCCCGTTCGAAGCGTTCATCCACGAGGCCGCACTTCGCATGCGGTACTGCGACGCCGACACGATGCGCGAGCAGCTGGAGTTTCTGCGCACGGTTTCCACTTGGCCATCCGTGACCGTCCGCATCATCCCGTTCTCCGCGCAGATCACCAGTTCGGTGCACTCGGTGCTGTATGCCGGAGCCACTATTCCGGCACTCGACACAGTCCAGATCGACAGCTCGTTCAACTCGGGCTTCCTGGACGCCGAGGCCCAAGTCGCCAAGTACCGCGCACTGCTCGAATCCGTCGAGTCGATCGCCCTCGGCCCGAAAGAATCAGACCAATTCATCCAACGCGGCGCAAAGGAAATGTGAGCCAACGGGCATGACAGAGGCAATCAACTGGCAGAAATCCTCATTCTCGGGACCGGACGACAACCAGAGCTGCATCGAGCTGGCGCCCGTGGACGGCGCGATCAAGATGCGCGAGAGCGATGACCCCGACCTGGTCGTCACGACGAGCGTCGCCAAGCTCCGCGCCTTCGTCCTGGGCGTCAAGGCCGGCGAGTTCGACCACCTGATCTGACCAACTCGGCCGAGCGCCCTCCGCCTGAACGACAGGCGGAGGGCGCTTCACGTGGCCCGGCACAACTTTGGGACGTCCCACTGTTGCGCCCCGCGTATCGGTGACGCTACGGTCACCGTACGTCGCCACCCCGGCTGGGCGTGCCACTCAACCGCACCCGGTGACGCCGCAACTCCCCCTGCATTCGGACCCGTTGATGGCCACGCACACCCACACGCTGTGATCGGACGGTCGACCATGCGTACGTCACCCCAAGCCGCCCCCGCAGAGGCCCGCGTCGAGCGCGGCTTCCGGTTCGAGGTGCTCCGGTACTCCCCCGCCACCAACTTCGTCCCGGAACCGGTCGACCTGCGCGTCCTGCCCGGCCCCCGCGAGGCGATCCGTGTCATCCGCGTCCAGCTCCGCGCGAGCCACGTACTGGGGCTGAACCCGCGCGAGGCGGCGCGGGCGCTCTACTGGGCGGACCAGGGCGGCTGGGTACAAGCGCTCGGGGCGCTGCACCGCGGCGAGCCGTGCGGGTTCACGCTGCTGCTCCGCGAGGGGCGCCACATCGAGTGGCACGTACGCCCCCTGCTCCACCTGACGCTCACGCCCCCGACGCCTCCGCCGAGGGCCCACTGATTCGGGGTCAGCCAGGCTCGCGGGAGAGCTCCCCACTTCAAAGCCCTTCCGCGGCACGCGTCAGCGGGAAGCTTCCGTTGCCTGCGGATTTCCCTGTTCGGTCGCGCGGCGGTATTCGGCGTTGATGCGCCGGGCTTCTTCGAGCTGGTCTTCGAGGATCACGATGCGGCAGGCGTCTTCGATCTTCGTGCCCTGGTCGACGAGTTCACGGGCCCGGGCGGCGATGCGCAGCTGGTAGCGGGAGTACCGGCGGTGGCCGCCGTCCGACCGCAGGGGGATGATCAGCCGGTTCTCGCCGAGGCTACGGAGGAAGGCGGGGGTGGCGCCGAGCATCTCTGCGGCTCGGCCCATGGTGTAGGCGGGGTAGTCGTCATCGTCGAGGATGTCGGTGGGACGGGGACTGCGAGGGGGCATAGCACCTCATCTTTCGGGGACATGGTCGAGGGGCCCGAACGCCTTGCGGCACCCGGGCCCCGAGCTTTCAACACCATCTACCGGCTGACTGCGCCGGCTTTCTTGTTCCGCTTGTCCGCCTGGGAGGGCAGAGGTGCGGAGATCGCATATGCGTGACCGGGGACCACCTTCCGTTCCGGGGTCTGCGGTACCCGAGCGGCGCTTCTTCTCACCCGGGCGATCCTGATGGCGTCGGCTCCTTACCTCGTACGAACATCGGTCGTTCCTGCGGATACTGCGGGTGCTGCTCGCGACCCCTGGGGCCGCTCGGCCCGGCTGCCAGCGAGGGAGCCCACCGCTTCCGGCTCCGCCACTCCACCGCCGTTCCGCACCCTGTTGCGGTCCTGCACACGGCAGTTCGTGTCTGCCGTGCCGTCTTTGCCGTCCTGGTTACGAGGAAAACACTACTCACGGCACAACCCAGATGTCTACTCCCGCCATGACAGTTTTTCTTCGTTGCGCAGTCTGCATCTTCTTGCTGTGCCCATGTGAGGGAAATTGCTCCACTGTGAGTGTGAAGTCCGATGGGCCGGGCACGGGCACCTCTTAGCGGTAAAACCGACGCAGTGGGGTGATCGCGTATGAACGGCACAGCGACGACCGGCGCGGCAGTGCCCGCAGCCCTGGTCATCGAGGACGACAGCCTGTCCGGCGTGGCTCGCGCCCGCGACGCCACCCGCACCTTCGCGCGCGGTCTTGACCCGGCGCTGGAAGCCGAAGCGGCGGAGACTCTCATCCTGGTGGTGTCCGAACTCGCCACCAACGCGTTGCGCCACGGGGGCGGCAGCTACACCCTCCGACTCGACGCCACCGCCGAGTCGGTGCACGTGGCGGTCAGCGACCCCAGCGCCTCACCACCGTGTGAACGCGACCCGGACCTGAGCGATGGCACGGGCGGCTTCGGCTGGCACATGATCCGCCGTCTCACCGACTCCGTGACCACTGCCCCCGGCCCTGGTCAGGGCAAAACCATCTACGCCCGCCTGAACCGACGCCACACCGAGGAGGACGGCGTCGGCACCGCCCAGCTGTCCTGGTGATGCGTGGCCACTGCCATCCGGCCGACGCGACGGCGCCGAGGAAGACCGACGCGAGCCACGTACGGGGACGAGCCCTGCGGGGGTTCACGCTGCTGCCCCGCAGGGGGCGCCAAATCGAGTGGCACGTAAGCCCCCTGTTCCACCTGACGCTCACGCCCTCGGCGCCACCACTCAGTGCGCGATGCCGTCGATCAGCTCACGCGCACCCTGACGCAGCAGGCTGACGGCGACGGACGTGCCGAGGGTGGCCGGGTCGAGGGGCCCCGCCCACTCGTGGGCGTTGAGGACGGTCTTGCCGTCAGGGGTGAACACCTTCGCTCGGAGCGAGAGTTCGCCGCTGCCTTCGACCTGGGCGTATCCGGCGATCGGGCTGTTGCAGTGGCCTTGCAGGACGTGCAGAAGCATCCGCTCGGCGGTCGTCTCGCGGTGGGTGACCGCATCACCCAGCTCGCTGATCACGTCGATCAACGCGGTGTCGTCCTCGCGGCACTGCAGAGCGAGGACTCCCGCGCCGATCGGCGGGCACATCAGCTCGGGCGACAGCACCTCGGTGATCACGTCGGTACGGCCGATGCGTTCGAGCCCGGAGAGAGCCAGCAGCAGCGCATCGGCCTCCCCGGCGGCGAGCTTCTCCAGGCGGCGGTTGGCGTTGCCCCGCATCGGCACGCAGTCCAGGTGGGGATGCGAGGCGGCCAGCTGGGCGACGCGCCGGACCGACGAGGTGCCGACGCGGGCGCCGGCCGGGAGCTCGTCGAGGCGGAGGCCCTCCGGGTGGATGAGCGCGTCCCGGATGTCGTCGCGGGCGAGGAACGCGGCGAAGGTGGTACCGGCGGGCAGCGGCCGGTCGGCGGGGATGTCCTTCACGCAGTGCACCGCGAGATCCGCCTCGCCCGCGAGGAGCGCCTGGTCGACCTCCTTCGTGAACGCACCCTTCCCCTCGACCGCCGCGAGGTCGCCCATCCACTTGTCGCCGGTCGTCCTGACCGGGACGACCTCGGTGACGGTGTCCGGGTAGCGGGCGGCCAGCAGCGCGCGGACGCGCTCCACCTGGGCGAGGGCCATGGGCGAATCGCGGGAAACGATGCGGATCAGATTCAGTTCAGAGGCGGGCACAGCGCCCACGATAGACCTCGGTCCGGGGCGGGGGGCGTCAGGCCCTGGGGTCCATCTCAGCGATGCGGCAAGCGGGTTGAGGGCATCGGGCAGAGCTGTACGGAACGTGGTCGGCGGGCGGTGGGGCCATCCGGCACGGTCGCCCGTGGCGTGCGAAGAGTGCGGGGTGGCGGCCCCGAATCGGCCAGCGGGTGTGCCCCGACAGCCACCGTCAACGCATTCACCTCACCCACGAGAGCGCCTCCGGCCGTCAAGGCCACCGGGATCCCTCCGCAGGACCGTCCGAACGCTCCGGAGCCGTCAGGGTGCGACCGGCGGCCGCTGACGCGGAGGCGAGGACGAAGAAGCTGCCAAACGCCTGGAAAATAGCCGGGCCGGCGCAGAAAATCCGGAGTTGGCTCTTCAGCGCCTCGTAGTACTCGGACTCGGTGAGCTCGGCCCTGGCACTGTGCTGTGGATTATCGGTCTTGTCCCAGTAGGTGTAGTAATAGCCTGACGCGTCTGCGTGTACGTCCTCAGCCGTTCCGGCACCGGTTGCAAAGCCAAGCACGGCCAGGCAGATGATGAACGCGTACGCGAGCTTGAGGGTGGGCGGCAGCAGCAGAACATAGCTAATCAACCGGTCGGCATTTCGTCGCCCCATCAACTGGGACGAGGCTCCGCTGGTGAAGGTACGGGCGAGGGCAACGGCGAAGACCGGGAAAGACGAAAGGAACAAGCCCACTACGAGCCACTTGGGCACAATGTATTCACCGGGTAGCCAAGTCGAGGCCATACAAAGCAGGTCGATCCCGCAGAGCACCAACGCCAGCCCGAAGTGCACCCTGTAGCTGCCTCGCAACTCCCTCATGACGGCCCCTCCCGCGACGGCCCCTGATCGGTGCTTGATCCCTGTCAGCGGCAACTTGAACGGCGTTGTAGTGGTGCACCTTATAGCTGCTCGGGTTTGCGCTGCACGCCTGGCAACGGCGATCGAACCAGGACTGGCTTGTCCGGTGTCAGATCCATTTTCCCACTCCTGCGCGAAGGCTGTTGACTGCAGGGATCTGAGCCGTCCGAAAGGGAGTTGTTCCGCGTTGTGCGTGTAGTAGCGGGTACCGATTTTGGAAAGTGGGCAGCATCCTCGACCAGGCACCACAGCTGGCTCAGGTCTCCACGATGTGGGGCTTGAGGCCGAACGCCCGCCAGATCCGTGAGACGGCCGACTGTGACATGCTCTCCGCCTCGGCCATCGAACGCATCGACCAGTGCGAATCACCGGTCGGTAGTGTTTGGCCAAGCGTCCTGGCGACCAGGGCTTCGACCTATTCGTCCGCGATCCTCCGCTGCGCCCCGAGCGTGGCCGGTCCGCCAGACATCGCCCCACCCTATAAACTCAAGCGAACTACCGACTCAGGACACTAAGTGTTCCAGTCGGCTGGTGGTACAGGGGTCGACAGCGACCGTTACGGGAAGCACGACTGCGGCGCCGGGCTGGCGTTATATCCTGCCCGGCACCGTGGGAGTCCTTTGCGCCGGACTCAGGACGCCTCGTCGCACCTCATCTGATCGTTCACCCATTTTCGGCTGACGATCTTGCCGCCCGAGGTCACGTATTCGCCAGGCTTCAACGGGGACGAAGGACGGACTGACTGATCTATCCAGTCTCCTCTGGAGGATTCACGATACCCGTCCCGCTTGACTTCCTTCACATTTACATAGAACCCTCCGGGGAGCTTATTCATGAGCGGTCTCTCTTCGCGACGGAAGCCATCTGGTGATCCTACGGTAAAAAGACCTTGTTCCACCTTTTTGGAATTTGCCCCTTCGGCGCTCCACAACGTCCTCGAGCTGACCTTTTCCCCATGCTCCACATGGACGTAGGCCTTGGCCCTGGACACCTTGCTCACTGGGCAGATGGGGTAGGCGATCACGACGTTCCCGTGATCGTCCCATCGGTACCCGAACCTCAGGGAGCTTGGAGAGGGCCCCTTGCAAGAGGCTAGGCCAGCGGCGAGGAGAAGCAGTGTCGCGATTGACGCTCTTCCTGACCTTCTCAGCATGGGAGGTACCCGCCCTTCCCTAGACCGGCATCGATCTCATACCTGTTGTGGCAGGGGTCAGTTCCAGCCATGAAGTATTTCGGCATGAAGAGGAATCCCGATTTTTCCCACTGCTTCGTGTGCACGCTTTCGTGATCCAGCCGATCATCTTCGACGTACGCTTTTTCAAATCCTGTGACGTAAGTGCCTCCGACGTTCGTCCCTCCACGTCCGTACAAGGGTTGCGCTGTCTGGCACACCGTCAGGCCCTGCTTCTCAAAACATTTGGCCCCAGACACGCGTGCCAGAGTCTCGTAGGTGGCACCAGCCAGATGACTCTGCAGGTTGTTGATCTTCCCTATGGCGCCATGCACGGCTGGCTTGGACTTGCTCCACGCCGTTCCGTAGTTTCCCTTGAGGACGCTCACAAGGACACCATCCCTCTTGCGACGTTCGGCCTCGGCTCTGGCCTGCGCTGCTGCTTGTGCCTTGGCTCTGGCGACAGCCGACGCTGCCGCTTGTGCGGCTCTGGCAGCAACCACTGCGGCCGCGTTGTAGTGGTAGACCTTGTAGCTGCTCGGGTTTGCTACGTACGCCTGGTAGCGGGGATCGAACCAGGACTTGGGTGTCTGGTGCCAGACCCACTTTCCGCTCTTGTAGGTGTACCCCGCGTTCATTCCGCGGTCGGCCGCCCAGCGGTCGTCGTTGTATGAAGCGCCGCCGGCCGGGCCGTCCGGGCGGAGGCCGTCCGGGTCGGACTTTGTGAGGGGGCTGTTGTGGGCGTAGCTGTACGCGTTCATCTGGGCCGGGTCAGCGGTGTCGATGATGGGGTCGACGCTGAGGAAGCGGCCGAGGGTGGGGTCGTATTCGCGGGCGCCGAGGTGGGTGAGGCCGGTGGGGTCGTTGGTTCCGCCGACGAAGCCGCGGGTTCCGAAGGCCGTTGACTGTGCGGATCTGAGCTGACCGAAGGGGAGTTGTTTTCTTCGGGTGATGGCGAGGGTGCCGACAGCGATGGCGCTCATCGCCGTGCCTTGGTGGTCGCTGATGAGGTAGGAGATGGTTCCGCCGGTGCGGACCGCGACTGTTTCTCCGTTGTGCGTGTAGTAGCGGGTACCGGTTTTGGTGCCGTTCGCGGCCAGGTCGAGCTGGTCGCCGTCGGGCAGGGTGAGGGTGCTGGAGCCGTCGGCGTTCTTGGTGATGAGCCGGTTGCCGTCGGCGTCGTAGAGGTAACTGCTGGTCTTGCCGGCCTCGGTGAGCGTGGCGAGGTGGCCCTCCGGGTCCCAGGTCAGGTTCTGGGTGGTGGTGCCGACGGTGCGCTTGGTGGTGTTGCCCGTCTCGTCGTACTCGAAGGTGCTGGTGCGGCCGTTGTCCGGGCCGCCGTTGACCGTGGCCTGCTGCACACCGTGGGGCAGGCCCGTACCGGGCGCGGGGTGGGTGTAGGTGGTGGTCGCGTCCGTGCCGGTGGTCGTGGCGGCGTGTTCGGTCTGCTCGGTGCGGTTGCCCAGCGCGTCGTAGCCGTAGCTCTGCCAGTAGGCGTCCGGGCCTCCGACCGTGGACTTCGAGGGGGTGGTGGTGCAGTCCGTCTTCGCGGTCCATGCCTCGGTCAGCCGGCCCAGGGGATCGTTCTTGAAGCACTGGGTATCGGTGGACTTCTGCGCGTCCTGACCGCTGACCGATGTCACTCCTGTGACGTTACCGGCGGGGTCGTAGGAGTACGAGGTGTCGTCCACGCGCTGTGGTGCGATGTCCCGGTCGGTGATCTGCCGCGTCACGCGGCCGGTGTGCTCGTCGTAGATCTGGGACTTGTAGACCTTCTTGCCCAGCGTGGCTCCGTACTCAAGTCGCTGGGAGCGGGAGAACGCGTCGTAGGTCGTGTTGGAGACCAGGACGCCAAGTCCGCCACTGACCCGGAAGGGCAGGTCGTCGCTGTTGTAGTTGGTGGTGACGCGGTCGGCGGGAATGTTCCCGACAGCGGGGTTCAACGTCCAGAGCAAAGCGCCGGTCTCGGGCTTGTAGCCGTAGGTCCAGGTGTACGTGCCCGCCAGTCCCCCGGCCGCGGAGGGAACCGTGGTGGTGGTGGACGTGGGCTGGTAGCGGTCGTCGAAGGCTCCGATCGCGGTGGTGTACGCCGCGCCGTCCACGTAGCGCGTGCTACTGGTGAGCTGCCCCTTGGCCAGCGTGTCGTACGTCCACTTCGACAGTGCGGTGTCGCCCTGCTTGACGCCGGTCTTGCGTCCGAGCTTGTCGTACTCCGTGGTCAGAGTGATGTGACGGTCGTTGGACACAGCCGTGACGCGACCGGCGGCGTCGTACGTGTTGTGGACCTCGCCCTGGTCCGGGTCGTCGACCACGGTCTTCTGGCCACGGCTGTCGAAGGTGTAGCTCCAGACATTGCCGTCGGGGTCGCTGACCGACTTCGGTTCGTCGTACTTCCCGTACGTGTACGTGGTCTTCTGTGAGGACGTCCGTGCTGCGTCGGTGTACTGGAGGAGTTCGGTCGTGCGGCCACGGGCGTCGGTCACCGTGGTTGAAGCGGTTCCGCCCTTCGGCGGGATCACCGTGGTCCGGTCACCGCCGAAGGCCGTCTTGGTGCGCCACTGCTCGTCTCCGTACTTGACCGACAGCGAGTCGGTGATCCGTCCTGTGCCATCGAACAGGTTCTGTGTCGCGGCCGGGACCTTGTTCACCGTGGTGGACGCAAGCTTCGCCGAGGGAAGCCCGGTCGTGTAATAGGCGGCGTACGACTGCCAGGCCCAGCCACGGGTGTCGTACATCGTCTCGGTCATGATGCGGTCCTGGGTACCGCTGGCCGGTGCCTGCGTCTGGCGTTCGCGCAGCAGCCCGTCGAACAGCGCGTAGGTGGTGCGGTAGTCGCCGTTCTGCTTCAACGTGCTGGTGGCGACGGCGTTGGCAGCGGTCTTGGAGATCGTGTAGCTGTACTGGGCGGAGGGCTTGTCGGCGTGATCGGCCTTGGCCCATCCCGGCTCCCACACCTTCAGCACGCGGCCGAGGCCGTCATGGACCGCCTCGGTGCGCTTCCCGTTGGCATCCACCTCCGCGGTGGCGACGCCGCGGGCCGGCTCGTAGGTCGTGGTGGATTCGTGCTTCAACGCGTTGGTCACCTTGATCGAAGTGGGGGCTTCGGTGGTGGCCGGGGTGTATGCGGTGGTGGTGGTGTTCTTCAGCGCGTCGGTCGCGGTCTTCTCGCGGCCGTGCTGGTCGTAGGTGTGCGTGGCAGTGGTGAGATAGCCGGTGCCCTTGGCGTCCTGTTCGTCCAGGCGGGTCACATCGCCCTTGACGGGTGCGGTGGTGAGGCTGGTCGCACCGTCGTAGTAGTTCCGCTGTGCCGAGATCAGGTCATTGGGCAGGGTGGGGGTGGTACCGCACGCGCGGGCCACGGTCTTGGCTTCGGAGACGAGCGTGAGGATGTTGGCCGTTGCGTTGCGGGCGTAGGTCGTGGTGGTGCATTGCTCGTCGCCCGTCTTCGCGGTGTCCCCGAGTTCCGACTCCGTGAGGATCTGGCCCACGGCGTCGAAGGTCCGCTGGACCTGAGTGGTGCGCCATCCGGCCCCTACAGCCGTGCGCGTCTGCTCGCTTCCCCCACCGGTGGCATACGCCTTGAGCGCGGGGAGGCCCTCGGCCCGGGTCTCCGTGGCCGTGGCGGCGGACAGCCATGGCTCGAAGCTCGTTGCCGTCTCCAGCTTGCCACCGTCACCGTTGTAGGTGGCCTCTTCGCGGGTCATCCCCGCGAAGGCCTCCTTGTCGGTGACAGCGACGCCCTCGTGGTCCTTGACGGCTGCGCCGTCGATGCCCCTGAAGTAGCGGTATTCCTTCAGTGTCCGCTGGTCGGGGGCCGCGCCGGTGCGTACCTGAACCCGCCCGTAGCCCTTGCGGTCGCTGTAGGTCAGATGCTTGGCGGTGGTGAACTCGTCGTCCTTGGACTTGGCCCAGCCCATACCGTCCAGGTAGCTGTAGTCCGTCTGCTTGGCCGGAGCGCCACCGGTGTTGTCCGTCTCCAGGATCTGGGTGACGACATAGGAGTGGAACCAGTCCAGATACGGCTCGTAGTTCGCGGCGGGCGCGTCGGGCGGCGACCACTTCACGGGGTAGCAGCGTCGCGTGTTGGACGTCGGGGACGGCACGTCGCCGGCCTTGCAGTCGGCCGGTGAATACGTGATGCCGAGGGTTCCCCCGGTCTCCGTGGTGATGCCGTAGACGCGGTACCGCCACATCGCCGGGACAGGGTCCGGATCACCGCCGGTGGTCGCGCCCTCGACGCGGTTGGGGAGCGTCAGGCCCTTGAAGCCGACGGCCGGCAGGGTGACGTCGCCGGTGCCGGTGTGCCCGGTACGCGTGAGGGACGCAAGCCACAGGGCGGGGTCACTGCCATCGCCGGTGCTCGGGAACTCCTGAGTCAGGGCCCAGGTGTCGACCGGCTTGTACGCGCTGCCGACCCGCACCGAGGTATCGATCTTGGTGATGCGCTTACGGCTCCAGAAGGACGGGGAGTACCGGTCCTTGCACTGGGTGCCCGAGGCGCAGTAGCGGTCGAAGGGAACGTCCGGCCAGTTCTTCGCGTGAGCCTTGTCGAAGGTTCCGCAGTCGCTCAGGCAACGCTCGGAGGTCGTGAAGTCGACCTTGGCCGCCGGCTTCTCGTAGAAATTGGTGGAGCGCAGGCCGTACTCGATGCGCTTGAGGGAACCACCGCGGTCGTAGACGGTGGCAGTGGAGTCACCGGTGGACGGGTTGACGTTGCGACCGTAGTAGTTGGTTTCCTTGTCCCAGTAATACGTCATGGCATCGCCGTGCGGGTCGACAACCGCGTCCAGGTTCCAGCGCCACGCCTGCTGGCACCAGGAGTCCTTGAACGCCGTGGCGTGGCACGGCTCTCCAGTCTGGTTGCCGTAGACCGGAACGGTCCAGGTCGAGTTGGTCTCGGCCTTCCCCGTGGCCCAGCCCTCGGGCCGGTTGTAGCCGAAGTAGTAGATGGTTCCGTCAGGGGTGGTGACGCGCCAGTGCTCGCCGTCGTTGTCCCCGTTGGCTAGGGCCGTGTCGGTCAGCTTGACGGCCTTGGTGCCGTCGTCGCTCTCCAGGTGCCACTCGCCCGAAACCGTGTCCTTGATGAGGCTGTTGGACTGGCCGCCGAGGTTGATGACGGCGTTGTCCTTCTTCCAGCACAGGTCACCGACCTTGGCGGTGGTGTTGCTGTTCTTGGTGTCGTCCGCGCACGAGATGTACTGACGCTCGATGTAGCCCGGCTCCATCGACCAGCCGTCGCCGATGCTGTTGGCCTGGTTGTTCGTCGACGCGGTGCGCCCGTCAACCGACTGCGAGGAGTAGCTCAGCTTCAGGTCCGGCGCCGTCTCGCCAGGCACATCAGGGACACCGATCGGGTAGTTCCACGAGAACGCGCCGTTCGAACCCCCGGCAGCCCACGAGGCGGACGGGGCGAGGGACGTCGCCTTGAAGCTGCCGGACGGTCCCGACTCGGCCGCCGTCGCAGCGAGGAGAACCGTCCCCTCGGCCAGCGAGAGTTCCTGGCCGTGCGTGGTGACGGGCGCCGGAATCGATGCATTGTCCGCAGCGGCGAGCATGGGTGCGGCCGTGGGGAGAGTCAGCCGCGTCGTCAGGGAGCCGGCCTTGGTGTCGTTGCTCGTGGGCAGCGTCCGGCCAACAGCACAGCCCTTCTGGCCCGGGGTCTTCGCAGCGCAGTCAGGCAGCTTCCGCAGGGTCAGGCGGGAGGCCCAGTCGCCACCGTAGGCATTGCGGAAACCGGAATAGTCGACCTGGACGTCCACCACGCCCTGGGCCCCATCCGTGGGCCTCAGCGCGAGCACGACCCCGTCGACGCCCAGCTTCTGGGTGGCGGCGCGGTCGAGTACCTGCACCTGGACCCGCTCGGGTCCCGTCGGCTTCGTCGTCGCGTTGGCCTTACCGGCAGCGCCTGCAGCTGGGCCCACACGTACGGGCAGGGAACCTGCCTTGAGGGGACCGGTCCGGCGAAGCTCTGCAGTGGCGGTGCCCGCCTTCGGCCACGTGACCCGAGGCTGCTTCCAAGGATGCTGGAGCGCCCGGTCGGGCTTCGGATCCGGCTGTTTCTTCACTTCGGACGTGGGTACGGGGTCGGACTTCGGCAACTTCAGCAGCTGCAGCTCGGCGGCGGCCACAACAGGTCCGGCCAGCAAACTCGCAAAGAGGAACGCGATCAGCGCGACGGCTATCAGCCGCACCCGCCGCCCCATGCGTCTCGTGTCGACGCCCCCACCCAAGTACATGCGCTGAACTCCCCCAACTGTTCGATGTAAGAAACACAGTTGGGCACGGAAGGTAGCAGTCCGCACACACGTAACTCACTCAATGTCTGCACATCTCTGGTTGATTCAAGCCGATCTTGAGAGTCCGTGGAGCTCATTTCGATGCAACATAGAACTAATTGCCCGATTTCATAAGCCTTGATTAAGCCAAATTTGGCACTGCCGTGACTCTCCGCCATAGCTCATCAAAAAACCACACCCTTCACCAGCCGATCACGCTCTAGTGTGCGAATCGATCAGACCTGGGAGGGGACTTCTTTAATGGAACTTTGCGGACAAAAGCCCAAACGAATGGCGTCAAGAGGTGCGATCGCCGCTACAGCAGCGGTAGCGGCGATCGCGGTGTTCCTGCCGCAACAGACAGCGTCGGCCGCTGCAACAGCAAACGACAGCCGATCCGCCGGACAGTCGGCACGGCAACTGGGGGCCGACGACAGCGCCCTGGCTGCGGCAGTCGATACCGGCCAGCCCGCCGAGGTGCTTTCGCGACGCACCGAGACGTCGCAGGTGTTCGCCAACCCGGATGGGTCATTTACTCAGGACGCTTACGTATTGCCCCAGTTCGCCAGGCAGGACAACAAGCTCGTACCGATCGACACGCACTTGGAGGCCAACCCTGACGGGACGCTGTCCCCCAAGGCCACCGAGACAGCCGTACGGTTCTCCAGCGGTGGGGACGGCCCTCTGGCGACAATCGTGCGCGACGGCCGCAGCATGTCGTGGAGCTGGCCCCAGCCGTTGCCCAGTGCACAGGTCGACGGGGACACCGTGACCTTCGCAAACGTTCTGACGGATGTGGACCTCAAGCTCCGCGCCGGGCCCGCCGGATTCACCAGCCTGCTCGTCGTCAAGACGCCCCAGGCTGCGGCTGATCCGGCACTGAAACAGATCCACTTCGGCCTGGACACTGACGGGGTGGAAGCGAGCACGGATGAGTACGGCAACCTCACCGCTGTGAACCCGGCCGGTCAAGAGGTCTTCACCGCACCCAGCCCGCTGATGTGGGACAGCGGAACCTCCGACGCGCCCCAGGCACGAACGGCAGCTACCAGTGAGGACGTGGGCCCCCCGCCGCCGACGGACGAGTTCGAGCCGGGCCATGGGGCCCAGCAAGCCTCCATGGAAGCGGCAGTGGCAGATGGAAAGCTGACCCTCACGCCGAATCAGGATTTGCTGACGGGTGAGGACACTCAGTACCCCGTCCTGCTGGACCCTTCGGTCTCCGGTTCCCGGTATGCCTGGACCATCGCCTACAAGACGAACCCCACGAGTTCCTACTACAACGGAGCGAACTTCGGCGGCGGCACTACGACTGCCCGGGCCGGCTACGAAAACAAGACAAACGGCCTGGCCCGCTCTTACTTCCGCATGAATACAGGCAACCTGTGGTCCACCGACAAGGTGATCTCCAGCTCCAAGTTCACCATCAAGAACACCTGGTCCTGGTCGTGCACCAAGAAGCCGATCGAGCTGTGGCACACCGAGTACATGAGCTCGGCCACCACATGGAACCACCAGCCCACGAAGATCCGCACCCTGGACACGGTCACGGACTCGAAGGGCTGGGGGTCCGACTGCCCTGCTGGCAAGCTCGCTTTCGACACCACCCCCGCCGCCAAGGACGCCGCCAAGGGGCACTGGAACACCATCACTCTTGCTCTCAAGGCAGGTAGCGAGACAGACGTCTTCGGTTGGAAGAAGTTCGACGCCAAGTCGGCTCTGCTCTCGACCACGTACAACACCCGCCCGAACGTTCCCAGCGGCTTGGACACCATTCCGTCCACCAAGAACAGCGCCGGCTGCGGCAACAGCGCCCCCTACGGGCTGATCGGCAACACCGACCTGTACCTCACGGCCAAGGGGTCGGACCCGAACGGCGGGACGGTCAAAGTCCGGTTCAATCTGTGGGCCACCGGCCACCACCCCGTCGATGACCCGAAGGGGGTGCTCATCGTGAACAAGACGGTCTCCACCACCTCCGGAACCGTCGCCAAACTCAAGGTCACGAAGGCCCAGCTCACGCCCTATCTGTCCAAGGCCAACGGAAACTTTTCCTGGAAGGCGCAGACCGAGGACGCCTCACTGTCCTCCGCCTGGGTGCCGGCCACCGGCAAACCCGGCTGCCGCTTCGTCTTCGACCCCACCCGGCCATCCACCCCACCCGGCGTGAAATCCGTGCAGTTCCCCGACGGCTCGGACGGCTGGCCCGCCGTCACCGGAAATGCCCGCGTCGAGGGCACGTTTACCCTCAGCAGCGGCGGGGTCGCCGACGTCACCAAGTACGAGTACTGGACCGACTGGAACAGCAAGAAGGTCACCGTCAGCCCCTCGGTGCAGGGCGGGTCCGTCAACGTCAAGCTCCGCCCACTCGCGGCCGGCAACCACACGCTCTACGTGAACAGCATCGACAGAGCCGGCAACGTCTCCGACCGAAGCGCGTACATCTTCTATGCCAACAGCCCCGGCATCACCGACAAACCCGGTGACCTCAACGGGGACGGCAACACCGACATGTACGGCATCCGCGCCGACGGGACTCTGTGGTTCTACCCGGGCCAGGGCAACGGCCAGTACGCCCCCTACACCGAGGCCAGTGACACGAGCTTCAACGGCGCCTCCATCACCCATCGCGGGGACTGGACCGACGACGGCTACGAAGACCTCATCGCCGCCCAGCCCGGTGCGGACGGCACGAAAAACCTGTACGTCTACCCCAACAACGGCCTCGGCTACGCGTGCACCGCACGAGGTGAGGAGGCCGACGGCGCTTCCCGGGAATGCAGCTTCGACCGGGTGCCCCTCGACGTATACAGCCCTGAGAACAACCACTGGAAGAACGCTGACCAGATCCTGGCCATCGGTGATGTCGACGGTCCGCTCGACGTCGACGCCGACGGCACGCCCGACGTGCCCGGCCACACCGACATCCTGGTCAAGGAAGGCGACCACCTGTGGCTCTACTACGGCTCGGACAGTTTCTATCTCGATGACGTCACCGAACCCGTCCTCATCGGTGACGGCGCCTGGGCCAACTACGAGATGGTCGCTCCCGGCGACGTCAACGGCGACGGCAAGGTCGACATGGTCGCCAGACAGAAATCAGACGGCCGGCTCCGCCTCTACACCGGCACCGGGCCGGCCGGAGAGGGACTCGGCCACACGACCGTCGACCTCAAGGCCAGCGGCTGGGACACCAAGACGCACCCGTTGATCACTTCAGAGGGTGACAGCAACGGGGACGGCAAACCCGACCTCTTCACCACCAGCCACGACACCGACAAGGGCCTCTACTTCTACCCCTCCATCACTTCCACCGGCATCGGCACACCCACCGTGGTCGGCACCACTGGCTGGCTCAACTTCCAAGCACTGAGCTGAACCAGCACTGAGCTGATCCGGTCTGAGCCGGAACCAGCCTCGTGACGGGCTGCGGGCCGCGCCATCCCGGTGCGGCCCGCAGCCCTGTCTGGTTCGTGCCAGGCAAAGAGGCGGGCGCAGCGGCCCCGACGCGCGCCGCCGGATCGCCATCGCGTGCGGGAGTTCAAACGACGACGTTGTGGCGGGCGATCGGGTCCAGGAGCTGTTCCTCCTCGTAGGCGAGGTGGGAGAGGAGGCAGTCGGCGAGCCTGTCGAGGACGGTGCGGACCTCTTCCAGGCGGGACGCGTCCTGGACCATCGCGACCAGCACCTCGTCCAGGCGCGCGATCAACGAGGCGATCAGCTCGTGTTCCTCTTCCAGGCGGGTCAGCACCGGCGTGAGGTCTTCCTGGGCATCGCGCAGCTTGCCGAACATCACCTCGTCCTCCAGCAGGTGGTGCTGGGTGACGATCCGGCAGTACGAGGCGCAGAAGGCGCCCAGCGACCAGTAGTTCTGGCGCATGGTCATGGCGTTGAGGAACGAGCGGGCGGCGGCCGGGCTGTCGCGCCCGGCCAGGACCTCGCCGACCGCGTGCTGGAGCTGGGCCAGTTCTTCGCGGAGGCTGTCGTGGACCAGTACCAGGGTCTGGGCGGCGCGCTCACCGGCGGCGCCGGCGGCGGGGCGGTCCGGGTGCGGCGGTGGTGCGACGGGGCGTGCTGAGGGGTCGAGCCGTCGGTGCTCGATCCGGGCGTCGTCCGGGAGTGCGGCGGGGGCGGTCGTGCCGCGTTCCTGGGCGACCGCTTCGCGTACGGCTGGGGCCACCTCCGCGGCGAAGCGCATCAGGGGGCCGGTGCCGTCCGCGTTCACGTTCAGGAGGAAGCCGCTGAGGCCGTGGGTGAGAGCGAGTTCCGTCAGCTGCTCTGTGGTGAACGAGGGGTCGACGACGTAGACGCGGCGCACGGCGGACGGCTCCCGTCCCGCCGCCCGCGCACCCTCGTCCACGGTGCGCATCAGACCGGCGAGCTTCTCGGGCGGGGCGTAGGAGGCGCTGCCGAGCCAGCCGTCCGCGAGCCGCCCGGTCAGCCGCAGCATGCGCGGACCGTAGACGCCGAGCCAGATGCCGACCGGGTGGGCGGGCAGCGGTCCGGGTTGAGCGCCCGCGAGCCGGTAGTGGGTGCCCTCCAGGCGTACGCCGGGGCCGTCCGTCCACAAGGCGCGCAGCACGCCGATGGCTTCCTCCAACGCTGCCACGGACTCCCCGGGCGTACGGCGCGTGCCACCCATCGCCTCGATGGCGTCCCAGAACGCGCCTGCTCCCAGGCCCAGTTCCACCCGGCCGCCGCTGAGGAGGTCCAGTGTCGCCACGCTCCTGGCCAGCATGGCCGGGGGCCGTAGCGGAAGATTCGCAACCGCGGGGACCAGCTTGATGCGGCGGGTCACCGACGACAGGTGCGACAGCAGCGTCCAGGTGTCCAGGAAGGCCGGCTGGTACGGATGGTCCTGCACCCCGAGGAGGTCGAGTCCGGCCTGGTCCGCCTCTTGGGCCAGTCGTACGAAGGCACTACGGCGGGCCGCCTCGGGCGGCGCGAAACAGCCGAAGAGGAGGTCGTGGCCGAGGTCGGGCATCGGGGCGCTCCTACGGTCCGCGGGCGGCACAGACCCCCAGCCTCACCCGGGTCACGTCATCCCGCACGCCGACCGCCGTGACGCCGACCGCCGTGACGCCGCCCGCCGGCGACGATCTCACGGAGACCCAGGAGGCAGTCCCTGGCTGTGCTCCCTCAGTCGGGCGTTTCCTCAGGTTGCGGAGGGCGGGGCACCGGGTTTGAGTGGGAGGGGCTCTCACCGCGCGAGGAGTTGCCATGTCGATGGCGTTCGGTTCACCTTTCGGGTCGTCCGACCCTTTCAGTGAGATGCTCGACCGCTTCTTCGGCACGTCACCGGCCTCGTCGCCACCGGCTGTGCAGCGGGTGCCCATCGGCCGCCTCCTCACGGAGTCGTCGCACGAACTTCTCGGCCTGGCCACGCAGAAGGCGGCCGAGAACGGGACGTCCGACCTCGACACGGAACACCTCCTGTGGGCGGCCACTCAGGTCGACCCCGCGCGGAGCCTCCTCGCCCAGGCCGGTGTCGACGTCGACGCGCTCGCGGCCCGGATCGCCGAGGTGTTGCCCCGGGAGGCGGGCGAACCGTCCGCGACCCCCGGGCTCACACCGGCGGCGAAGCGTACGCTCGCGGCCGCCTACGCCGGCTCGCAGGCGGCGGACGTGTCCTACATCGGCCCCGAGCACATCCTCGCCGCACTCCTGGAGGACCCGGACTCGGGTGCCAACCGGTTCCTGCGCGCACAGGACCTGGACACCCAGAAGCTGCGGGGTCACGCGGACCGGGCGGACGGTTCCCCCGCTGCCGGGAAGCAGCCCGCGACGACCCTGGACGAATTCGGCCGGGACCTCACGGAGGAGGCGAAGGCGGGGCGGCTCGACCCTGTCGTCGGCCGGGCCGAGGAGATCGAGCAGACCATCGAGATCCTCTCGCGGCGCTCCAAGAACAACCCGGTGCTCATCGGTGAGCCCGGAGTCGGGAAGACCGCCATCGTGGAGGGGCTGGCCCAGAGCATCGTGGCCGGCGAAGTGCCCGAGTCCCTGAAGGGCAAGAGGGTCGTCTCCCTCGACATGTCCGGCATGGTGGCCGGTGCGCAGTACCGGGGCCAGTTCGAGGAGCGGCTGAAGAAGGTCATCGAGGACGTCCAGGAGGCCGGCGGCGACATCATCCTCTTCATCGACGAACTGCACACGGTCGTCGGCGCGGGCGCGACGGGCGAGGGGGCGATGGACGCGGGCAACATGCTCAAGCCCGCGCTCGCACGCGGCGAGCTCCACGTGGTGGGAGCGACGACGATCGACGAGTACCGCAAGCACATCGAGAAGGACGCCGCTCTCGAACGCCGCTTCCAGCCCGTCCTCATCCCCGAACCGAGTGTCGAGGAGACGGTGCAGATCCTCGAAGGGCTGCGCGACGCGTACGAGGCGCACCACCAGGTCCGCTTCGCCGACGGAGCCCTGACCGCGGCAGCGGAACTGTCCGACCGCTACATCAGCGACCGGTTCCTGCCGGACAAGGCGATCGACCTGATGGACCAGGCGGGTGCCCGGGTACGGCTGCGCAGCGCAGGCCGTTCCACCGAGGTCGTCAGCCGGGAGGACCGCCTCGCGAAGCTGCGACGCGAGAAGGACCAGGCCGTCGCCGGCGAGGAGTTCGACAGGGCCTCTGACCTGAAGCGGCAGATCGCCGAGGTGGAGGGCGAGCTCGCGGGCGTCGAGGAGCGCCGCGAAGGCGTCGTCTCCGTCACCGCCTCCGACATCGCGGATATCGTCTCCCGCCGCACGGGGATTCCGGTCTCCCAGCTCACCGCCAGCGAGAAGGAGAAGCTCCTCGGGCTGGAGGAGGAGATGCACGAGAGGATCGTCGGCCAGAACGAGGCGGTCACCGCGGTCTCCGAAGCCGTGCGCCGCAATCGCGCGGGCATGGGCGACCCGAACCGGCCCGTGGGCTCGTTCCTCTTCCTGGGCCCCACCGGCGTGGGCAAGACCGAACTCGCCAAGACGCTCGCCGAACTGCTCTTCGGCGACGCGGACCGGATGATCCGGTTCGACATGAGCGAGTTCCAGGAGAAGCACACCGTTGCCCGGCTCGTCGGCGCGCCTCCCGGGTACGTCGGCTACGACGAGGCAGGTCAGCTCACCGAGAAGGTTCGCCGCAAGCCGTACAGCGTGGTGCTGTTCGACGAGGTGGAGAAGGCACACCCCGACGTGTTCAACACGCTGCTGCAGATCCTGGACGACGGCCGACTGACGGACGCCCAGGGGCGCACGGTCGACTTCCGCCACTGCGTGGTCATCATGACGTCCAACATCGGCGCCCATCGCATCCTCGCCCACAAGGGCGATGCCGCCGAACTCAAGGACGAGCTGATGGACGACCTGCGGGGACGGTTCCTGCCCGAGTTCCTCAACCGGATCGACGACATCATCATCTTCCACAGCCTCACCGAGGAAGACCTCTCGGAGATCGTCGAACACCTCCTGGACCGGAGCAAGCACCGCGTCCACGCGCAGGGCATGACGCTGGAGGTGACCGAAGCGGCGAAGAAGTTGCTGGTCTCCCATGGCTACCAGCCGGAGTTCGGTGCCCGCCCGCTGCGCCGCACCATCCAGACGGAGCTCGACAACCGCATCGCCTCACTGCTGCTGAGCGGCGAGAGCGACCCCGGCGACACGATCGTCGCCGATGTGCGGGACAACTCGCTCCACTGCACCGTCCGCAAGGGCGCCGCCCGGTCCGAGGAGGAACCCGTGGAGGAAGCGGAGGCAGCTTCCTGACGACGCCGCGGGATCCGTGAAGCCCCCGGTCACGAACGCGGCGCCACCTTCGTCAGGCCGTTGATGATGCGGTCCATCGCGTCGCCGCCCGTCGGGTCGGTGAGGTTGGCGAGCATCTTGAGGGTGAACTTCATCAGCAGCGGGTGCGTCAGGCCGCGCTGGGTGGCGACCTTCATGACCTTCGGGTTGCCGATCAGCTTCACGAAGGCGCGGCCCATCGTGTAGTAGCCGCCGTAGGTCTCCTTGAGCACCTTCGGGTAGTTGTTCAGGGCCAGTTCGCGCTGGGCCGGGGTCGCGCGGGCATGGGCCTGCACGATGACGTCCGCCGCGATCTGGCCCGACTCCATGGCGTACGCGATGCCTTCGCCGTTGAACGGGTTGACCATGCCGCCCGCGTCACCGACGAGCAGCAGGCCCTTGGTGTAGTGCGGCTGGCGGTTGAACGCCATCGGGAGGGCGGCGCCGCGGATCGGCATCGTCATGTTGTCCGGGGTGTAGCCCCAGTCCTCCGGCATCGACGCGCACCACGCCTTGAGGACCTCGCGCCAGTCCAGCTCCTTGAAGGCGGCCGAGGAGTTGAGGATGCCGAGGCCGACGTTGGAGGTGCCGTCGCCCATGCCGAAGATCCAGCCGTAGCCGGGCAGCAGGCGGTCCTCCGTGCCCCGGCGGTCCCAGAGTTCCAGCCAGGACTCCAGGTAGTCGTCGTCGTGACGGGGCGAGGTGAAGTACGTACGGACCGCGACGCCCATCGGGCGGTCCTCGCGGCGGTGCAGGCCCATCGCGAGTGAGAGCCGGGTGGAGTTGCCGTCGGCGGCGACGACGAGCGGGGCGTGGAAGGTGACCGGGGTCTTCTCCTCGCCGAGCTTCGCGTGCACGCCGGTGATCCGGCCGGTGCGGGGGTCGGTGATCGGGGCGCCGACGTTGCAGCGCTCGTACAGCCGGGCGCCGCCCTTCTGCGCCTGGCGGGCCAGCTGCTCGTCGAAGTCGTCGCGCTTGCGGACCAGCCCGTAGTCCGGGTAGGAGGCGAGATCCGGCCAGTCCAGCTGGAGCCGGACGCCGCCGCCGATGATGCGCAGGCCCTTGTTCCGGAGCCAGCCGGCCTCTTCGGAGATGTCGATGCCCATGGAGACGAGCTGCTTGGTGGCGCGCGGGGTGAGGCCGTCGCCGCAGACCTTCTCGCGGGGGAAGGCGGTCTTCTCCAGGAGGAGGACGTCCAGGCCCGCCTTGGCGAGGTAGTACGCGGTCGTGGAGCCGGCTGGGCCTGCCCCGACGACGATCACATCCGCGCTGTGTTCGGACAGGGGCTCGGTCACGGTCGGATCTCCCGAAGACTCGAAATCGCGTGCCGCGCGGCACATGGCCCGTGCAGTCTATGGGGGCCCGCTGATCAACCTCCCGAAGGGCTCCCCCATGTCGGCCGCGCCCGGTGCGGCGCTCAGGCGCGGACGCCCCGGTGCAGCGCGACCACGCCGCCGGTGAGGTTGCGCCAGGCGACGTCCGACCAGCCGGCCCGCTGGAGCTTCGCCGCGAGCCCTGCCTGGTCGGGCCAGGCGCGGATCGACTCGGCGAGGTAGACGTACGCGTCGGGGTTGGACGACACCGCGCGCGCGACCGGTGGCAGCGCCCGCATCAGGTACTCGGTGTAGACGGTCCGGAACGGTGTCCAGACCGGCTGGGAGAACTCGCAGATGACGACCCGGCCGCCCGGCTTGGTCACCCGGTACAGCTCGCTCAGCGCCGCGTCCGTGTCCTGGACGTTGCGCAGCCCGAAGGAGATGGTGACCGCGTCGAACGTCTCGTCCCGGAACGGCAGCCGCGTCGCGTCGCCCGCCGTGAACGGCAGCCAGGAGTTGCGCTTCTTGCCTTCCTGGAGCATGCCGATGGAGAAGTCGCACGGCACGACGTACGCCCCGGTCGCGGCGAACGGCAGCGAGGACGTCGCGGTCCCGGCGGCCAGGTCGAGGACCTTCTCCGCGGGGCGGGCGTGGACCGCCTTGGCGACCTCCTTGCGCCACAGCCGGGCCTGGCCGAGCGAGAGCACGTCATTGGTCAGGTCGTAGTTCGCCGCCACGTCGTCGAACATCGAGGCGACTTCGTGCGGCTGCTTGTCCAGGGAGGCTCGGGTCACGCCTCCCATTCAAGCAGTCCGCCCGGGGAGCGAGGGGGCGGGCCCGCCGTCGGGGCCGGGGCGCGGGGGCGGCGACGCGGTGTCCAGCACGGCGGGCGTCCCGTAACCGGCCTGCTGAGGCCTCGCCCCGCTTCGCCCCGTCCTGCCCCGGATTCGGACGCGGGTTTGAATTTGGCTTCAACCTTTCCGGCCCGTGCGCTCTCAGTAACAGGAGGAGAGACCACCGACGGACCGTGAAGGGGGCCGGATGAGCGCGGGGACCGGCCGGGACGCCGACAACAGCTTCGAGGAGTTCGCGCGGGCGAGCCAGCGCCGGCTGTACCGCACCGCGTACCTGCTGTGCGGCGACGCGGAGGCGGCCCGTGATCTGACTCAGACGACGCTGGCCAAGCTGTTCCAGCACTGGCACCGGGTGAGCGCCGCCCACCACCCGGACGCCTACGCCAGGACCGTGCTGACCCGCACCTACATCGCCGAGCGCCGCCGGCGGCTGCGCGACTTCCGTGCCCATACGCCGATCGCCGCGCACGCACCGGCGGTCGGTCCCGAACTGACGGTCACGCTGCTGGCCGCGCTGTCCGAACTGCCGCCCCGCGCACGGGCGATGGTCGTGCTGCGCTACTGGGAGGACCTGAGCGTGGAGACCGTGGCCGAACTGCTGCGGTGCAGCCCGTCCACCGTGAAGAGCCAGTGCTCGCGCGCGCTCGCCACCCTGCGTACGCGGCTGGGCGACGCACACCTCTACACCACCCGAAGCTGAGGAGAACCGTCGTGGACATGTCTTCTGACCGCTTTCCCGGCCGGGCCGCGGAGGAGGGGGCCGAGGCCGCCCCGGAGGCAGAGGTGGCCGAGACCCTGTTGATCAGGGCGGCCATGGAGCAGGCGACCGACGGTGCGCCGACCCTGCCGGACCTGGTGCCCGCCGCCCTGGTCCAGGGCCACCGGCGCCGCACCCGGGCCCGCGCGACCATCGGGGCGGTGGTGACGGGTGTGGTGGCGCTCGGCGCACTCGGCGCCGTCCTGCCCCTGTGGAACGGGAACGGCAGCGGCGGTACGGAACCCGCCCGGACGTGGTCCGCCGCCTCGCGGCCCACGGGCATCGCGCCGACGCCGGCCCCGGAGAACGTCCCGACGAACGCCCCGACGGACGTGCCGTCGCCCGTGTCGTCGGACGCGCCCTCAGGGGCGGCGTCGGCCCCGGCGCCGCCCGTGTCCACGGTTGCGCCGGAACCGTCCACCGTCCACATCCAGCCTTCCCCCGGCCAGTCGTCCATGGCCGATCTGCCGGCCGCGGAACGGAAACGGCAGCAGAGGTTCCAGCGGCTTGCCGCTCTGGTGCTCGGGGAGTTGCTGCCGCGGAAGGTGGGCCCGGTCCACCCGGTGGACCTCGCCGTCAGCCAGTACCAGGCCGGGGTCGGCAGCGAGATCTACCCGGTCGTCCTCTCGGTGCGCCCCGGGAGCGACCGGAGTGTCGCTCCGCAGGAAGCGCCCTGCCGCCAGTACCCGGGCGGCCTGCTGCGCTGCAAGCGGGCGATGCTTCCCGGCGGGATCGAGGCCCAGGCCGTGACGTCGGCCGCCGGCCCGGACGGGTCACCGGCCGCCGCGAGCACCCTCGTCCGCTTCACGTACGGCGACAGCGCGGTCGTCCTCTCGGTCGGCGGTGACGACGGCACAGGGGGGCCGTCACCCGTCACCGCCGATCAACTGCTCGCCGTCGCGGGGGACTCCCGGTTCCTGGAGCTCGTGAAGTACGCGGCGGCACACCCCATGGAATCGAAGGAGTACGCGGATCGTGTCGGCTGAGGTACGGAGACAGCAGGGACAGCGACGGGGCGGCCGGGGGGCCCGGCGGCGCTCACGGCAGGACCGTCGCCGCCGCAGCCGGATACGGCTGCTGGTCGCGGTCCTCGTGCCGACGGCCGTGATCTGCATCGCGGTGGCCGCCTCGCCGCTGTGGTCCGGCGGGGACGATCCGTCGGCTGCCGCAGCCGCGTCCGCATCAGCCAATTCCGGTTCCGGTTCCGGTTCCGGCGATAAGTCGTATGCCGATGACGCCCCGACCGGTTCCGGTTCGAAGGGCGGGGCGAGCACCAGACCGAAGGCGCGTGCCAAGCCGAAGGTGAGCCCGAAGACAAAGCCGAGCTCCGACACCGACTCCACATCCAAATCCGGCACCAAGGGCGGTGACCATCCCGCCATCCCCTCCCACGGCCCCGGCACCTTCACGGTCGCGCGGGCGGGCGCGACCTCGGGCGGTGGCAACGCCTACCGGGTCGAGGTGGAGGACGGCACCGGCGTCGACCCGGACGCGGCCGCCACCCAGATCGCCGGGTTCCTCGCCGCGCCACGTGGCTGGGCGCACGGCGGAGAGCATACGTTCCACCAGGTCACGAAGGGCCCTGCGGGGCTGGTCGTCCGGATCGCCACGGCGGCGACCGTCGACAGGATCTGCGGGAACAGCGGGCTCAACACCCATGGTGAGGTCAACTGCCGCGTCGGTGTCGATGTCATGGTCAACCTCAAGCGCTGGCAGACCGGTTCACCCGAATTCAACGGACCCCTGGCCGAATACCGCGCCCTCATCATCAACCACGAAGTCGGCCACTGGCTCGGCCACGGCCACGAAACCTGCCCCGGCAAAGGCCGACCCGCCCCCGCCATGATGCAGCAGATCTACGGACTCAAAGGCTGTGTCGCCAACCCCTGGCCCTACGACACCAACGGCCAGTACCTGGGCGGACCCTCCGTGCCGTGAGTCTTCTGTGACGCGTGACGCGTGGCGCCTGTGACTCCTGAGGCACCCAACCCACCCGCCCTGTCCGCTTCGTAAGCGAGTGGACTGAACCAATTCGCGCCATCAGCGGTCATTACAGAGGGGAGTACGAGCACCGGAACACTGGGGAGGGGCGCGGATGTCCGGATCGGACGTGCGTCGGCAGGGTCAGCGGGGGCGTGGCCGGAAACGGCTGCTCGTCATGGGCGTCGTCCCGGTCCTGCTGGTGGCGGCCGCCGTGGCGGGGCTCCGGTGGAAGAACGAGCGCGCGGGCGGTCCCGGCGACTCGGGCTCCGCCGCCTCCTTCACCGTCGCCCGCGCGGCCGCGTCGACCACCGGCAGGGGCCACGCCTACCGGGTCGAGGTGGAGGACGGCTCCGGTCTGGACCCGGACAAGGCTGCCGCAGTGGTCGCCCGCATCCTGGCCGCGCCCCGGGGCTGGTCGCACCACGGCGAGAACACCTTCCGCCAGGTCGCCGAGGGCCCTGCGGGGCTGGTCATACGGATCGCCTCGCCCCGGACCACGGACCGGATCTGCGGGAAGAGCGGTCTGGACACGCACGGCGAGGTCAACTGCCGCGTCGGCGTGGACGTCATGGTCAACCTCAAGCGCTGGCAGACCGGTTCACCCGAGTTCAACGGGCCCCTGGCCGAGTACCGCGCCCTCATCATCAACCACGAAGTCGGCCACTGGCTCGGCCACGGCCACGAAACCTGCCCCGGCAAGGGCCGCCCCGCCCCCGCCATGATGCAGCAGATCTACGGACTCAAGGGGTGCGTCGCCAACGCCTGGCCCTATGACGCCAAGGGCCAGTACCTGGGTGGCCCCTCCGTGGCGTGAGACTCCTGCCGCACACTCGACGCGCTCAGCGCCGCCGGTACACCAGCCGCCCGCCCAGAACGGTGACCACGCAGGACCCCGCCCCCGCCGCGAGGAGCGTGGCCTCGTCCGGTACGTCGAACACCGCGAAGTCGGCGCGGGCGCCGGTGACGAGCGGGGCGTGCACGGCGCCCGGCAGGTCACGCCCCCCGGCGAGCGGATCGAGATCCGCCGCCCCGCCCATGGAAACACTCCCCGAAACGCTCCCCGAAACGCTCTGAGGAACGTTCTCAGAAACGCCCCCCGGAACCCCGACCGGAGAGACGCCCCCCAGGACCTCCACCAGACCGGAACGGGACACGGCGGTCCGCACGGCCGGGTCGCGGAACGGGCCGGTGAGGTGCGTCGTCCCGTACCGCAGCATCTGCTGGAGACCCCGGCGTACGCTGCCCGCCCACCGGGTCGCGTCCAGCTCCCGCGCCAGCCGTGCGAACGCCTCGCCCGACAGCGGTTCGACGCCGAGTTCGTCCGCCTCGCGCGGGTCGGGGTGGTAGCAGCGGGTCAGCAGCCACTCCGCGTGCCGCTGCCGAAGGCCCGGGGCGATGACGCCCGGCCACTGCCGGACGCGCGCCGCCGGATGAGCGGCGGCCACCGCCTCGTACGGACCGAGGGCGACGATCCGGTCCCCGTCCACCGCCACCGCGCCCCGCTCGACGGGGCCCGCGCCGACCGGGAGGACCAGCGGCGCGGCGTGGACGGTCAGCACGACGGCGTCAGTTGGCGTTCAGGAGCTTGAGCTCCGGGTGGGCGGTGCCGCCCTCGATCGCGGTGGACGAGATGTGCGAGACGACGCGCTCGTCGACCGGGTCGTTCGCCGGGTCGTCGTGGACGACGAGGTGCTCGTACGTGGTGGCGCGCTGGGCCGGGACCCGGTCCGCCTTGCGGATCAGGTCGATGATCTCCAGCCGGTTGGAGCGGTGCTTGGCTCCGGCGGAGGAGACGACGTTCTCCTCCAGCATGATCGAGCCGAGGTCGTCCGCGCCGTAGTGCAGCGACAGCTGGCCGACCTCCTTGCCGGTGGTCAGCCAGGAGCCCTGGATGTGCGCGACGTTGTCCAGGAAGAGCCGGGCGATGGCGATGATCCGCAGGTACTCGAAGAGCGTGGCCTGCGTCTGGCCCTTCAGCTTGTTGTTCTCCGGCTGGTACGTGTACGGGATGAAGGCGCGGAAGCCGCCGGTGCGGTCCTGTACGTCGCGGATCATGCTCAGGTGCTCGATGCGCTCGGCGTTGGTCTCGCCCGTGCCCATCAGCATGGTGGAGGTCGACTCGACCCCGAGGCCGTGGGCGATCTCCATGATCTCCAGCCAGCGCTCGCCGGACTCCTTGAGCGGGGCGATCGCGGTACGCGGACGGGCCGGCAGCAGCTCGGCGCCCGCGCCCGCGAAGGAGTCGAGACCGGCTGCGTGGATGCGGCTGATGGCCTCTTCCGCGGAGACCTTCGAGATCCGGGCCATGTGCTCGATCTCGGAGGCGCCGAGCGAGTGGATGACCAGCTGCGGGAACGCCTTCTTGATCGCGGAGAAGTGCTCCTCGTAGTACTCCACGCCGTAGTCCGGGTGGTGCCCGCCCTGGAACATGATCTGGGTGCCGCCCAGCTCCACGGTCTCCGCGCACCGGCGCAGGATGTCGTCGAGGTCGCGGGACCAGCCCTTGGCGGTGTCCTTGGGCGCGGCGTAGAACGCGCAGAACTTGCACGCCGTCACGCACACGTTCGTGTAGTTGATGTTGCGCTCGATGATGTACGTCGCGATGTGCTCCGTACCGGCGTAACGGCGTCGGCGTACGGCGTCGGCGGCCGCGCCCAGCGCGTGCAGCGGGGCGGAGCGGTAGAGGTCGAGTGCCTCCGCCGGAGTGATCCGCCCGCCTTCGGCGGCTCGGTCGAGGATGGGCTGGAGGTCGGCCTTCTCGGTCACCGGGCTGTCACCTTTCGGCGGTTTTTCAACGGATCTACGGACCGGTTCAGCGTACGCCAGCCCCGGCGCAGGTCAGCCGCCGGACCGGTTGAGCGTGCCGTAGGGGAGCCCGGCGCCCCGCTCGTCGGACCGGAAGCGGAGGGTGTCGTCGCCGACACGGGTGAAGTGGATGTCCGTGGTCGTGGTCGTGCACAGGCCCGCCGTGCCGGGGCGTGCCGGATCGGCTCGCTCCCGGAACGTCAGCTCCTTGTCGGTGCCGGAGGTGAAGGACGCGATGCTGTGACAGCTGACCTGGACGCCGAGGGCGGAGAGCGTCGTGCTCGTGCGGACCACGTCGGCGCCCTTCTTCCCCTTCCTGATCACCACACTGAGCCTGCCGTGCGGCTGACCGGTCGTCTTCTCGGTGAGCGGTCCCTCCCAGGTGCCGATGAAGCTCTTCGGCACCTCACCGACCTGGCCGCCCGGGGTCGCCGCACTGTCCCCGGGGCGGGTCGGTCCGGGCGAGGCGGTGGCGCCCGGGGTGCGGCCGGTGCCTCCGTGCTCCGCGGTGTCGCGGCCGCCACCGCCCGGCATCAGGTCGAAGACGTAGGCGCTGCCCACGGTCACCGCGGCGAGCGCACCGGCCACCGCGAGCGCGACGGTGCAGCTCAGCCTGCGCCCCCGGCGCTGCTCGTCCGGCCGGGAATCGGCGCTCACGCTGACGGTGAACCGGGGGTCGGGCGCGCGCTGCCCCGGCACCCCGTCCGTCCCCGGGGCGGGCGGGTACGGCGGAGGGCTCGTACCCGGTCCGGTCAGGTGGGCCGCCGGTTCGACGGGCGGGCCGAACACCCCGAGGGCGGGGCCCCCGTCGAACCCGTGCGAGGCGTTGGTGAACGGCACCGGCCCCGACTGCACCGGGGCGTCCTGCGGTTCCAGGTCCAGCAGCGCGACCGCGGAGCGGCTGACCTCGCGCACCAGGGGGCCGGGCAGCCAGCCCGCCGCCACCCGGGCCGCCGCGCCGCCGGGGGCCAGCCGGTCCGCGAGCCGGGCCGGGCTGGGCCGGTGCGCCGGGTCCTTCGCCAGGCAGGAGGCGACGACCTCGCGCAGCTCGCCCTCCAGATCGCCCAGCTCCGGCTCCTCGTGCACCACCTTGTAGAGCAGTACGGCGGACGAGTCGCCGAGGAAGGGCGCGGCACCGGTGGCCGCGTACGCGAGCACCGCACCCAGTGAGAAGACGTCGGCGGCGCCCGAGATCTCCTGGCCCCTGATCTGCTCCGGCGCCATGTAGCCGGGCGAGCCGACCGAGACCCCGGTGGAGGTGAGCGAGGCGGTGGCGTCGATGGCCCTGGCGATGCCGAAGTCGATCAGCCGGGGACCGTCGAGGGCGAGCAGCACGTTGGAGGGCTTCACGTCCCGGTGAATCAGGCCCTGTTCATGGACCGCGCCGAGCGCCTCGGCCAGCCCCGCGCCCAGGGTGCGTACCGCCTGTTCGGGCAGCGGGCCGTGCTCGGTGACCGCGGCGGAGAGCGGGGGCCCGGCCACGTAACCGGTCGCCACCCACGGGACGGGGGCGTCGGGATCGGCGTCCAGGACGGGCGCGGTCCACTGGGCGCCGATCCGCCGCGCCGCGTCCACCTCGCGCCGGAACCGGGCGCGGAACTGCTCGTCGAGCGCGAAGTGCGGATGGACCACCTTGACCGCGACGGTGCGGCCGCCGGCGCTGCGTCCCAGGTAGACGCGCCCCATGCCGCCGGCACCGAGTCTGCCGATCAGCCGGTAGGCACCGATGCTCAGCGGTTCGCCGGCTTCCAGCGGCTGCATATGCGGACTCCCCCTGTGGACACCGGCCCGGACCTCCGACCGAAGCCTAGAGCCGAAGGTCATGCGGTCCCAGGCAAACCATCCGCCGATATCGCCCCCGAGGGAACGAACGGCGCCATTCATCACAAGAAAAGAGAGCGAATGTGTCGTTCCCGGGTGAGGGACCGATTGACGGAAGCCACCGGGGCGCACTCCCGACGCTTCCCACTAATCGGCCATTCAACGCGTATTCACTCGAATCGATATCCCTCGGGAACATCCCGCAGGAAGGGCGGGAAGGCAGGAGGCGGGAAGGCGGGAACACGGAAAGGACGACGGGTAGGTGGAATGATGCATTCCACCTACCCGTCGCGTGCAGTAGTCGCGTACCGCCCTCGCGTGCGCTCAGCCGCCGAGCAGCTCCACGTTCACGTCCGCGGCGAAGCCGGTCGTCGGGCCGGTCCGGCGGGCGAACTCCTGGACGCCGGCCAGCTGCGCGGAGCCGAAGCGGAAGTCGAGGGTCGTGAAGTAGCGCTCCAGGACCTCCGCGTCGAAGGCCTCCCAGCGTGCGGCCTGCTCCGCGACCTTGGTGACCTCCTCCAGGGAGACGTCCCGCGAGGCCAGGAACGCCTCGTGGACCTTCCGCACCGCGGTGGGCTCGGCCGCCAGGTAGTCCTTGCGGGCGGCCCATACGGCGAAGACGAACGGCAGCCCCGTCCACTCCTTCCACATCGCGCCCAGGTCGTGGACCTGGAGGCCGAGGCGGGGGGCGTCGTGCAGGTTGGCACGCAGCGCGGCGTCACCGATGAGGACGGCGGCGTCCGCCTCCTGCATCATCACGCCGAGGTCGGGCGGGCAGGTGTAGTAGTCCGGGGTCACCCCGTACCGCTCGGCGAGCAGCAGCTGCGCCAGCCGTACGGAGGTGCGGGAGGTCGAGCCGAGCGCCACCCGGGCCCGGTCGAGGTCCTCCAGGGGGCGCTGCGACACGATCACGCACGACATGACGGGCCCGTCGCAGCCGACCGCGATGTCGGGGAAGGCGACCAGGTCGTCGGCGTTGCGGAGGAACTCCACGAGGGTGATGGGGCCGATGTCCAGATCGCCCCTGATCAGCTGCTCGCTGAGCTTCTCCGGGGTGTCCTTCGAGAGCTCCAGGTCGAGCAGGGTCCCGGTCCGTGCCAGCCCCCAGTAGAGGGGAAGGCAGTTGAGGAACTGGATGTGGCCGACGCGCGGCCGGTTGCGACGGTCGTCGCCTGCGACGGTTGAGACGGTTGAATTGTCCACATCGCGAGGCTAGACCTGTCGGTCCCCGACAGCCCCACCGGGGGCGCGCGGCGCCGCGCGATCCCTCTCCCGGGGGGTGCCGGAATGGTGTCGAACCCGTCCTTCGACCCAGTCGGAGAGGGCGTCGGAGAGGGCTCCGAAGAGTGCTCTCCCAAGGGCTCCCGGCCCTGCTCGAAGAGGGTCCCGGACCGCTCGTGCGCACGGCAATCAAACATTCGAGTCACGTGATCTTTCCCTCTACCCTTCCGCACATCCTGCGTGCTAGGCTCAACGCCAAGTTGCAGTTTGGTTTCCCTTGCAGTACAGAGCCTGCGGAGCATGTAACCCGCAGGCTTTTGTAGTTTTCAGACTTCTTTGCAGGTTCTGGAGCAGGGCAACCCTTTGGCCCAAGGAGGGCTTATGGCTACCGGAACCGTCAAGTGGTTCAACGCTGAAAAGGGCTTCGGCTTCATCGCCCAGGACGGCGGCGGCCCGGATGTCTTCGTCCATTACTCCGCGATCAACGCGTCCGGGTTCCGCTCCCTCGAGGAGAACCAGGTCGTGAACTTCGACGTCACTCAGGGACCCAAGGGTCCGCAGGCTGAGAACGTCACCCCGGCCTAGTTGCCCGGGTCGGCCGATCGCGGCCGGTAACGCAGTACCCAAGGAGCCCCGCTCCCCCGCCTCGGCGGAGGAACGGGGCTCCTGCCTGTGTGCCCTGCTCCTTGAGGTCTACTTCTTGGGCGTCTCGTCGCGGCTGTCCACGACTCCTCGGTCGAGCACGGCCTGCATCTCGGTGACGGTGCCCTTCTTGCCCAGCTCGCCGTCCTCCAGGAAGGTGAGCGACACGATGTCCTCTGCGCCGGCCCGGTCGCCGGTCGAGCGGACCGCGTACCGGAACACCGTCTGCGCGTGGTCGTCGAAGAGGCCGCCGAACGCGTCCGGGTCGCCTGCCCGTATCCGGGCTCTCAGGGAATGCTCCACGTCATGTCCTGCCCCCGGCGGGCGGCAGGTTCCGGTGGCCTGCGTCACACCCGTGCCGGGGCCACGCGATGCTTGACCTTGACACCGTGTGAGGCCGTGCACTGGGAGACATCATGTTCACCATCGGAGACTTCGCCCGCCACGGGCGGGTGTCGGCCCGGATGCTGCGTCATTACGACGCGATCGGGCTGCTGCCCCCCGACAGTACCGACCCCGACACCGGCTACCGCTACTACGGCGGCGGCCAGCTCGCCCGGCTCAACCGGATCATCGCCCTCAAGGATCTCGGCTTCACGCTCCAGCAGGTGCGGGCCGTCCTCGACGAGGAGGTGGGTCCAAAGGAGCTGCGCGGGATGCTCCGGCTGCGGCGCTCGGAACTGTCGGAGGCGGTGGCCGCGGCGGCGGCACGGCTGGCCCAGGTCGAGGCGAGGCTCCGGTCGATCGAGAGCGAGGGACACATGCCAGTGGACGATGTGGTGGTCAGGAACATCGCGGCGGTACGGGTCGCGGAGCTGACCGGGGTGGCCGCGGGCTACGGACCGCAGGACATCACTCCGGTGATCCGCCCCCTGTACGAGCAGCTGTTCCCGCTGCTGGAGCGGGCCGGGGTCTCCCCGGCGGGCCCCGGCATCGCGCGCTACGAGGACGCCCCGGAGGGCGGCGGCGCGGTCGTCGTCCATGCCGGGGTGACGGTCTCCGCGCCGCCGGGGCCGCTGGGTGACACCGGGATCACGGTGGTCGAGCTGCCCCCGTTCGAGGCGGCGACCGTCATCCACCGGGGCGCGATGGACGGCGTGCTGCCGACGTCCCAGACCCTGGCCCGCTGGATCGACGGCTCCGGCTACCGGTCGGCGGGGTACGCCCGCGAGGTCACCCTGGAGTGCCCGCAGGACGAGTCGCAGTGGGTGACGGAGCTCCAGGAGCCGGTCGTCGGGGGAGCCTGACGCCCTGAGGGTGGGGCCGCCCTTCATACGGGCGGCCCCACCCCTCCTGCGCGCCGGGTCCCGCCGCCCCTACGCCCCGGGTCCCGCCCACAGCCCGTCGGCAGTGAGCCCGAGCAGATCGATCGCGTTGCGGCGCACGATGCGGTCCACCACGTCCGCGTCCAGGTGCCCCATCTGCTCCTCCCCGACCTCGCGGGACTTGGGCCAGGTCGAGTCGGAGTGCGGGTAGTCCGTCTCGTACAGCACGTTGGCGACGCCGATCGCGTCCAGGTTCTTCAGCCCGAAGGCGTCGTCGAAGAAGCAGCCGTAGACGTGCTCGGTGAACAGCTCCGACGGCGGCCGGTGGACCTTGTCCGCGACCCCGCCCCAGCCCCGGTTCTCCTCCCAGACCACGTCGGCGCGTTCCAGGATGTACGGAATCCAGCCGATCTGCCCCTCCGCGTACATGATCCGCAGGTTCGGGAAGCGCTCGAACTTGCCGCTCATCAGCCAGTCGACCATCGAGAAGCAGCAGTTGGCGAAGGTGATGGTGGAACCGACGGCGGGCGGGGCGTCGGCCGAGGTGGACGGCATCTTCGAGGACGAGCCGATGTGCATGGCGATCACCGTCCCCGTCTCGTCGCAGGCCCGCAGGAACGGATCCCACTCGTCCGTATGAATGGACGGCAGTCCGAGATGTGGAGGTATTTCGGAGAACGCCACCGCACGCACCCCGCGCGCCGCGTTGCGCCTGACCTCCTCCGCGGCCAACTGCGCGTCCCAGAGCGGGACCAGGGTGAGCGGGATGAGCCGGCCGTGCGCGTCCGGGCCGCACCACTCGTCGACCATCCAGTCGTTGTACGCGCGCACACCGAGCAGGCCGAGTTCGCGGTCCTTCGCTTCGGTGAAGGTCTGGCCGCAGAAGCGGGGGAAGGTCGGGAAGCAGAGGGCGGACTGCACGTGGTTGACGTCCATGTCGGCGAGCCGCTCCGGCACCGAGAACGAACCGGGGCGCATCTGCTCGTACGTGATTACTTCGAGCTTTATCTCGTCCCTGTCGTAGCCGACGGAGGTGTCGAGGCGGGTGAGCGGGCGGTGCAGGTCCTCGTACACCCACCAGTCACCGATCGGGCCGTCGTCGCCCTTCGCACCCATCACGGGCGCGAACTTTCCGCCCATGAACGTCATTTCCTTGAGCGGCGCCCGGACGATGCGCGGACCGGAGTCCGCGTACTTGGACGGGAGCCGGTCCCGCCAGACATGAGGGGGCTCCACCGTGTGGTCGTCCACCGAGATGATCTTCGGGAAGGTCTCCATGCGTTCCACGGTAGCGCTGATCTGACGAACCGTCAGCAATCTGTGCGAGGCTCCGTTCCACAATCGTTGTCGAGGGCTCGTGCAGACAGTCACCCACTGCTGACGTGTCCGCCCTTCACAAGGCAGACTGTTGACGGCGATACGAACGGTATGGAGCAATCCGGATCTCCTCGGCGGTGTCCCGACATGTTCGGTGCGGCACTGGGCAGTGCGCAGAGAGCAGGACAGGAGGCGGCAATGGGCCGTGACGACGGGTCACGGGTGCGTGTTCCGGAACAACGAGCTCCGGAGCGGCAGCCGACGGACGGTACAGAGCTGCGCTTCTCCGTGCTCGGACCGGTACGGGCCCGGCGGGGTGACGAGACGCTGCCGTCCGGTTCGCCGCAACAGCGCGCCCTGCTGTCGGCCCTGCTGCTGCGGGGCGGCCACACCGCGACGGCCGGTGAACTCATCGACGCCATCTGGGGCGACGAGCCGCCCTCCCAGGCGCTGGCCGCCGTACGCACGTACGCCTCCCGGCTCCGCAAGGTCCTGGGTCCGCAGACCCTGGCGAGCGACTCCGGCGGGTACGCGATGCGCACCGGGCCCGACGCGCTCGATGTGACCGTGGCCGAGGAACTGGCCGCCGGAGCGGACAAGGCCCGCGCCGCGGGTGACCGTCCCCGGGCCAGGGTGCTGCTGAACAAGGCGCTCGCCCTGTGGGACGGCGAGGCGCTGGCCTCGGTGCCCGGACCGTACGCGGAGAACCAGCGCACCAGGCTGGAGGAGTGGCGCCTCCAGCTGACCGAGACCCGGCTGGATCTGGACCTGGAGGTCGGCTGCCACGCGGAGGCGGTCTCCGAACTGACCGCGCTCACCGCCGCGCACCCACTGCGCGAACGGCTGCGCGAGCTGCTGATGGTGGCCCTGTACCGCAGCGGGCGGCAGGCCGAGGCCCTCGCGGTGTACGCGGACACCCGCCGGCTGCTCGCCGAGGAACTGGGCGTGGACCCGCGCCCCGAGCTGGCCCAGCTCCAGCAGCGCATCCTCCAGGCCGACGAGGAGCTGGCCCGCCCGGCCGACGAGCCGGTCCAGGCCGCCGCCCCGGTCCGCCCGGCCCAGCTCCCGGCCACCGTGCCGGACTTCACCGGCCGCGCCTCCTTCGTCCGCGAACTGGGCGACCGGCTCGCCACCGCGGAGGGCTCCGTGATGGCCGTCTCCGCCCTCGCGGGCATCGGCGGCGTCGGCAAGACGACCCTGGCCGTGCACGTCGCCCACCAGGCCCGCCCGCACTTCCCGGACGGCCAGCTGTACGTCGACCTCCAGGGCGCGGGCTCCCGCACCGCAGAACCGGAGACGGTGCTCGGCGCGTTCCTGCGCGCCCTGGGCACGGCGGACTCCGCGATCCCCGACTCCCTCGACGAACGCGCCGCGCTCTACCGCTCCACGCTCGACGGCCGCCGCATCCTGATCCTCCTGGACAACGCCCACGACGCGGCCCAGATCCGCCCGCTGCTCCCGGGCACGGCGGGCTGCGCGGCACTGGTCACCAGCCGGGTCCGGATGGTCGACCTGGCGGGCGCGCACCTGGTCGACCTGGACGTGATGTCGCCGGAGGAGGCGCTCCAGCTCTTCACCCGCATCGTGGGCGAGGAGCGCATCAACTCCGAGCGCGAGGCCGCCCTCGACGTGGTCGCCGCCTGCGGATTCCTCCCGCTCGCCATCCGCATCGCCGCCTCCCGGCTGGCCGCCCGCCGCACCTGGACGGTCTCGGTCCTGGCCGCCAAGCTCGCGGACGAACGCCGCCGGCTGGACGAACTCCAGGCGGGCGACCTCGCGGTGAAGGCCACCTTCGAACTCGGCTACGGCCAGCTGGAGCCCGCCCAGGCCCGCGCCTTCCGCCTCCTGGGCCTGGCGGACGGCCCCGACATCTCCCTCGCCGCCGCGGCCGCCCTGCTGAACCTGGAGACCCACGCGGCGGAGGACCTCCTGGAGGCCCTGGTCGACACCTCCCTGCTGGAGTCCGCCGCGCCGGGCCGCTACCGCTACCACGACCTGGTCCGCCTCTACGCGCGTTCCTGCGCGGAGCGGGACGAGGAGGCCCCGCAGGAGCGGGAGTCTGCGTTGTCGCGGCTGCTGGACTTCTACCTGGCGACGGCCGCGGGGGTGTACGCGCTGGAGCGGCCGGGGGAGCGGGTGCTCGACCACTTCGAGCCCACGGGCCGGCCGGGCCTGCCGTTCTCGACGCCGGCGGAAGCGCTGGACTGGCTCTTCAGCGAGTCCAGCGGGGTGCTCGCGTGCGCCCGGCAATCCGCGACACATGGCATGCTCCGCAAGGCCGCCGATCTCCTCATGGCTGCCGTGGACCTGGGCGAGTCAGGGGCGAATTCGCATCAGTTCACCCAGGCGGCGACGGCGGTCTCCGAGGCCGCGCAGGCGGCGGGCGACGTTCAGGCGGAAGGCCGCGCCCGCACCATGCTGACGCACGTCCACAGCATTTCGGGGCGGTTCGCCGACGCGGAGAGCGATGCGCGGCGTGCCCTGGAACTGGGACTCGCCGCCGGAGACCCGGTCTCCTCCAGTCAAGCGCCCAACCAGCTCGGGATCATCGCCCTGTACGAGAACCGGCACCCTGAGGCCGAGGCCCACTTCGCCCAGGCCCTGAGCGCCTTCCGCGCCGACCGGAACACGTCGGGCGAAGCGTCGGCACTGTGCAACATGTCCAGGGTCCACCTGGCCACGGACCGTAAGACCAGTGCGGTGGAGCTGGCCCGACAGGGCATCTCCCTCTACGAGTCGGGCGGACGGGAACAGGCGCTCCGGCTGGCCAACGGGAAGTACGCACTCGGTCTGGCCCTCACCGGAGCGGGCCGGACCGCAGAGGCACGTCAGGTACTCACCGAGGCCCTGACAGTCTTCCGCGAGAGCCGCCAGCGGTTCTGGCAGGGCATGACGCTGTTCCGGCTGTCGGAAGTCGACCTGGCGGACCGTCAGCACGCACAGGCCGCCTCACAGGCGGAACAGGCCCTTGCCGTCCTGCACGGGATCGGCGGGGAGTGGCGACGGGCGAACATCCTGACCGTGCTCGGCCTCAGCCTCACACCTCTCGGCCAGACCGACCGTGCGCAGGCCTGCTGGCTGGAAGCACTCACGGTCTTCGAGGAGTTGGGGTCGTCCGAAGCAGACGATGTGCGTGCCCTTCTCCACCCGGCTTCCATGGTCTGAGGTTCGGGCAGCCGCGTTCATCATTCGTTTATCGCCCCGGGCCACTCTCTTACTCATCGATCCGTCGCGTCGGGGGGCAGGCGGATCGTGGTGTGGCCTCACCGTTAGGGTGAACGGCCCTGGAATGCCCGTCCGGCGATCCACGGGGGAACCGCCGGACGGGCACCCCATCCATTACGTCCACGCTTTCAGGAGTTGACCTTCATGGCCGACAACAGCGGCATCATCAAGCCGACCGACGCGCACGCCTCGGACGAGGAAATCACCACCCAGGACGCTCACGCTTCGAGCGAGCCCCTCAAGCCGGCTGACGCACACGCCTCGGGCGAGAAGATCACCACGCTCGACGCCCACGCCTCGGCGCCGAAGCCCAAGTAGACCAAACCCGCACGGGGGCACGGGGGCACGGCCGCGGCGGCGCGGAGGGGGAGCCGTCGCGGCCGCGGCATGTCCGCACACCGGTCGGGCAGGGCCCTACACCCCGCGCACCAGCACCCTCGCCCTACACAACTTCCCCATGTCGTCCTCGTCCGAGGTGAAGACCACCACCCGGCCCCGCTGCCGCCCCGCGATGACCGCGAGCGCCGCGTCGATAGCGTACTTGTGACCGTGCAGGCCGGTGGACCTGAGGAGGCGGATCGCCTCGTCGGCGATGTCCTTGGTGACCGGCTCCACCACGACCCGCGACATTGCCCAGTCCCAGATGGGCTGCCGGATCCTGCTGTGATATGCCTCGATGAGCGTCATCGAACTCGTCACCACACGGACGCTCGACTGGTGGGCCCTGGCGAGCGTCACGGACATCGCCCGGTCGTTCAGGGCGATCTTGGACAAGGCCTCGCTGTCCAAGACATACGTCATCTCGGGCATTAAGCAGCATCCGCCGGCCGGTCAGCGCCGGGTTCACGCTCGTCGAACCAGCGCTCGATGTCGCGCATCTCCTTGTCGGCGGCGGCCTCCTCCACCTCGCTCAGTGGTCCGCCCTCCTTCAGTAGCCGATCCACCAGCTCCCCCAGCCGGTCATGCTCACGCTGACGCTCTATCGCACGCGTGACATAGGCACTGAACGCCCCCGACCCCACCTCGCTCCGGATCTCCTCCGCCAGCTCCTCCGGCAGGGTGACCGTGTATTTCTTGGTTGCCATACCTATCACCATACCGAGAGCAAGCGCGCCCCGCCACCAGCCTCACCCCATGGAGTGACAGGACCCAAGCCTCATTGACGCACAATCTCGCCACCCGCCGCACACTCCCCTACCCTGTACGACATGGACAGCGAGCCGCACAGCCACGACACCCGGATCACCGTCCGCGATCTTCAGCGGAACGCCGCGGCCGTCCTCGTGCGGCTGGAGCACGGGGAGACGTTCACCGTCACCCGGCACGGCCGGACAGTGGCGCGGATAGTCCCTCCGGATCCTGCCGAGGAAGCGGTCAACCAGGCCGTCGCGGACGGACTGATCGATCTCACGGAGCTCAGCCGCGCCCGCACCGCCGCCCAGACGGCACGCGTCCGGACCGCTCCCTCGACCGCCGCCGACGTGCCGCTCACCCAGGCCCTGGAAGAGCTGCGCGACGCCCAGGACGGCGGGGAAGGGCGCTGATGCGTTTCATCTATCTGGACACCTCCGCGGCGCTCAAGCTGTTCAAGGAAGAGTCCGAATCCGCCGCTCTCAAAGCGTGGCTCTCCACCCAGGGGTCTGCCACCGTCCTGACCTGCGATCTCACGCGGACAGAGGTCCGGCGTGCCCTGCACGCCGCGCATGCCGGGCTCGATGTCGCCGCCGAAGCCGAGGAATGGCTCGACGAGAGCGCGCTCGTCCGGATGCCGCCGCTTCTCTTCGACCGCGCGGGACAGCTGTCTCCCGGCAACCGGCTCCGCTCCCTGGACGCCCTGCACCTGGCCGCCGCACAGGGGCTGGGCAGGGCTCTCCTCTCGTTCGTCGTCTACGACAAGAGGCTGGTCGAGTCGGCACGGGAACTGGGCCTGCCCGTCGCGTGCCCCGGGGCGGGCTGAGAGCGTCAGCGCCCCCGCAGCTCCCCCTTCACCACCTTGCCGCTCGCGTTGCGCGGGAGCTCGCTGACGAACTCCACCGCCCTCGGCACCTTGTAGTTCGCCATCTCGCGCCGCGACCAGGCGATCAGGTCGTCGGCGGTCACCGTGGCGCCCGGACGGCGGACCGCGTACGCCTTGCCGACCTCGCCGAGGCGGGGGTCGGGGATGCCGATGACCGCGATGTCGGCGACGTCCGGGTGCAGGCCCAGGAGCTGTTCGATCTCCGCGGGGTAGGCGTTGAAGCCGCCGACGATGAACATGTCCTTGATCCGGTCCGTGATCCGCAGGCTGCCGTCCGGGTCCAGGACGCCGATGTCGCCGGTGTGGAGCCAGCCGTCCGGGGTGATCGTGGCGGCCGTGGTCTCCGGGTCCTCGAAGTAGCCGCGCATCACGTTGAAGCCCCGGACCAGGACCTCGCCCGGTTCGCCGGGGGCCGCCAGGACGCGGATCTCGGTGCCGGGGATCGCGCGGCCGGAGGTGGCGGCGATGGTCCGGGCCGGGTCGCCGCGGCGGCACATCGACACGATGCCGCTCGCCTCGGAGAGGCCGTAGGCGGTCAGGACCGTGGCTATGCCCAGCTCGGTGCGCAGCCGCTCCACCAGCTGGAGCGGGACCACCGCCGCGCCCGTCACCACCAGGCGGAGCGCCGACAGGTCGTGGGTGGAGCGGGCCGGGTGGTCCAGGAGCGACTGGTGGAGGGTGGGCGGGCCGGGCAGGACCGAGATGCGCTCGGCGGCGATGTTGGCGAGGACCGTGTCCACGTTGAAGACCGGCTGCGGGATCATCGTCGCGCCCCGCATCAGGCAGGCGATCACGCCCGCCTTGTAGCCGAAGGTGTGGAAGAACGGGTTCACGATCAGATAGCGGTCGCCCTCGCGCAGACCGGCCAGCTCGCTCCATATCTCGTAGCAGCGCAGGGTCTGGGCGTGGCTGATGACCGCGCCCTTGGGCCGTCCCGTGGTGCCCGAGGTGTAGATGATGTCGGAGGGGGCGGACGGGGCGATGGCGTCGGCCCGTTCCCGTACCCGCTCCGGAGAGATCCCCTCGCCGGAGGCCAGGAAGTCCTTCCAGGTGACGTAGTCGGCGGGGGCGGTGTCGGCGAGGACGACCACCGTTTCCAGGTACGGGAGTTCGATGTCGGCCCGGCGCAGGGACGCCACGTACGACGTGCCGAGGAAGGTGCCCGTGACGAAGAGCAGTTTCGCCCGGCTGCGCTCCAGGATGTACGCCGCCTCCGTCCCCTTGAAGCGGGTGTTGAGCGGCACCAGGACGGCGCCCGCGGTCACCGCGCCCAGCGCGGAGACGATCCAGTCCAGGGTGTTGGGCGCCCAGACCGCCACCCGGTCCCCCGGTTCCACCCCCGAGGCCATGCACGCGGCGGCGGCCCGCTCCACGCGTTCACCGAGTTCCGTGTACGTGATCCTGGTGCGGCCCTCGGCCACCGCCTCGCGGTCGCCGTAGCGCCGCGCCGCCTCCCGCACCAGGTTCGGGACGGTGGACCATTCCTCGTCGCCGCGCATCTCGTGCCCTCCGTCTCGGTCCGAACGGCCCTGCCGACCGCAGTAGCTGACTATCCGTCAGATTAGCTGTAGCCTCCTCCGCTGTCAGCAGTCATGACGGCTTCGGAGGTGGCGGTGGCGACGCTCAGGGACAAGACAGCGATAGCCGGGATAGGGCAGACGCGGTTCGCGAAGCATCTGCCCGAATCGGAGAAGACCCTGGCCTGCCGGGCCATCGTCGCGGCGCTCGACGACGCGGGCATCGCCGCGTCGGAGGTGGACGCGTTCGCCTCGTACACGATGGAGGAGACCGACGAGGTCGAGGTCGCCAAGTCCATCGGGGCCGGTGACGTGACCTTCTTCAGCAAGGTGGGGTACGGGGGCGGCGGCTCCTGTGCGACGCTCGCGCACCTCGCTGCCGCCGTCGCCACCGGCCAGGCGAGTGTCGGGGTCGCCTGGCGGTCCCGGAAACGCGGCTCCGGGCCACGGCCCTGGAAGAACACCGCCGTGCAGCTGCCCACCCCCGCCCAGTGGACCCGGCCGTACGGGCTGCTGCGGCCCGCCGACGAGATCGGCATGCTGGCCCGCCGGTACATGCACGAGTACGGGGCGACCCGCGACCACCTCTTCAACGTCGCGCTGGCCTGCCGCAACCGGGCCAACCAGAACCCCGACGCCGTGATGTACGAGCGCCCGCTGACCCGCGACATGTATATGACCTCGCGCTGGATCAGTGAACCGCTCTGCCTCTTCGACAACTGCCTGGAGACGGACGGCGCGCTGGCCTGCGTCATCGTCTCCGCGGAACGGGCCCGCGACTGCCGGCAGAAGCCCGTCTACCTCCACTCCGTCGCCCAGGGACTGCCCGCCCAGCACCACGGGATGGTCAACTACTGGAACGACGACCCGCTCACCGGACCGGCCTGGGCCGCCGCCCGACAGCTGTGGAAGCAGGCCGACTTCGGACCGGACGACGTCGATGTCGCCCAGATATACGACGCGTTCACCCCGCTCATCCCGCTCTCCCTGGAGGGGTACGGGTTCTGCGGGCGCGGCGAGGGCGCCTCCTTCACCGAGGGCGGGGCGCTGGAGAGCGGCGGCCGGCTCCCGATCAACACGGGCGGCGGCGGGCTCAGCGAGGGGTACGTGCACGGCTTCAACCTCATCAACGAGGGCGTGAAGCAACTGCGCGGCGTCTCCACCGCCCAGGTCCCCGACGCCTCGACCTGTCTGGTCACCGCCGGGGAGGGCGTGCCCACGTCCGCCGTACTGCTGAGGAACTGAGGAGCGATTCGAGATGGATGGACTGCTGCTGCCCGTCGTCGACGAGGACGGCGCGCCCTTCTGGGAGTACGCGGCCCGTGGTGAACTGCGCGTCCAGGCGTGCGCCGCACCCGACTGCGGACGGCTCCGCTTCCCGCCCCGGCCGTGCTGCCCGCACTGCCAGTCGTTCGAGAGCGAGTGGCGGGCGATGAGCGGGCGCGGCCGCATCTGGTCGTACGTGCTGCCGCACCCGCCACTGCTGCCCGCCTACGCCGAGCAGGCCCCGTACAACGCGGTGGTGGTCGAACTGGCCGACGCCCCCGAGATCCGGCTGGTCGGCAACGTGGTCAGCGGGCCCGACGCACCGCTGAACTCCGTCGATCCGGAACGGCTGCGGATCGGGGCCGGGGTGAAGGCGGTCTTCTGCCCCGTCTCCCCCGAAGTGACCATGGTCCGCTGGCTGCTGGAGCGGTGAGGGGCGATGGCGCTGCGCACGGAGACGGACAAGGGGACCGGGGTCGCGCTGCTCACCCTGGACCGGCCGGAGCGGCTCAACGCGATCGACCTCGCGACGGCCGCGGAACTCGTCGCCGCCTGGCGGGCGTTCCGGTACGACGACGAGGTGCGGGCGGTCGTGCTGACCGGCGCGGGCGGCCGGGCGTTCTGCACCGGGATCGACCGGGGCGTGGACGTCCCGCAGCCCCCGTCCCCGTACACGATCGACGATCCGCTGATCGCGATCGGGCCGAAGGCCAACGACCTGTGGAAGCCGGTGATCGCGGCCGTGGAGGGGATGGCCTGCGGCGGGGCGTTCTACCTGCTGGGCGAGGCGGAGTTCGTCATCGCGTCCGAGGAGGCGACGTTCTTCGATCCGCACACCACGTACGGCATGGTCAGCGCGTACGAGGCGATCTCGATGGCGCAGCGGATGCCGTTCGGTGAGGTGGCCAGGATGTCCCTGATGGGGACGGCCGAGCGGGTGTCGGCCCGGCGTGCGTACGAGACCGGGCTGGTCAGCGAGGTGACCGGGGCCGGTGGCGCGGTGCCGGCGGCGCTGCGGGCGGCGGCGGTCATCGCCTCGTACCCGACGGCGGCGGTGCAGGGGACGGTACGGGCCGTCTGGTCGGCGAAGGAGGCGGCGAGGACGCAGGCGCTGGCCCATGCCCCGCACCTGATCGCGCTCGGGAACCTGGCGCCTGAGCGGCAGGCCGAGCTGTTCGAGGGGCGGGGCAGGGGCGGCGGTGAGCCCCGGATCAGGTGAGAGCTGAGCCGGTGGCGGTGTCCCTCACCGTCAGTACGTGAGCTCTGCGGTGACCGAGCACTTCTTCACCCGAGAGACCTTGCTCGGGCTGTCCATCCGGACGGAGACGGTCTTCGTGTCGCCGCCGTCGGCGTCCACGGTCGCCTCACCGGTGTCGATGGTGGCGCCCCGTGCGTCGAGGAAGCTCACGTCGACCTCGTACGTGTGGCTGCCGACGGCGTTCGCGGTGAGCCGCACGGTGGAGGTGGTGACGGCCTTGCGCTTGCCCTTGCGGGGTGCCGCGCAGCGGAAGACGTATGCGCGGGGCGCGTCCGTCGCGGTGGCGGTGGGGGTCGCCGTGTCGTAGGTGGAGTCGTTGGACGAGCTGCCGGACGAGTAGTTGTCATCGTCGTAGTCGGAGTCGGTGTCGTGGTAAGTGCCGTTGCTCTTCTTGGAGTTGGAGCACCCGCCGCCGCTGCTGCTGCTGCCGCCGCTGCTGGACTTCCGGCTCTTGCTGCCGCTCTTGCTGCCGTGTCCGTGGCTGGAGCTGGAGAAGCCGGTCAGCGCGAGGACCACCGCGACGAGGACCACTGTCAGTTTCATGTGCTGCCGCATCATCGATGCCGCCCCCCTTGTGTGGTGATTCAGTTGTTCGGTGCCGTGCCGCTGTCCGGCCCCGGGGCCGGACAGCCGCGCGACACCGTAGCGCACAGCATGGCCGGTTTCGATCGGCAGCCCGGTCATGGCCCTGTCACGGTCTCGTCATGGTCCGGCGACGGGCCTGCCCACAGCCGGTCCGTCGCCGTCTGGTGGCGGGGGTCATCCGCCCGGCGTAGCGTCGGGAAGCGAGAGCGGTGCTGTTCCGCGCCACCGGCCGGTGGCGCCCCGCGCGTCCCGCTGGAGGCCGGAGATGATCCGTAACGTCCTCGGCTCGATCGTCGCTCTCGCCGGAGCGGCGGCCGCCGTGCTGAGCCCCTTCCGTGACTGGTACGACGGCCGCCTCGGGCGGCACTACCGGATCGACGACCTCTTCACCGGCATCACCGCGGCGCACCCGGGCCTGTTCGGTTCGCTCCTGCTGCCCTTCGCCTTCGCCGCGGTCGTGACGGTCCTCGGCGTGGTCCTGCGGTCCCGGCTGCTGGTCGCCCTCGCGGGCGTGGTGGTCCTCGGGTTCACCGTGTTCTGGATGGTCCGGCAGGGCCAGGCGGCCGGCGAACTCACGGTCACCGGCGACGGTTCCGGAATCCAGCAGGGGGTCGCGATCGCGGCGGGCGGCGGGGTGCTGCTCCTGCTGGGCGCGGCCCTGATGTCTGGGCGGCGCCGGAGTACGGGGCGGCCGGGGCGGTACGGGCAGCCGGAGCCGTACGAGCCGCCGGGCTCCGCGGATCCCGACACCTGGCCGCCCACCCGGGAGCCGGGCCCGTCGGTGCAGACGAGCCCCTGGCCGGAACCGGAAGCGGACCCGTACGTCGGCCCGGAGCCGCCTCCGGGCAAACCAAGCCCGTCCGGCGATTGAGGACGAAGCGGCCCGCCGGGCGCACCCGGCCCCCTCCGCGCCGTGCACCGCACACCGGAGGCGGCCCGCCCTACGAACGCGGCCTGTTGCCCGTCCCCGTACCCTTCAGCGCGTCCAGCGCGTACACGCAGCGGTCCTTGCTGCACGCGTACACCACCCCGCCCTGCGCCACCGGAGAGCCCGTGATCTCGCCGCCCGTCGCGAGCTTCCAGCGGAGCTGGCCGCCCGCCGCGTCCAGGGTGTAGAGCACGTGGTCGGCCGAACCGAAGTGGACCCGGCCGTCCGCGACGACCGGTGCGCCCACCACGTCGCCGCCCGCGGCGAACCGCCACTTCGGGGTGCCGGTGACCGCGTCCAGCGTGTACAGCGCGCTGCCGCTGCCGACGTGCACGTTGCCCGTCGCCACCAGCACCGGTTCGGTCGACTGCCGGGACTCCGTGGCGATGCGCCAGCGGTCCTTGCCGGTCGAGGCGTCCAGCGCGTACACCGTGCCGAGGTAGTCCGCGAGGTACACCCCGCCGCCGGTGACCGCGGGGCCCGGCGCGAACGCGGGCGGCGAGAGGAAGACCGCGGGGGACTCGAAGTGCCAGCGCACCCGGCCCGAGCCGATGTCCAGCGCGAGGACCCGGGTCCCCGCGCTGACGTAGGCGTAGCCGTCCGGCGCCGGGGTCACCCGGACCGGCACCCCGCCGCAGGAGGCCGCGTCGCCCACCGGGTACGACCAGCGCTCGATGCCCGTCCGGGCGTCGAGCGCCCGCAGCCGGGCGTCCTGCCAGAGGTAGACCGTGCCGTCATGGATCGCGGGTCCGGCCTCCGCCGTCTCGAAGTCCGTCTGCGCCCCGGTGGTCTCCCAGAGCTTCTCCCCGGTGGACGCCTCCCACGCCTGGACGCCGCCGCCCCGGGTGCCGGTGACGACCGTGCCCCGGTCGGCCTTGAGCGAGTACACCCACGCGTCGCTCTGGAGCCGCCACCGCTCGGCTCCGGTGACCGCGTCCAGGGCGTAGAGCGAGGGACCGTCGGAGGCGTGGATCCGGCCGCCCTCCACGGCCATCGCCCAGGCCACGTCACGGGTCTTGAACTGGCGCCGCCCGTTGCCGGTGTCCAGCGCGTGCACCTCGAAGGAGGTGACGTAGAGGAGCTCACCGACGACGACCGGCGTCCCCCACACGTCGTTCGACATCCGGAACCGCCAGGGCCGCCAGCGGTCCGGGCCGGAGGACGCGTTGTCCGGCGCGTGCGCCGGAGCGGGCACCGGGGCGGTCGGGGCCGTGGTCGAGCCGTTCGGCCCGCCGGGCGGGCGCACCCAGCCGGTCGCCGGTGCCGCCTCCGCGGCGGCGGCGGTGGCGCGCACGTCCTGGGCGCGCGGACCGGGCCCGATCGGCACCTGGGCGCCGGAGAGCAGGACCGGACCGCCCGCGTCGGGCGCCTCCGCGGGCGGGGTCACGGGCGGTACGGCCGGAGGGCGCGGATCCGTGGCCCCGGGCCGCCGGGCGGTGTCCCGGCCTGCCCCCGGATGCGTGCCGGGCAGCGGCTGGGGCTGCGCGGGGACGGGAGGGGGTGCGGCGATCACGCGTCCGCCGCCCCGGCGCAACTCGATCATCTCGGTGGCGGAGGCCGGCAGCCAGGCCGATGCCGTACCGCTGTCGTCGCCGCCGGAGGCGAAGAGGTGCGGGGCGAGCTGGGACTGGAGCTCGGCGGGGGTGGGCCGGCGCGAGGCGTCCATCTGCATGCAGGACTCGATCAGCGACCGCAGATCGTCGGGCAGACCGTTGAGATCGGGGCCCTCGCGCAGCAGCATGAAGACCGTCTCGACCGGGTTGGCCCCGTGGAACGGCGCATGGCCGGTCGCGGCGAAGACGAGCGTCGAGCCGAGCGAGAAGACGTCACTGGCGCCCGTGACGCTGCGCGAGTCCCGCGCCTGCTCCGGCGACATGTACGCGGGCGTGCCGACGGCGACGTTCGTCATGGTCAGCCGGGTGTTGGAGACGCCGGACGCGATGCCGAAGTCGATGACCCGGGGGCCGTCCTCGACGACGAGCACGTTCGACGGCTTCATGTCGCGGTGGACGAGCTTCGCGCCGTGGATGGACTGGAGGGCCTCCGCGATGCCCGCGGCCAGCCAGCGCACCGCCTGGGTCGGCATCGGTCCGCACTCATTCACTATTTCTTCGAGCGAGGGCGCGGGCACGTAGGCGGTGGCGAGCCAGGGCACGGCGGCGCGCGGGTCGGCGTCGACGACGGCGGCGGTGTAGAAGCCGCTGACCGCGCGGGCCGCCTCCACCTCACGCGTGAACCGGACCCGGAACAGCTGGTCCTCGGCCAGTTCCGTACGCACCGTCTTGATCGCCACCCGCCGGCCCGACGCCGAGCGGGCGAGATAGACCAGCCCCATGCCGCCGGCCCCGAGCCGCCCCAGCACCTCGAACGGGCCGATCCGCCTCGGGTCGTGCTGCGTCAGCTGCTCCATCACTTACCTGCCACCCTCCCCGTACGGGCCTCGGTCGCCCGAGGCCCGCGAAAACCCGCCCTGTGCAGCGTCTCACCACTGGGCGCCACCCGACGGTGCGCACCCCGATTGTTCCTGGCCGAGGCGCCGGTTGCGAACCCGGGGGCAGAACCGGGTGTCGTGGATCACTCCAGGCGGTATCAGGACACCGGTGGCTGAAGTACGGCGAAGACGGCGCCCTGGTCGTCCTGGAGCACCGCCATCCGCCCGTACGGGATGTCGAAGGGCGGTGCGGAGACCCGGCCGCCGAGCCGGACGACGGTGTCGGCCGAGGCGTCGCAGTCCGCCACGGCGAAGTAGTTGAGGAAGTAGCTGGGCATCATCGCGGGGAACGCGTCGGTGATGACGCTGCGCCCGCCGACCGCGGTGTCCGGCCCGGGTTCCGTGCCGGCCGGCGACCACATGCGGAAGTCGACGCGGGACTCGTCTGTGTCCGGGGCGCCGGGGGTGCCGGGGCCGGCCTCGTCCGGATCGACGGAGCGGAAGCCGAAGACCTGCTCGTAGAAGGGGTCGACGCGGTCCTTCTGCCGGGTGTAGACCTCGGTCCAGCAGAAGGAGCCCGGCTCGTTCTGCTTCTGGAAGCCCTTGCGTTCACCCGCCTGCCAGAGCCCGAAGACCGCGCCGCCGGGATCGGCGGCCTGGGCGAGCGCCCCCAGCCGGCCGGCCCGCACCGGTTCGGTGATCACCTGCCCGCCCGCCTCCCGGACGCGGGCGACGGAGGCGGTGATGTCGTCGGTCGCGAAGTAGACGCCCCAGGCGGTCGGCATCCGGCCGTCCTGCTTGGCGGCGAGCGCGGCGACCAGGGCCCCGCCGCTGAGGGCGTCGGCGTACGGGCCGCCACCGGCACGGAAGCCGTCACCCGTACGGAAACCGTCACCCGCGCGGAAGGTCCAGCCGAAGAGCTCGCCGTAGAAGCGCTTGCCGGCTTCGAGGTCGGGGAGCTGCACATCCACCCAGCACGGCGCGGACTGCGCGAATGCGGCCATGGGCCCGGATCCTTCCGTCGCGGTGACGCTCGTCACAGCCAACGTAACCGCGGGTCGCCGCACGCGCGCCCCGGCTCTTCCGCACCTCACACGCATCGAACATTCATCGAACGCACATTCGAGACAGAACTCTCGAATCGCCGTCGTCACGGAAAGTTATCCACGGAAGTTATCCACAGGCTGTTGATAATACTAATGCGGCTGTGGGCAACGGGGACGGGACCGCGGGGCGCACGGCGGGGCACACCGGCGGAAACCGACGCACTCCCCCCACCACGCCTGCGCCCCTCCCCATTTGCAGTCGGCCGAATCGCGCTCCGATCACCCGTCGGTAAGCTGACGGCATGACAGGACAAGTACGCACCGTCGACGGCCGCGTGGCCGGCCGACGCGGACAGGCGACGCGGCAGAAGCTGCTCGACTGCCTCAGCGAGATGCTCAGTTCCTCGCCGTACCGGGACGTCAAAGTCATCGACGTCGCCCGGAAGGCGGGGACTTCACCCGCGACCTTCTATCAGTACTTCCCCGACGTCGAGGGCGCCGTCCTCGAGATCGCGGAGGAAATGGCCAAGGAGGGTGCCGGACTGACCGAACTGGTCGCCGGGCGCTCCTGGGTCGGCAAATCGGGCTGGCAGACCGCCGAAGAACTCGTCGAGGGGTTCCTCGACTTCTGGCGGCGCCACGACGCGATCCTGCGCGTGGTCGACCTCGGCGCGGCCGAGGGCGACAAGCGGTTCTACAAGATCCGCATGAAGATCCTCAACTCCGTCACCAACTCCCTTACGGATTCGGTGAAGGAGCTCCAGGCCAAGGGCAAGGTGGACAAGGACGTCAGCCCCGCGGCGATGGCCGGTTCACTGGTCGCGATGCTGGCCGCGGTCGCCTCGCACCAGAAGGGCTTCACCACCTGGGGCGTGAAGCAGTCCGAACTCCGGCCGAACCTCGCACTGTTGGTACATCTGGGCATCACCGGCAAGAAGCCGGCCAAGTAGCGCCCGCGCCGGAATCCCGTACTGGGTGACGCGCGGTGATCCCGGGCGCCCCAGGTCCTGTCTCACCGACGGCGGACCACGCATGTGGTCCGCCGTCGGTGTATCCGGACACCTCCGTGAACCCGCGCACCCTCACCCCGGACCGTCGCGCCGCTCCAGCCTGAACAGCCGGATCTCCCGGTCGATCCGCGCCTGGTACGCCGCGTAGGGCGGCCAGAACCTCAGCGCCGCCTCCCACACCTCGGCGCGCTCCGCCCCCGCCAGCAGCCGGGCCCGCACCGGAATGCCGACGCCCTTCCAGCTGATCACCGGAGCCTCCGGGTGCGCCAGCAGGTTCGCCGTCCAGGCGGGATGCCCCGGACGGCCGAAGTTGGAGCCGACCAGCACCCAGCTGCCCGTACCGCCGTCCCGCTCCACCGGCATGCAGGCCAGCGGCGTCGTCCGGAGCTGCCCGCTGCGCGCCCCCGGCACCGTCAGCACCACCCCCGGCAGCATCTGCGCGCTGAGCAGCACCTTGCCCCGGGTGAGCCGGTGCACCGCGCGGTCCATGGCGGGCACGACGTGGGGGGCGATCCGCGCGAAGGCCCGGGTCGAGGAGACCTTCTGGACGAGGCGCACACCGGGCGCCATCAGACGGCCACCCGTTCGGCCGGTCCGCCGCTGGCCGGTCCGCCGCCGACCGGTCCGCCACCGGCCGGCCCCTGCCCGGACGGTCCCTCCCCTGCCGCACCCTGTTCCGCTGCCCGGTACCGCTCCCCCGGCCCGCTCCCGAAGAGTCCCGCCCGCTGGGCCGCGTGGTCGCGGAGCCGGTGGACGGGGCCCAGGAGCAGTTCGTCGGCGGCGGCCCGCTTGAAGTACAGCTGCGCCTCGTGCTCCCAGGTGAATCCGATGCCCCCGTGCAGCTGCACGGCCTCCGCGGTGGTGACGCGCAGCGCCTCCAGCGCCTGGGCGAGGGCGAGCCCGCCGGCCTCCGGGTCCCAGGCCGCGTAGTACGCCGCGGAGCGGGCCGACTGCACCCGCACGTACAGGTCGGCGAGGCGGTGCTTCACCGCCTGGAAGGAGCCGATCGCCCGGCCGAACTGCTCGCGCTCCCCGACGTAGCCGACCGTACGTTCCAGCGCGCTCGCCGCCGCCCCCACCGCTTCTGCGGCGAGCGCGGCCGCGGCGGCGCGGCCGGTCACGGCGAGGGCCGCCGTCGCGTCCACGGTGTCGTCGGCGCCGAGGAGTTCGGCCTCGGTGTCGCGCAGCTGGACCCGGGCCAGTGGCCGGGTCTCGTCCAGCGCGGTCTGCCGGGTGCGGACGAGTCCGGCGGGTGCCTGCGGCCCGTCCGTCCTGACCAGGAACAACAGGGTGCGGCTGCGCGGGAAGCCGCCGGTGTGCGCGGCGACCAGGAGCAGTCCGGCGCTGTGCCCGTCCAGCACCTGGTCCGCCTCCCCGTACAGCCGCCACCCCGCGCCGTCGCCGCCGGCCGGTCTGGCCTGGACGCCGCCCGCCCGGCCGCCGCCCGCCCAGTTTCCGCCGGTCAGATCGCCGGTGAGGCCCAGCGCGGTGGAGAGCGAGCCGCCGGGGACGGCCAGTGCCGCGGTGAGCCCGCCCGCCGCGATCTCCGGCAGCAGGGCGGTGCGCTGCTCCTGGGTGCCGAGGGCGGCGATCAGGGGTGCGGCGAGCACGGCGGTGGCGAGCAGCGGGGACGGCAGCAGCGCGCGGCCCGCCTCCTCACAGACGACGGCGAGCTCGACGGGGCCGCAGCCGGCGCCTCCGTACTCCTGCGGGAGGGCGAGTCCGGGCAGCCCGAGGTCCTGGGCGAGGCGGCGCCACAGCTCGGCGTCGTAGCCGTCCCGGGTGGCCACCGCGCTCCTGATGTCCTCGGGGCCGCTGTGTCTGGCCAGCAGTTCGCGCACGGTGCGGCGGATCTCGTCCTGTTCCGCGGTGAAGGCGGCATCCATCGTCGGACTCCTTCCCCTCGGAGGCCGACGGCCTCCGATCTGACGGGCCGTCATGCTAGGGCGGATGCTACGAGATTCCCAGAGCCGCGCACCGCGACGGCCCACAAGATCCGGCCGCCAAGATCCGGCCGCTGCGAGCCGGTTCACCCGATCCGGATCTGATGTACCGTCAGATTCATGCCTTCTTCCCACCGCAAGGTCGCTGTCGTCGGCATATCGCTTGCCGACTGCGGACGCGTCGACACGGCGACGCCCTACGCCCTGCACGCCCAGGCCGCCCGCCGGGCGCTCGCCGACTCGGGCCTGGACCGCTCTGTCGTCGACGGGTTCGCCTCCGCCGGACTCGGCACGCTCGCCCCGGTCGAGGTCGCGGAGTACCTGGGGCTGAAACCCACCTGGGTGGACTCCACCTCGGTCGGCGGATCGACCTGGGAGGTGATGGCGGCCCACGCGGCGGACGCCATCGCGGCGGGCCGCGCCAACGCCGTACTGCTGGTCTACGGCTCGACGGCACGGGCGGACATCAAGGCGGGCCGCCGCACGTCCAACCTCTCCTTCGGGGCGCGCGGCCCGCTCCAGTTCGAGGTGCCGTACGGACACTCGCTGATCGCCAAGTACGCGATGGCCGCCCGCCGCCACATGCACGAGTACGGCACCACCCTGGAGCAGCTGGCCGAGGTGGCGGTGCAGGCCCGCGCCAACGCGGCGGCCAACCCGGACGCGATGTTCCGCACCCCGGTCACGGTCGACGAGGTGCTGTCGGGCCCGATGATCGCCGACCCCTTCACCAAGCTGCACTGCTGCATCCGCAGCGACGGCGGCTGCGCGGTGCTGCTGGCCGCCGAGGAGTACGTACCGGACACGGCGAAGGACCCCGTCTGGATTCTCGGCACCGGCGAGCACGTGTCGCACTCCGCCATGTCCGAGTGGGACGACTTCACGGTCTCCCCCGCCGCCGTCTCCGGCCGCCTCGCCTTCGAGCGGGCGGGGGTGCGGCCCGCGGACATCGACCTGGCCGAGATCTACGACGCCTTCACCTACATGACCCTGGTGACCCTGGAGGACCTGGGCTTCTGCGCGAAGGGCGAGGGCGGCGCGTTCGTGGAGAAGGGCCGCACGGGCCTCACGGGCGAGCTCCCGGTGAACACGGACGGCGGCGGCCTGTCCGCCTGCCACCCCGGCATGCGCGGACTGTTCCTGCTGGTGGAGGCGGTACGCCAGCTTCGCGGCGAGGCGGGGGAACGCCAGGTCCGCAAGGCCGGCGGCCGGCTGCCGGAACTGGCGGTGGCATCCGGAACGGGCGGCTGGTTCTGTTCGTCGGGGACGGTGGTGCTGGGGCGGGGGTGAGGGGCGAGGGCGCTCAGCCGTGCGCGCCTTCCCACGGATCGTCCCCCGCCCGGTCCTCGTCGCCGAAGAGCTCGTCTGCCTCGCGACGCGTCAACGCAGCGTCCACGCGGGGAAGCCGCCGGTGCCGGGCCACCAGCTCCTCGGCACCCAGCCTCCGCCTACGCGTGAGCGGCCGGAGCTCCGCGACCTCTGTCCCGTTACGGCTGATGCGAAAGATCTCGCCCGCCTCCACGGCATCCATGACGGCCACGGACCGGTTCCGGAACGTGCGCAGGGTAATGGTCCTCATGCGTTCAGCGTGGCCCCCGCTGGCCCCCGGTGCTACATCATTCCCGGTGCCGACTGATCAATGAGGTCCAATGGCCGCATGACCGACGCATCCGCAACCGCCTCCACCGCCCAGCGCGCTTTCCGCGATCTGCTCCACGCCCAGCGCGTGTGGGACATCGAGCTCCCCGCCTTCGACCCCGCCGCCGCGCCGCAGGCCCCGCTCCCCCTCTTCCAGGCCTGGTTCGCGGAGGCGGTGGCCGCCGGGCAGGCGGAGCCGCACACCATGACCCTGGCCACCGCCGACGCGGACGGGCTGCCCGATGTGCGGACCCTGATGCTGCACGACGCGGACGAGCGCGGCTGGCACTTCGCCACCCACGCCACCAGCGCGAAGGGCCGCCAGCTCGCCGCCCTCCCGCATGCCGCGCTCGGCTTCTACTGGCCCGCGCAGGGGCGGCAGGTACGGGTACGGGGGCCGGTCACCGCGTGCTCCGCCGCCGAGAGCAGGGCCGACCTGCACGCCCGTTCCACCGGGGCGCTGGCCTCCGCGCTGGTGGGGCGGCAGAGCGAGGTGCTCGGCTCGACGGGTGAGCTCGACCGGGCCTCGGACGCCGCCTGGCAGCGGGCCGGGGCGGAGCCGGAGGCCGAGGTGGCGAGCTGGACGCGGTACGTCGTCGAGCCGTACGAGGTCGAGTTCTTCCAGGGCGACGCGCGGCGGCGGCACATCCGGCTGCGCTACCACCGGGAGGCCGGGGCGGCGGGGGCTCCCGGGGTTTCCGGGACCTGGCGGCGGGAGCTGCTCTGGCCCTGACGGCCGCCGGGCGCCCCGCCGCCGCCCCTCCCCCTCCCCCTCAGCTCACCGTGATCGCCTGCACCGGGCAGGCGCGGGCCGCCTCGCCGACCATCGGCCCGCCGAGGGCGTCACCGGACTCCGGCAGCAGCTCGCTGAACCCGTCGTCGTCCTGGGTGAACACCTTCGGCGCCGCGAGCGCGCACTGACCCGCGCCGATGCACACGTCCCTGTCGATATCGATCTGCATCTCAGCAGGACCTTTCCGATCGGTTTCCCTCACCAGTCACCAGTCACCACGACACCAGTCACCACGCCACCGGTCACCACGCCACCGGTCACCAGGTCACGGGCAGTTCCAGCAGCCCCTGGATCGTGTCTCCCGGCTTGAACGGGACGTCCTCCGCGGGCACCGCCAGCCGCAGGCCGGGGAGCCGCTCGAAGAGGGCGGGCAGCGCGATCTCCAGCTCGGCCCGCGCGAGGTTCTGGCCCAGGCACTGGTGGATGCCGAACCCGAACGCCACGTGGTTGCGCGCGTTGCGGCCGAGGTCCAGCTCGTCGGGCGACGGGTACACGGACCCGTCCCGGTTGATCACCGACGTGGACAGGAGGACCCCGTCCCCGGCCCGGACGGTCACCCCGCCCACCTCGATGTCCTCGACGGCCACCCGCGACAGCCCGTCCGCGATGGACAGGAACCGCAGCAGCTCCTCCACCGCGGCGGGCATCCCGCTGCCGGGCTCGTCACCCGTGGAGGCGCCGGCCGCACGCAGCAGGGCCAGCTGTTCCGGGTGCTGGAGAAGGGTGAAGGTGCCGAGCGAGATCATGTTCGCGGTCGTCTCGTGCCCCGCCACGAGCAGGATCTCGGCCAGCCGCACCAGCTCCTCGGTGTCCACCGCACCGGTCTCCAGCTGCTTGACGATCAGCTCGTCCAGCAGCCCCTCGCCGGGATCGCGCCGCTTGCGCTCGATCAGTACCCGGAAGTACTCGTCGAGGGCGTCCCGCGCGGCTTCGACGTCGGAGGCCTCCGGGCCGCGGAGCAGCTTGCGCGACTGCGCCTCGAAGAACTCGTGGTCCCCGTAGGGCACCCCCAGCAGCGCGCAGATGACCATCGAGGGCACCGGCAGCGCGAAGGCGTTGACCAGATCGGCCGGCGGCCCCTGCTCGACCATCGCGTCGAGGAGGCCGTCCACGGTCGCGCGGATCTGCGGCCGCAGGGCCGCCGTCCGCCTGACCGTGAAGCTCGGGATCAGCATCCGGCGCTGGGCGTTGTGCTCAGGGTCGTCGACGCCGATCAGTTCCACGCGCCGCTGGGTGATCTCGGCCTGCCGCTTGGCGAACAGCGGGAACTCGGGGTGTTCCCGGTCGGACGACAGCCTGGGGTCCACCAGGAGCGACCGCGCCTCGGCGTGACCGGTCACCAGCCACACCGTGCGGCCGGTGTAGATACGGACGGGGGTCACCGACTGCTGCCCCCGGGTCTCACTCGGATATCCCGTCGGCGGGTGGTAGGGGCAGCTGCGATTCTGCGGAAAGGCGATGGTCTCGGTCTGGGTCTCGGTCTGGGCTTCGGTCTGGGTCTCGGTGCCGGTCTCTGCCATGGAGGACCTCGCAAAGCTATGGGGGAGTCCTGCCGATCACCCACCACTAGATGCCCTAGGCACCTAACCGGGCTAGGCGTTGTTCGGCCAAATACCCCGTACCGGACGCGCCCGCCACGGCTCGTAACGTTCCACGCCGGATGCCCTTATCCGATTTCAACCGCCGAGGAGCACTATGGGAAGCAGATGAGGACTGGAGGTCACCCATGACCCGAACCCGTAGCCGGTACGCCTCGGACCGCGGTCTCACCACACGCATGGTCACGACCATGTTCCTGATCGGCCTGCTGTACGTGGTCCTGGTCGGCGTGCTGCTCGCCGTGCTGCGCGGTGCCTGGCCGATCATCCTGATCATCACCGGCGGCATGTTCATCGCCCAGTTCTGGTTCAGCGACCGCATCGCCGCGTTCAGCATGGGCGCCCGCGAGGTCACCCCCGAGGAGGCGCCGGAACTGCACGGCGCCATCGACCGCATCTGCGCCCTCGCCGACATGCCCAAGCCCCGGGTGGCGATCTCCCAGAGCGACGTACCGAACGCCTTCGCCACCGGCCGCAGCGAGAAGACCGCCCTCGTCTGCGCCACCACGGGACTGCTGCGCAGACTGGAGCCCGAGGAACTGGAGGGCGTGCTCGCCCACGAGATGTCGCACGTCGCACACCGTGACGTCGCCGTCATGACGATCGCCTCGTTCCTCGGCGTACTCGCGGGCATCATCACCCGGGTGGCGCTCTGGGGCGGCTTCTCCCGCAACAGCCGCAGCAACGACCCCATCGGCATCGCGATCATGCTCATCCCGCTGATCAGCGCGGTGGTCTACGCCCTGAGCTTCCTCCTGACCCGCCTGCTGTCGCGCTACCGCGAGCTGTCCGCCGACCGCACGGCGGCCCTGCTCACCGGCCGCCCCTCGGCCCTGGCCTCCGCCCTCACCAAGGTGAGCGGCCAGATGGCCCGGATCCCGACGGAGGACCTGCGGAAGGCGGAGCCGTACAACGCCTTCTACTTCGTCCCGGCCTTCTCCTCCAAGGAGAGCCTGAGCCGGCTGCTCTCCTCGCACCCGACCCTCGAACAGCGCCTCGACCAGCTCTCCCGCATCTCCGCCGACCTCTCCCGCCCGTAAGGAGCCTCCGTGGGTCTGCTCGACACCATCCTGGGCCGCAGCAAACCGGTCCGCCCCGACCTCGACCAGCTCTTCGCCGTCCCGTCGGCCGCCCTGACCCTCCAGGCGGCGACGGGCTTCGTCCCGACCGGCCTCGGCTCGGTGTGCTTCGCGGGGGTGGAGGGCGGCACGTTCGCCCGTATCCAGCAGGACGTACGGGAGCTGCTGGACGCGGACACCGCGCACGGCGGCATCCCGGTGGAGTTCAGCCGGGACTCCTACGGCTACACCTGGCTGCTCGCCCGCCAGCCCGCCGAGGACACCGCCGCCCTGGTCAACGACCTGCACGCGGTCAACACCCTGCTCCAGGACGGCGGCTTCGGCCCGCAGCTGCTCTGCTCCCTGATCGCCTTCCGCGACGACCGGGACCGCCCCCTGGCGCTGGTCTACCTTTTCAAACGGGGTGCGTTTTACCCGTTTTGCATGCAACCTGGCCAGCAAAAGCGGGACAGTGCGCTGGAACTACAGGTCGCCGGCCTGCTGAAGAACGATCTCCGCATCGAGGAGGAGCTGTCTCGATGGTTCCCAATCTGGGGCGCACCTGGACTGGAGCAGTGAGCCTGGGCGACCGCGACAGCGAGGACGAGCCCCCTGCCCTCAAGGTAAGAACTGGGGCAGAGACACCCGCTCCCCGCACGCCTGTCGCGCTGGAACGCACGTCAGAGGCCGTCACAAGGTGAGCCGTTCCGGGAAAACCAACTCGAACGAGTCTTTGTAGCAGAGGAACTGGACTCCGTTGCGCCTCATGAGCGCCCCCAGATCAGCCACATTGGCACTCTCATCCCAGTGCTGCCGCCACGTCCTACCGAGGCTGCGGTACTCCCACCTATCCCCCGTTGGCATCTGCCTCAGGGCTTCATACTCGATGTTGAGTTTGTCGAGCATCTTCTCTGCCTGAGGCTGCATCAGGGCAGTGCTGTACCGGCGGCCCGGCTCCATGTCCGCCATGATGCGACTGGCCAGTTCCTGGATCTCCGCCATTCGGCCCTCTATATCCTCGCCGACGACGTAAATCCGTTCCTCCACGTCACGATCGCCGAACTGTCCCATCAGGTGATGCTCGAACGCGGCCAAGAGCCTGCCTGGCTCCCAGGGGATCTGCTCTGCGCAGCCATACCGCGTCCTCCCGTCTGCCATACGCGGGCTGACGCACCGATACTTCGGGTACTCAGCCCTGGAGCCGTCCTTCCTTTCCTTGCGAGAGACATGCAACCGCATCTTGCCTTTGCAGTACCCACAGCGGACTACGTCCAGGAACGGGGTGACGTTGGTGGGGGAGGAGACCGCGAAGGTTCGCTCGTTCAAGTAGTCCTGGAGCTTCTTCCACTCAGCATCAGTGAAGACGGACTCCGCCGTGCGGACCCTCCGACCGTCACTCGTGATGACAGGAACGGTCTCGTAGTACTTCTTGCCGGGCTTCTGCCGGCTCTCCATTTTCCAGCCCATGAGAGCTTCACTCTTGAGCATCTTGCGAATGCCAGCTGCCGTCCACTTGTAAGCGCGCCCGGACTCCTGGATTCGCTTTGACGGGCGCGCGCCCCTCGGAGTTGGCTCGCCCCGGGCGTTTAGATCGTCAGCGATGGTCGCTGCCGTGTCGTTTCCTGCGAGCAAACGGTTAACGATCTCGCGGAGAACGTTGACTTGGTGCGGATTCTGACGGAGGTAGGCGGCTCCACCCTCACCCTTGAAGACCTCGTATCCGTAGGCAGGCATACCGCCGGGCCACCTCTGCTGCTCCCGAGCGCTCTCCCGGAAGCTCTTGACTCGCGTAGCGGTGTTTCTGGACTCCATCTCCGCCAGAGCCGAGAACAGAGAGATGACCACATGCCGAAGAGCACCAGTCGTATCGAAGATCGGCTCAGTAACAGATGCAAACGACTTGCATCCGTGGTCTTCCGCCCACCGCAACATGTCCTGCATATCCATGACCTTGCGGATGAAGCGGTCAAGCTTCCAGAAAAGGATCAAGTCGAACTCGGGAGCCCTTTCCTTGAGCCAGTGACCCAGCTCGGCCCTCTCGAAGGGATTCTGCTTCGTCGCTGACACATGCACGTCTCGGGCTACGCCGACCTCGACCCAAGGCAGCCCCTGGGCAACCTTCTTGGCGACGTACTTGCGCGCGTCCGCGAGCTGCCGCTCGAGACTGGTGGACTCATCGGTCAGGCAGCTGATCCGCAGGACGACCAGGACCCGCACGGGATTCCGACCACCCGTGACCGATTGTTGCATCTCGCTTACGGACAGCTCTGGTGCAGTCATGGTTGGGACTGTAACGGCGCGTACCCGGTCGATACAAACGTGACTCTTTCCGGCCGTTCGCCACGCGATCGGGCGGTGGCGAGAAGCGCGACAACCAATTCGGGGCTCCCGCCCTCACGGATGTGCAGCGACCGGACCCTGCGGACAGAGGTAGAACAGCTCCGGATCCCCCTCGTCCAGTCCGTGGAGCAGACCGGCCGGCGTCCATCCCGCTCGCTGAAGCAGCCGCTGCATCGGCTGGTTGGAGACGTTCGTCGAGGTGAACAGCTTCGGGGTGACGCAGGAGGCCGCCGCATCCTCCAGCAGCCGCCCGCCGACTCCCTGGCCCCGGGCGCCCGGCGCGACCATCAGCATCGTGACAAAGCCCTGCTCGAAGAACGTGTACTCCACCACGCAGTAACCCAGAGCTCCGGCCGCATCCTCGGCCACAGCGGCGAGGCCCTGCCGACACCAGCGCCGGATGTGCCTGCACCGCTCCTCGTCGCCCTCTGCCGCGAGCGAATCGATTCGCACCAGTGCATCGGCATCCGACCCGCTCGCGCGTCGCACGGAGAACTTCCCGGACCCCTCTACGCCCATGGCGGTCCTGCGGGCCATGCGGTCAGCCCCTCCCCTACTGGTCCTGAGCGCGGGTGAACACGTGGAAGCGCCCGATCGGCTTGAATCCACGGCGGGTGTACCAGGCGTGCGGCCAGTCGTCGGGGTCGGCCAGGAGGAAGACCAGGCCGCAGTCCGACGCGTGCCGCAGGGCGGTGGCGAGCAGCGTGTCCGCGTAGCCGCGCCGGACGTGGGTGTCGGCGGTGACGACATCCTCGATCTGGGCGATCCCCTCGGAGGCGTCGCGGTAGAGGTCGGCCCAGGAGCCGACCGTTCCCTCCTCGTCGCGGACGGCGAGGAAGCGGACCTGTTCGGCGCCGCGGAGCCGGGCTGTCCGGCGGTCGGCCAGCTGGCCGACCACGACGTCCTGCGCCTCTGGCATCCACCTGCGCAGCTGCCCGACCAGAGCGGGTCGCAGGTCGTCGAAGCCCACGGTCTGCGCGGACGGGTCCGGGACGGAGGCGGCGGCGGCGGAGCGGGTGTACGTCATGACGAGTTCGGTCACGTGGGTGTACCCGGCTGCGGTGAGGGCGGGTGCGCAGTCGGTACCGGCGCGGTCGTCGAGCACCGTGATCTGGCGGTGCTCCAGGTGGCCAAGGGCCTTCTCGGCCAGGGCCGGGAGCCCGACGGGATCCGGTGATCCTTCGATCACGAGCTGGTTGTGCTCGTACGAAGCGGCGTACTCCGCGTCCAGAACGACCACGCCGCCGGGAACCTCGTTCACGACCGCGGCCTGCCGCCGGGCGAAGGACAGGCGGAAGGCCGCGATGCGCTGGAGATCCGTTACTGGCATCCGGGCAGCCTAAGGATCAACACCTTCCGGCGCGACGCATTTGCCTCCACCCGACCGGGCCCCGCGCACCGGTCAGGCCGGTCAGGTCGCGTGGGCCGGGTGCCCGGCTCAGACCGCGGTGATGTCGCCGAGCCGCCAACTGCGGTCGAAGTACGGCTCCAGCGGCCCGTAGAAGCGGAAGTACGAGAACCAGTGCCTGCCGGGCAGTGTCTGCACCCAGTTCGCCTCGCTCTCCGGACCGGCGGGCGGCTCCGACCCGAAGTACAGGTCGACCGACCCGTCGTCGTTGTAGCGGAGCTCGTCGCGCGAGCCGCGGTCGCCGCGCTGCTGCGGGTTGTCGATCAGGCAGCGGGTGGCGATGTCGTAGACGGTCGCGGACCAGAACAGCTTGGCGGGCGGATCGGCCGGCACGCGCAGGTGGTAGTTCCGCGCCCCGTCCAGCCACTGCCCGTCCGCATCGGTGTAGGCCGCCAGATACGCCTGCCCGAGTCCGGGCGTCTGCGACTTCATGGCGGCGGAGAAGCTGACGGCTTCGTAGAACCAGGCCGCGCGCTCCAGCAGCTGGTCGTGGTGCTCGGCCCGCTGATCGGACCTGTCCAGCATCAGCACCAGGTCCCACTGCCGATCGGGCCAGTAGCGCGAGCCGTCGAACCGCTTGGCGAATGAGTTCGCCTGCGCCATCAACTCCCCATTAGCGGTGGCCCGTTCAAGAATCCCGGTCAGCCGCTCGTCGGGCGTGAACGGCCTTCCCTTCTCGATCCCCAGTTGCTTGAGCATGGCCAGATAGAACCGGTCACGCTCGTCGACGACCTCCGACTGATAGATCCCGTGCAGCCGCTCCCAGTACGCGAGCCCACGTGGCTGATCACCCGACCACGGCCGCCCCTGCGGCGACACCAGCCGCGTCGGACTCTCCCCGGGCCCGCTCCCGTACGGATACAGCCGCACCGCCTCCACGAGCGTCCGCGCCCGCTCCGGATCGGGGTCCAGGGTGCGGAACCCGAACATGATGTTGACCCCCGTGGACTCCAGAACCCGCACCCCGTCCACGTCCGGCGGGACATCCTGTCCGGGCGGCACGACCAGGTACTTCCCGCCCTCACCGCGGTCGGGCCCCATCTCCCCCATCACGCCGATCTCCCTCTGCCAGAAGTCCGACACCCCGCCCGCGGTGGGCCCGGCGGGCAGCTCGATCACCAGCGGCCCGGTGACCGAGAGGTCGACGAAGGCGAGGATGTACGGAGTGGTGGCGTTGGCGGTGATCAGGCCGAGCCGGTCGCGGTAGCTGACGTAGTGCACGAGATCGCAGGTCCCGGCTTCGAACACCTCACGGTGCACCTTCTGCCACTGCGCGTACGACACGAGAGGCAGCGCCCACAGATACGCCTGGCACGCCATCTGGAAGTCGAGCTCGTCGAAGACGCGGCCCAGATCCTCACGGCGCGGCAGGTCCCCCTCCACAGCCAGCCCATCAAGGCCTCCACCAAATGCCCCGGAAAATCCCATATCGACCATGGGGTGAACCTAAGGGCGCGCCCAGGGCGCCGCAACGTCGGGCCGCACGCCCGGAGACCCGCCGGCGGCGTGACCGCGGAGGCGGCGGGTCGGCTTCGACAGGCCAGAGGCGGCGGAGAAACCCGTCCACCCCCTGGTGCCGAATTCCTACCACGTGGTAAGTATTTGTGGTCGCTCACCGAGGGCCGCGCAGCCGACGCGCGTCGACGGTCCCGCTCCTCCCTCGCAGGGACACCCCCGACACGCCGTTGACGAAGGGAACGAGAGTGGAGAGCATCACCAAGAACAGGCAGTCTCCCGAGGTGCTGCGCGCCATGATCGAGCGCGCCTACGGAGCCGGGCAGGTCCCGGCCGGGGACGGGTGGGCGAGCGAGCTGGGGCACGGCTGGTTCAACGTCGCCTACCGCATCCGGCTGCGCGACGGCGCCGAGGTCGTCCTGAAGATCGCCCCGCCGCCCGCGGTGGAGGTGATGGCCTACGAGCACGGCGCCATGTCGATCGAACTGGCCACGCTGGACCTGCTGAGGAGCCGGACCGCCGTGCCCGTCCCCGCCGTCCACTTCGCCGACCGCAGCCGCGAACTGTGCGACGCCGACTACTTCTTCATGCCGTACGTCGACGCCGACAACCTCGGCATCATCGCCGAGACTCTTCCCGCGGCCGAGCGGGATGCCCTCATGGAGCAACTCGGCGCGGCCAACCGGGAGATCAACTCCGTCCGCGGCGAGCACTTCGGCCCGCTGGCCGGGCCCGGCCATGCCACCTGGCGGCAGGCGTTCACCACGATGACCGAGAACGTGCTCCTCGACGGCGAGCGTCGCGGCGTCGACATCGGCTGGGAGTACGACACCGTGCGCGCGGCCGTGGCCGCACACGCCGACAGCCTCGACGAGGTCACCGAAGCGTGCCTGGTGGAGTGGGACCTGTGGGCCAGCAACGTCATGGTCCGCGACGGCAGGATCGTCTGCGTCATCGACCACGAACGCGCCTTCTACGGCGACCCCCTGATGGAGGCCGGCTTCACCGGCACCCAGATGTCCGCCGCCTTCGGCGACCCGGCACCCTTCATGCGCGGCTACGGTCACGGCGAGCTGACCGGGACCGAGCGGACACGCCGCCGTCTGTACTGCCTCTACCTGGTACTGATCATGGTCATCGAGACCGTGTACCGCGGGCACACCGACAGCAATCAGTACGACTGGGCGCGCCCCCGCCTCGACGAGGCCATGGCGCTGCTCGGTCACAGCCGCCGGTGACGTCCGCGCAGGCACCGGCGGCCGTCACCGACCACACGACCCGGCTCGGCACAGAGCCGGTGGGCCGACTGCTGTGGCACGCCTGCACCCAGACCACCGCCGCGGTCGGCGTGTACGGCGTCTACGCCCTCACCAACGCCTGGTTCGTCGGCCGCGGCGTGGGCGACACCGCCATGGCCGCGGTCAACCTGGTCGCCCCGCTCCTGCTGCTCCTCGGCGCGGTGTCCACCACCGTCGGCGCGGGCGGCGCCTCCCTGATCTCCCGCGCCCTGGGCACGGGAGACCACCGGGCCGCCGCCCGCGCGGCGGGCAACTCCTTCGCCCTGTTCTGGGCCTGCGCCGCAGCCACCACCGCACTCGGTCTGGCCTTCCTGGACCCGCTGCTCACCCTGCTCGGCGCCACCGGCGAACTGGGCGCGACCGCCCGCCCCTACGCCGTGGTGCTGCTGTGCGGGGCCCTGGTGTCCACCGGCTTCTCCAGCCTGGTGCGGGCCGAGGGCCGCATGGGGTTCTCGACCCTGCTGTGGCTCGTGCCCGTCGCCGTACAGATCACCCTGGACCCGCTGCTCATCTTCGGCTTCGGCATGGGTGTACGGGGCGCCGCGCTCGGCACCGTCGGCGGCCAGGCCGTATCCGCGGCGATGAGCCTGTGGTTCTTCTTCGTACAGCGCCGCCGCCCCTACCGCGTCGGCCTGCGGGACCTGCTGCCCCACGGTCCGACGCTACGAGCACTGCTGGGCGTCGGCCTGCCCTCGTTCCTGGCCGGTACCGGGGTCACACTCCTGGCCGTCCTCGTCAACGCCACCCTCACGGCCGCCGGGTCGGCCACCGCGCTCGCGGCCTACGCCGTCTGCGCCCGCCTCCAGACCTTCGTGATGATGCCGCACACCGGCATCAGCCAGGGACTGCAGCCCATCGTCGGCTACAACACCGGCCGCGGCCTGCCCGACCGTGCGCTCAAGGCCCGCAACTACTCGCTTCTCGCGTCCGTGCTGTACGGCCTGATCACCGCCGCCGCCCTCGCCGCTCTGGCCAGACCCCTGGCCGGCCTCTTCCTCAATGACGCCGACACCATCGACACCGCCGGGCGGGCGCTGCCGGTCATCGCGATAGGGCTCACCGTCGCCGGAATCGGCCCACTGGTGGCGTCCTACGCCCAGTCACTGGGCCGCCCGGCACCCGCGTACCTCATCTCCATCGGCAGCCTGCTCCTGATCAAGGTTCCCCTGATCGCCACCCTCGGCCGACTCGGCACCACAGGTGTCTGGACCGCTCTGGCCGCCGGCGAGGTGGCCACAGCGGCTGTCGCCCTCCTGCTGCTGCGACGCCTCCACGGAGCTACGTCAAAGGGCCTCCAGGAAGCTACGTCAAAGGCTCCTTGAGGAGCTGCTCCAGGTGGGAACGGAGCACCCCGGCCATGTCCACCTCGTCCGGACTCGTCAGCCACTGCACCTGCAACCCGTCCATCAGCGCCACGAACCCGGCCGCCGCCACCCCGGGATCGACCCCCTCCCGCAACGCCCCCTGCTCCGCCAGCTCCCGCAACGCCCGGTGCACATACTCACGCGTCGTCCCGTAGTGATCCGTGAAGTACTGATGCGCGGGATGATCCTCGGCGATCGCCTCCGCCGCGAGACGCACGTAGAGCTCCACGATCCCCGGATGCCGGGCATTGTGATCGGTCAGATCCACCAGATGCCGCAACGCCGCCGTGGGTGAGTACTCCTTCGGTCCGAGCCGTGCGGTGTCCTCCTCGTCGCGGCGCTCCAGCACCGCCGCCAGCAGCGCTTCGCGACTGGGGAAGTAGTAGTGGAGGCCCACGTGGCTGAGGCCGGCACGCTTGGCGATCTCCCGCAGCGAGGCGCCGTGATAGCCCACGTCCGCGTAGACCTCGGCAGCCGTCGTCACGATCTGCTCACGGCGCGCCCGCCCTTTCGCGTACCCACGCGAAGACGCCGGCACCTTGACTTCCGCATCAGACATACCGCCATCATCGCAGCGGCGATGACCGGAAGGCCGTGCGCCCAAGCGCCTCGGCGCTCCACGGGTCGACGTGATCAGCCGTTCGCCGCGTGCCCCAGGAAAGCGGTCCAGGCGGCGGGGGCGACCGCGAAGGTCGGGCCGTCGGTGACCTTGGAGTCGCGGACGTGGACGGTGTGCGGGCAGGTGGCGACCTCGACGCAGGCCTCGCCCTCGTTGTTGCTGTAACTGGACTTGTGCCAGTCATAGGCGACTTCGAGGCAGGCCGCACCCTCGTTGCCGCTGTAGCTGGACTTGAACCAGGTCAGTCCGGGTCCGTGGCTCACAGTTGCCTCACCTTCGTCTCGATGATCTCCACGGACTTCCAGGGATTGAGCGCCTGGGCCCGCAGGATGCCGAAGAGGTCGAGTTGATCGCTCACCTGCTCCGGTTTCGAGATCAACCTATCGTCGCCGGGCGCCTCCACGTACACCAGATTGCGGCCTTCCGCTGTGGACATCAGCTGCATGGAACCCATCAGCCCCGCGTGCGTGTGCTGGTTCGTAGGCATCACCTGCACCGTCAGATGGTTGAACCGCTCGATGCAGTCCAGGAGATGCCGCAGTTGCTCCTTCAGCACCTCCGGCCCCCCGAGCGGCCGCTCAAGCACCGACTCCTCGATGACGTACCCGACGCGCGGGGGCGGCGTGCGGCTCAGCACCGCCTGCCTCTCCAGTCGCGCTTCGACGTACCGAACGATCTCGGCCTCGGTGTACGCCGGTACGCGCGCCCGGTACAGCGCGTACGCGTACGCCTCCGTCTGAAGCAGCCCGGGGATCAGCATCGTCTCGTACGCGCTGATGACGCGTGCGAGCCGCTCCAGCTTCGCCCAGTCCACGAACTTCGGCGGGTACTTCTCCCCGTCCATCAGCTCGCAGCACGCCTTCAGCGCGCCGCCCGCGTCCAGGACCTTGTCCCCGTCGTGCAGGAATTCCAGCGACGGGATGCGCTCCGCCCGCTCGTACGCCCCCAGCAGGGATTCCGACATCAACAGCTTCTCCGCCGCCTCCTTCTGGGTCAGGCCCGCGCGCACCCGATGGATGCGAATCAGGTCCCCCACAAGCCTCCGCACCTGCGACGTCTCGTTGCTCGTCACCACAGTCACCACCGTTCCCACCACATCGTCGGATGTGGCACGCGCCTGACTGGTCACGCTACGCAGTCGCCGCGATGCTCGTAGGCATGACGAGCAAGAAACTCCCCGAATGGGTACCCGCCTCGGGGCTCCAACTCCACCTGTCCGGAATCCACTTCGACGCGATCCGGCTGCGCGGGGTGCGGGGCGAGGCGGTGCTGCACCATCTGGCCACCCTCACCGACGGCGATCCGGGGCCCGTCGTACGGGAGATCGCGGGGGCGCGGTGGACGTACTTCCTGCTGGCCCCCGGCGCGAGCCAGGACTTCGACTGGCCGCCCGGCGCGAAGTGCTTCGGCCCGGCCACCCGCGACCAGTACGTGGGGATTCCGGCCCCGCACGGCAACACGTATCCGCTGAGCTGGCGGTGCGGGGCGCCGGACGACGGGGACTTCGTGGACGCGGAGCTGCTGCACGGCTTGGTCACGGCTCAGCTGGTGCCCGAGGAGTGAGCGCCGCAGGCAGCGCAAGGAGCAGACGCGCTGAGCCCCGGCCGGACGGCCTACGCGGGCGCCTGACGGCTCAGCCAGGCCGGACGGCTCGTACGGGCCGACGGCTCATACGGGCCGGACGGTGAGGATCTGCTGGGCCTGGCCGACCGGGCCGTGGATGTCGTGCAGGACGGTGCTGGTGATGCCCTGGCCCGTGGGGCCGAAGACGACCGTGGTGTCGAGTCCGGTCCAGCGGCCCTCGGGCTGACGCTGGAGGTGGATGGTCAGGTCGACGTTGGGGAACGTCCAGGCCTTGGGGGGCTGGCGTACGGCGATGCCGTTGGCGGTGTCGACGAGCGCGACGAAGGACGCGACCGGGCAGGCGGACTCGCCCGCGACGAGGTCGAGGGGCGTGGAGATCCACGCCGTCGTGCGGCCCGGCCGGGGCGGTGCGAGCGGGCGGACGTCGATGGACGCGATGTAGCCGCCGGGCCAGAGGTCCGCCATGCGCCAGGGCGCGAGCGTTTCCGGGTCGGCGAGCCTGTCGGCCCCGCCCCCGGCGACCTCTGCGGTGTCGATGGCGGCGAGGCACCAGGCCCTGGCGCGTACGACGGGGCGGTCCGCGATGAGGGCGACGGCCTCGACCAGTTCGATGGTGCGGCCGGGCCGGATGGTCTCGACCCTGATTTCGCACTCGTCCAGGGCGAGCCGGCCGAGGATGTCGAAGCTGATCCGGGACAGCAGCAAGCGCTCTCCCTGCCGGTCGGCCAGGTGGCGGTCGATCGCGTGGACGATGAGGCCGCCGAGCGGGCTGAAGTGCACTTCGTCCGTGCTCCACGCACCGCTCGCGTGGGCGGTGGGCTTGAAGCGGTGGTCGTCGGTGCGCTCGTAGTAACTGCCGGTGCTCATCGGTGCTTCCCTCGCGGCCGTACGGATCAAGGAACCTCAGCCTGACACCGCACGATCGCAGCCCGGCGCCCGGGTCCCCGGGGAAGTGCCGATGGGCCCGTCGCCCCGGACGAATCGGAGCCAACTGCGGGGTGGCCGCTGAATGGCGGAAGACGTGGCACCGGCCCGGGACAGTCGGCAGGAATCCCGCGCGCCGCTCCCTACCCTGTGAGCGAATCGGCGAGGCCGGAATCGGGCGGGCCGTTCTTCCTGACGCGCGGCCGGGAATTCCACGCCGTGGACATCACCATCGGAGAGCACGCATGAATGACGAAAAGACTTCGAACGAGCTGACTCGGCGCCGGTTCGTGGCGTTCTCCGGCGTCATCGGTGCGGCGGCGCTCCTGACCGGCGTGGAAGCGGCGGCCGGACGCACCGCCTCTGCGGCCGTCCCGACGTACGCGGACACAGACCCCGCCCCCGACATGTGCCCCACGCCGCCTCCTGGGGGAACGCCGGCCTGCCCCCCTGCCCAGCTCCAGCCCCTCTGCGGCAGCCCTGCCGACAACGATCCGCTGTGGCGGGACGTCCAGTACTGCACGCACGGAAAGCCGCTGCCCCCCGGGCAGAACCCTCCCGCCTGCCTGAAGGTGACCTCGGACTACGTCGTACTGAACGGCAGGCCGTCGAGCCGGCACAACTTTCTCCTGACTCCCAGTTGCCGGATCACCGGTATCGAATGCCCGTTCATCGAGACCTCCGGCGCACCGAATTACTGGAACGACGCGTGGGACAACGCCCGGAGCGGAGGGAGCGTGCCCGTGCAATACCCCAATATCGGTTTGGGGATCAATTCGCAGAACGCCCGGTTCCTCGACCAGTTGCACATTCACATGGCCGGTGTCCGGGCGAGCACACAACGGCGGCTGCAGGAACTGGAGACGATGGGCCGCATGGCCACCAGCCCCGCGCAATGGGACGCCGTGAAGTACCGGGTAGCGGTCACGGGATCGGACGGGACGGGGGACCGTACGTACCGAGCCCTCAGGCTGACCGATCTCGGGACGAACCTCTTCGCGCAGTTGCAAGAGCACGTGGTGAAGCCGAACGGGCTGAGCATGGCGAACCAGACACTGATCGTGGTGCCGAAGATGACGGCTACGGGATTCGCCGGGGCCTTCTACGTCCTCAACAGCGACTCCTCGCTCCACGACGGCACGAATACGTGTGACCACCTTCTCGTGTACAGCTGAGCCCTCCGTGGGGCGCGTACGCCGTCCCGGAGACCTACGGGCGGAACACCGCCACCGCCTCGCGTCCCTCCTCCTGCCGGAACGTCACCCGCAGCTCCATCCCGATGGCGAGCGCGGACTCCTCGCACTCCACGACCTCCGTCATCATTCTCGGCCCCTCCGCCAGGTCGACGACAGCCGCGATGTACGGCACTCGGGCGCCGAACGGTGGCAGGTCGTTGCGGTGGACGACGGACCAGGTGTAGAGCGTGGCCCGGCCACTGGCCCGCTCCCAGTCGACGTCCTCGCTCCAGCAGTGCGGGCAGAACTCGCGCGGGTAGTGGTGCGCCCGGCCGCAGTCCCGGCAGCGGCGCAGCAGCAGGTGGCCCTCGGCGGCGGCGTCCCAGTAGGGGCGGGTGGACGCGTCCGGCTCGGGCAGGTCGTAGCGGGGGGCCGGCGGGGCCTCGGCAGGAGCGGCGGCCGGGGTGGCCGGTCCGGTGGTGGTCACAGGAAGAGTCCGATCGCGTGGTCGAGGGACCAGGTCTGCCAGGACATCGCGAACAGCGCGACGAGTGAGCTGAGCGCCATCATCGCGTTCTGCCCCTGCTCGGCCCAGTCGTGGATCATCAGCACCAGGTAGAGCAGGTTGAGCAGCAGCCCCGCGATCAGCGCGACGGGGGTCAGCAGGCCGGTCACCAGGCCCAGGCCCAGCGCGAGTTCCGCGTAGACGACGACGTACGCCATCGCCTTCGGGCGCGGCGCCACGATCTTCTCGAAGCCGCTGCGGACCACCGGCCAGCGGTGCTTCCCCGCGACGTCCGAGGCCCAGGCGATGCCGGTGCCGCGCTCGAACCAGCCCTTCTTGTCCTTGTGCCGCCAGCTCTCCAGCCACCACAGGCCGAGGCCTATCCGGAGCACGGCGAGCCACTGGGCTCCGTCGAGCCAGATCGTCCGCATGGGGCCCTCCCGTTCACGTAATCTGACGGTACGTCAGTTCACCTGATGGCGGCGGCCCGCGCAAGGGGTGTGCGTCGGCGGTCGATCCGTGGGTGCGCGTCCTCGGTCGGTGCCCGGCCGCGCACCCGTGATCAATTCGCAATCGATTCCGGTCTTGACCGAGACCCATCAACAGGACGCGCGATTACGCTCCAAACCATGCCCGACAGCACATCTGCCCCCGGTAGCCCCATTCCGGCCTCCGCCACCCTCACAGAGGACCGGCCCGTCTACGTCATCGGCGGCGGTCCGGGCGGTCTCGCCGTCGCGGCGGCCCTGCGCGCACAGGGCCAACGGGCCGTCGTACTGGAGAAGTCCGGGGACGTCGGCGCGTCCTGGCGGCGCCACTACGACCGGCTGCACCTGCACACCACCCGGCGCTGGTCGGCCCTCCCGGGGCTGCCCATGCCCCGCCGGTTCGGCCGCTGGGTGTCCCGCGACAACGTGGTGCGCTACCTGGAGAAGTACGCCGAGCACCACGAGCTGGAGGTGGTGACCGGCGTCGAGGTCTCCCGCATCGACCGGGCGCCGGACGGCACCGGGTGGCGGCTGACCGCGACCGGCGGGCGCGAGCTGACCGGGCGGGCCGTCGTCGTGGCCACCGGCTTCAACCACACCCCGCGCATCCCCGACTGGTCCGGGCGCTCCACCTTCACCGGCGAACTCGGGCACGCCGCCGACTACCGCAACCCGGCCCCCTACGCGGGCAAGGACGTCCTCGTCGTGGGCGTCGGCAACACCGGGGCCGAGATCGCCGTCGACCTGGTGGAGGGCGGGGCGGCCCGGGTGCGGCTCGCGGTGCGTACCGCTCCGCACATCCTGCGCCGCTCCACGGCGGGCTGGCCCGCCCAGGGCACCGGCATCCTGGTGCGCCGGCTGCCGGTCGCGCTCGTCGACCGGGCCGGGGGCCTACTGACCCGCGTCTCGATGCCCGATCTCGCCGAACACGGCCTGCCCCGCCCGGGCACCGGCCTGTACTCGCGGGTCAAGGACGGGGCCATCCCGGTCCAGGACGTGGGACTGATCAAGGCGGTGAAGGGCGGTCGCGTGCTTCCGGTGGCGGCCGTCGAGTCGTTCGACGAGGACGCGGTGGTGCTGGCCGACGGGTCCCGGATCACCCCGGACGCCGTCATCGCCGCCACCGGCTACCTCCGCTCCCTGGAGGGGCTGGTCGGCCACCTCGGGGTGCTGGACGACCGGGGCCGGCCGGTGGTGCACGGCGGCCGTACGCCGAAGCAGGCCCCCGGGCTGTACTTCACCGGCTTCACCAACCCGATCAGCGGCATGCTCCGCGAGTTGGCCCGGGACGCGGAGAAGATCGCCAAGAAGCTCGCCCGCACGGGCTGAGCCGTCGCGGGCGCACGGCCCGGGGGTGTGGGGCCGGCCCGACCCTGGGGCGCGGGGCTGCCCGGGTGCCGCCTTGCCCTCAATCGCCGGGCGGGCTCCAAGGGGCGCCCCGACCCGTGGGGGCACCCGTGGTGGGTGACCCGGGGCCCCTCCGGGGCGTCTCCTCGGGCGCCGAACGTTCCGCGGGTACGCGGGGAGACACCAGGTATCCGTTCGGCGCCCTGCGGGGACTCCCCTGCACGGCCCCGGCTCTGTCGTCGGTCGTCATGCGGGGAGGGGGCGGGGAGGAGTGGGGCGGGGAGGAGTGGGGTGGGTGCCTCTGGTGGTGGGTAGCGCTGAGGACAGGGGGCGGGGCCGGTAACAGGGGCTCGTCCCCCGTTTCCTGTGCGGCGTCGGGGCTTGCGGAACCGCCACTCTCAGCCTTTGCCTGCACACCCATTCCTGACGGGCCGTCAGTTCAGTAACCTGACAGGGCGTCAGCTTATGGCGCCGGCCGGGCTGCGCGAGCGCCGGGGACCTTCGAGCAGGAGTGGGCGGAACGATGCTTGGATCGACTCACGGCACCCTCACCACCGACTTCCGCGCCAGGGTGGTGGCCTGTGGCGAGGAGCCGCACGCCGCCGTCCACAGCATGACGACCGCCGCTGCGGAAGGCGGTCTCGACGTCAGCGGCCGTCCGCTGCACGCGGCCGTCCCGGACCTGGACCGGTTCTTCCGGCCCGAGTCCGTGGCTGTCATCGGCGCGTCCGACACCGACGGCCGACCCAATACCGGGATCACCCGGCAGCTGATCGCCTGGGCCGAGCGCGTCGGGGCGCGGCTGTATCCCGTGCACCCCACGCGGGAGTCCGTCTTCGGGCGGGCGTGCTCTCCTTCCGTGTCCGAACTGCCGGAACAGGTGGACCTGGCGGTGCTGCTGGTCGGTGATCCGCTCCCGGTGATCGAGGAACTCGCGCACGCCAAGGTGAAGTTCGCCGTCGCCTTCGCGTCCGGTTTCGCGGAGACCGGGGCGGAGGGCGCCGCCGCGCAGGCCCGGCTGGCCGCCGCGGTGGAGCGGTCGGGGCTGCGGCTGCTCGGGCCGAACACCAACCTCAACGCCTTCGAGGAGTTCCGGGACGACCTGGAGGGGCCGGCGATCGCACTGATCACCCAGTCCGGCCACCAGGGGCGCCCCGTCTACACCCTTCAGGAACTGGGCGTGCGGCTCTCGCACTGGGCGCCCACGGGCAACGAGGCGGATCTGGAGACCTCCGACTTCATCTCGTACTTCTCCCAGCGCCCCGAGGTCGGGGCCATCGCCTGCTACGTGGAGGGGCTCAAGGACGGGCGTTCCTTTCTGCTCGCCGCCGACCGGGCCGCACGCGCCGGGGTCCCGGTGGTGGCGGTCAAGGTCGGGCGGACGGAGACGGGGGCCAGGATGGCCGCGTCACACACCGGCAAGCTGACCGGCGCCGACCAGGTCGTCGACGCGGCGATGCGGCAGTTCGGCGTGATCCGGGTGGACGGCCTCGACGAACTCCAGGACACCGCCGCCCTCCTGGCGCGGGCCCGTAAGCCCTTGGCCGACGGGGTCGTCGTGTATTCGATCTCGGGCGGCACGGGCGCGCACTTCTCGGACCTGGCGACCGCGGCGGGCCTGGACATCCCGGTCCTGTCCGAGGAGAAGCAGGCCGAGCTGCACACCTGGATACCCGACTACCTGAACGTGGCGAACCCGGTCGACAACGGCGGACACCCGGTCGGTGACTGGCGCGGCCGGAAGATCATCGACGCGATACTCGCGGACCCCTCGGTCGGGGTGCTGATCTGTCCGATCACCGGCCCCTTCCCGCCGATGAGCGACAAGCTCGCGCAGGACCTGGTGGACGCGGCCGAGGCCACGGACAAGCTGGTGTGCGTGGTGTGGGGTTCGCCGGTCGGTACGGAGGACGCCTACCGCACGACGCTGCTCGGCTCCTCGCGCGTCGCCACCTTCCGTACCTTCGGCAACTGCATCACCGCGGTGAAGGCCTATCTGGACCACCACCGCTTCGCCGCCTCCTACCGCTCCCCCTTCGACGAGGCGCCGCGCACGCCGTCGCCCTCCTTCCGCAAGGCGCAGGCACTGATGCGTCCGGGCCACCAGCTGAGCGAGCACGCGGCGAAGCAGCTGCTGCGGGCGTACGGGATCCGGGTGCCCCGCGAACAGTTGGTGACCAGCGCCGCGGCAGCCGTCCGGGCGGCCGGGCTGGTCGGCTACCCCGTCGTCATGAAGGCGTCCGGCGCACAGCTGGCCCACAAGACCGAACTGGGCCTGGTCAAGGTCGGGCTCACCTCCGCCAGCCAGGTGCGGGACGCCTACCGCGAGCTGACCGATATCGCGCGCTACGAGGACATCGAGCTGGACGGAATCCTGGTCTGCCAGATGATCGAGCGGGGCGTGGAGATGATGGTCGGCGTCACGCAGGACGCGCTGTTCGGCCCGACCGTGACCGTCGGGCTCGGCGGCGTACTGGTCGAGGTGCTGCACGACGCGGCGGTGCGGGTGCCGCCCTTCGGTGAGGACCAGGCGCGGGCGATGCTCGGTGAACTGCGCGGCCGGGCCCTGCTGGAAGGGGTGCGCGGCGGGGCGCCGGTGGATGTGGACGCGCTCGTCGAAGTGGTGCTGCGGGTGCAGCGGATGGCGCTGGAACTGGGCGACGACCTGTCCGAGCTGGACATCAACCCGCTGATGGTGCTGGGCCGCGGGCAGGGCGCGGTGGCGCTGGACGCACTCGCGGTCTGCCGCTGACCGACGCGCCGGCCAACACCGTCGCCGCGTCGGCCAACGCCGTAGCCGCGCCCGCCACCGAACCAGCCTGCTGCCCCGCCACCCGATCCGCCGGCTGACCCGACACCTGCTCAGGAGCTGCCTCATGCCGTCCTCCCCCGAAGACACCACCGACCACACCGACCAACACGACCCGTCCGGATCGCCTGATTCATTGATACTCCACGCCACTGACAACGGCGTCTCGACGATCACCCTGAACCGCCCGGAGGCGATGAACGCCGTCACCTGGGACCAGCGCGAACGCGTCATCGCGCTGCTCGCACACGCCTCCGCGGACCCCGGGATCCGGGCCGTCGTCCTGACCGCCACCGGCCGGGGCTTCTGCGCCGGAGCCGATCTGCGGGGCGCACCGGCGACCGGCGACCGGGTGCCGGGCGATGTCGCCCGGACGATCCGGCTCGGCGCCCAGCGGCTGATCGCCGCCGTCCTGGACTGCGAGAAGCCCGTCATCGCGGCGGTCAACGGAACGGCGGCCGGTATCGGGGCCCATCTCGCGTTCGCCTGCGACCTGGTGCTGGCCGCCGAGTCCGCGAAGTTCATCGAGGTGTTCGTGCGCCGCGGCCTCGTACCGGACGGCGGTGGCGCGTACCTGCTGCCCCGGCTGGTCGGGCCGCAGCGCGCCAAGGAGCTGATGTTCTTCGGGGACTCCCTCCCGGCCCGGGACGCGGAGCGCCTGGGACTCGTCAACCGGACCGTGCCGGACGAGGAGCTGGCGGCGACCGCGCGGGCCTGGGCCCAGCGGCTGGCCGAGGGGCCCACCCGCTCGATCGCCCTCACCAAGCAGCTGGTCAACGCCTCGCTGGACGCCGACCGCGCCACGGCGTTCGCCGCGGAGGCGATGGCCCAGGAGATCAACATGACGACGCAGGACGCCAACGAGGGCGTGGCGAGCTTCGTGGAACGGCGGGCACCGAAGTACCGCGGGATCTAGGCGTACTTCCGCTGCCTCCGCTCGCGCCTCACCCCGATGCCGGCCCGCCCGTGTCTCACGCCGATGCCAGCCCGCTCGTGTCCAGGTCCAGGCCGAACGGGTCCGGCAGCCGCAGAACCGCCCCGAAGGGGTGCGGGCCGTCCACCCGGGTGTAGCCCAGGTGCCCCGGCTCGGAGAACAGCGTCACGCTGCCCTCGATCCGGTCGACGAGGAGGTACAGCGGCGCCCGGTACTCCGCGTACCGGCGGCGCTTCACGGCGCGGTCGGTCTCCGCGTTCGACTCGGACGTGACCTCCACGACGAGGAGCGTCTGATCGGGGAGCAGCGCCCCGGCGCCCCTGGCGAGCGCCTCGGGGACCACGGCGATGTCGGGGACGTACCAGTTCGAGGAACCGGGCAGGTCCAGGTTTCCGGAGCCTTCGACACACCCCAGCTCATCGACACGATCCTCGATCTGCCGACGGACCACCCGGGCCGTATGTTCGTGGTCCCAGTTCGGCGCCCCGGGCTGGATGATCCCCTCGATGATCTGGACCCGGTCCCCGCAGGTCCGCCGCACGGCGAACTTCAGAGCACGTTCGGAGTCGATGCCCTGGCCATTGTCGGGCGCACCGGACATCGCACCGCCTCCCGCCCGATCGGTCGTTGACGACTCAGCGTAGCCGTGGCCGAACCACGTGTTGCCGTGATGGTGGGCGGCGGGGCGCCCGACGAGGGTCGAAGGCCCTCCCACCCCTTCCCATCTGACGCCTCGTCAGCTCTAATCGAGGAGTGATGGGACACGCAGGCATGGCCGCAACCGCCGTCCGCTACCTCAGGTCCGTCGGCGCCGCGACGGCCGTCGCTCCGGTGCCGGTCGATCCACTGCCGCGCCCGGCCCTGCGGGCCGTCTCCGACGACGAGCGGCTGCCCGTGGATCCGGGCGAGTTCCGCCGGGTGCTGGGGCACTTCGCGAGCGGGGTCACCATCGTCACCGCGCACGATCCGGACGGGGTCGGCGGCACAGCCGGTCCGGCGGGCTTCGCCTGCCAGTCGTTCGCCTCGCTCTCGCTGGACCCGCCGCTGGTCACGTTCATGGTCGCCCGCACGTCGACGACCTGGCCGCGCATCGCCCGCGCCGGGGCCTTCTGCGTGAACATCCTGGGCGCGGAACAGGGCGCGCTGTGCCGGTCGTTCGCGGTCAGCGGGGCCGACAAGTTCGCCGGGGTGAGCCATACCCCCGCTCCCGCGACCGGGTCGCCGCTGCTGGACGCCGTGCCCGCCTGGGTCGACTGCCGCATCCAGGCCGTCCACACGGGCGGCGACCACCTGATCGTGGTCGGCCGGGTGGAGGCGCTGGGGTCGGCGGACGGGGACGGGAACGGGCCGCTGCTCTTCCATCAGGGGGCGTTCGGACGCTTCAGCCGCTGAGCGGACTCGCTCACAGGACGGCGGCGGACGCCGAACCACGACGGATCACCAGTGCCATCAGCGCCGCCGTCGCGCACATCGCCCCGGACGCGTACCAGACCATGTCGTACGAGCCGAAGTGGTCGCGCGCGACCCCGCCGAGGAACGCCACCAGGGCGGCGCCCACCTGGTGGGAGGCCAGGACCCAGCCGAAGACGATCGCGCTGTCCTCGCCGTACTGCTCCCGGCACAGGGCCAGCGTCGGCGGGACCGTGGCGACCCAGTCCAGTCCGTAGAACACGATGAAGAAGACCATCGGCGGATGTACGGTCGGCGCCATCAGCATCGGCAGGAACAGCAGCGAGATCCCGCGCAGCGCGTAGTAGACGGCCAGCAGCCGGCGGGCGTCGAAGCGGTCGGTGAGCCAGCCGGAGAAGACCGTGCCGATGATGTCGAAGATCCCGATCACCGCGAGCAGTGAGGCGGCGGCGGTGATGGGCATGCCGTGGTCGTGCGCCGAGGGCACGAAGTGCGTGCGGATCAGGCCGTTGGTCGTGGCGCCGCAGATCGCGAAGGTCCCGGCCAGCAGCCAGAACGGTCCGGTGCGGGCGGCGTCGAACAGGACGCGCAGGGTCCGGCTCGCCACACCCCTGGCGGGCGCGGGCTTGTCCGCGTACTCCCCGCCGTACGGGGCCACGCCCACGTCGGCCGGGTGGTCGCGCAGCAGGAGCCAGACGAACGGGACGACGGCCAGGGCCGCGAGCGCGACGGTCACCGAGGCCGGGCGCCAGCCGTGCCGGTCGATGATCCAGGCGCAGAGCGGCAGGAACACCAGCTGGCCGGAGGCGCCCGCCGCGGTGAGGATGCCCGTGACCAGGCCCCGGCGGGCGACGAACCAGCGGTTGGTGACCGTCGCGGAGAAGGCCATCGCCATCGAGCCGCTGCCGAGGCCGACGAGCACACCCCAATAGATCATCAGCTGCCACGCGGCCGTCATCCAGACACTGGCCAGCGCCCCGGCGGCGACCGCGCTGAGCGCGACGACCACGACCCGGCGGATGCCGAACCGGTCCATCAGCGCCGCCGCGAACGGCGCGGTGAGCCCGTACAACGCCATGTCGAGGGAGACCGCGAGGCCGATCTCCCCGCGCGACCAGTCGAACTCCGTGTGGAGCGGGTCGATGAGCAGCCCGGGGAGGGAGTTGAAGGCCGCGCCGCCGATGATCGTCACGAAGGTGACGGCGGCGACGATCCACGCGCGGTGGATACGCGGCTGGGGCCGCGCCTCGGAGGCGGTCCGCCGGCGGGCGTCCGGGGCGGGAGATTTCGTTGTCTGGGGCACGTCACTCAGCATCCGGCCACCGCCCCCTCCCCCACGAGTGGCCCGAGGGACACCGTTCGCAGGAATCGGGCCACGCCTCTCAACCGGTACGCGTACGCTCTCCAGCTCCGGCGGCCCGTACGCGCGTACGAACCCGAGCCGCTCCGTCCACGCCCTCGGGGGACCTCATGTACTGGGTCGCACGCCAGAGATTCCACCACCGTTCCGCGCTGATGCAGGGGTGGGGCGTCGCGCTGTTGCTCGCCGCCTCCGCGTTGTGGGTGTGGCTGGCGTTCCTGCTGGTGGACCAGCGGGACGCGTACTGCTACCGCACGGTGTCCAACTGCGAGTTGATCACCGCCTGGCCCCAGCAGCTCACCCTGCTGGCCGTGTCCGCGCCGCTGTCCGTGCTCGGGGCGGCGCTGCTCGTCGGAGGGAGCGTGCGCCGGCAGACCAGCGCCCACATCCTCCAGGTCATCGAGATGCAGAAGTCCGAGGACCGGGCCCGGTCCGGCGGGAAGTAGCCGCCGCCAGGACCGCCCAGACGGCCGCCGCGCCCACCGCGTACCAGAGCAGATCCGGCGCGTTGAACGTCGAGCCCAGCACCAGACGTGCCACCGCGCTCCGCCGGGACAGCTCCGCGGGCACCCCGGTCAGCTGGAGCAGCTCGACGGCCCAGCTGACCGCCAGCCCCGTGCCCGCCACCACGACCGGCCGGGCGCGGGGGGCGCACAGCGCGACGAGGGCGCAGACCAGGACCGTGTAGAGCGCGTCCCCGGCGTACTTGGCGAGATCCCCGTCCGCGACGGTACGGACGCCGAGGCCGGCCGCGACAGTGACCACCGCCGCCCCCGCCGGCACCGCCCGCGCCGGAACGCGCCCCCTCACCTGATCCGCTCCAGCCGCCTGATCGGCCGGGCCGCCAGCAGCACGCCCACCGCCAGCACGTTGATCACCGCCCCGGCCAGCAGCACCTCCGATGCGCCCACCCGGTCCGCGACCGGCCCCGCCAGCGCCCGGCCCGCCGCCAGCATCAGCAGCGATCCGGCCACGTCGTACGCGTGCAGCCGGTTCAGCGCCTCCGGCGGCACCTGCGTCTGGACGGTCGTCGACCACATCACCAGCCAGAACGCGAACGCCGCGCCCGCGATGAACTGCCCCGCCCCCAGCGCGAACACGGGCAGCCCGAGCCCCAGCGCCAGCAGGTTCACGCACACCCCGGTCAGCGCCACGGCCCCCGCCGCCAGCGGGCGGCGCGGCCGCAGCCGCAGGGCGAGCAGGCCGCCGACCACGCTGCCCGCGCCGTTCACCGCCATCATCGCGCCGTACGTCCCCGAGCCGTGCGCCTCCGTCACCTCGACGGCGGTCAGCGGGAGCATCGGGCCGAGCACGGCGAATCCGTACACCGTCCAGATCGCGATCACTCCCCACAGCCAGCTGCGCGCCCTGAACTCGCGCCAGCCGTCGACCAGTTCGGCGACGAATGTGCCGCGCCGCGCGTCGTCGGACGGGGCCGGGGCCAGCCGCAGCAGGAAGAGGCAGACGCCGGAGACCAGGAACGTCGACGCGTTCGCCGCGTAGACCGCTCCGGCGCTCGCGAGGCCGACGAGGACGCCCGCGAACGCCGGGCCCGCCATCGTCATCAGCGCTTCCGAGACCCGCAGCACGGCGTTGGCGCGCTGCACGTCGGAGGAGACCCGGGGCACGGTCGAGGCAACCCCCGGCTGGAAGAGCGCCGCCCCCACCCCGGCCACCGCGCTCAGCGAGTACACCGCCCACAGCGGCGGGTTGCCGACCGCGAAGGAGACCGCGAGCGCGGAGGCGCCGATCAGCCGCAGCGCGTCAGCGATGATCATCATCCGGCGCGGGGTGAACCGGTCCGCCAGTACACCGCCGAAGAGCACGAACAGCGCCAGCGGCCCCATCCAGGCCGCCAGCGCGTACCCCACGGAGGAGTGCGGGCGCCCCGCCCCCAGCAGGCCCGCCGTGAGCGCGACCGGGATCATGCCGTCCCCGAAGAGCGCCGCGGTCCGGGCGACGAAGAAGAGCCGGAAGTTACGGTTCCACAGCCGGTCGGGCCCGATGATCAGGGACGGAAGAGGGGGCACCGGGGGCAGCGGGGCCAATGGGGACACAGGGGATGAACGACGCACAACGCTCTCGCTGTCCACGGCGGGAATGCGTGCGTGGTCTGCTGACTTTTCCTTCACACCGATGACATGTATCAGCTTATGGTCTATACCAGCTAGTGGTGAAGGGAGACCTCCGTGCCACACCGAGTCGTCGTTCTCGCCCTCGATGGCGTGCTTCCGTTCGAACTGGGCATCGCGCAAAGGATATTCAGCCGTTCGCAGGGAATCGAGCCGCTCGACCGGGGCGCGAAACTCTACGACGTCATCACCTGCTCGGTCCGCCCGCCCGGCCCGGTGGCCACCGACGCGGACTTCACGATCACGGTCGAGCACGGCCCGAAGGCCCTCGCCACCGCCGACACGGTGGTGATCCCCGCCAGCTACGAACTCGGCCCCGTCTACTCCGAGGGCCGGCTCACCGACGAACTCGCGGCCGCCTTCGCGTACATCAGGCCCGGCACCCGGATGGTCTCGATCTGCACCGGCGGCTACGTCCTCGCCGCCGCCGGATACCTCGACGGGCGTCCCGCCACCACCCACTGGTCCTCCGCCGACCACTTCCAGGCGCTGTTCCCGGCGGTCCGGGTCGACCCCGACGTCCTGTTCATCGACGACGGCGACGTCCTGACGTCCGCCGGGGTCGCCGCCGGGATCGACCTCTGCCTGCACATCGTGCGCCGCGACCACGGCACCGCCGTCGCCAACGACGTCGCCCGGCGCACCGTCGTACCGCCGCACCGCGACGGCGGCCAGGCGCAGTACATCCAGCGCCCGGTCCCCGACGCCCAGCTCGCCGGCACGACCACCGCACGGGCCTGGGCGCTGGGGCGGCTGGAACGGCCGATCCTGCTGCGCGACTTGGCGCAGCAGGAGTCGATGAGCGTACGGACGTTCACCCGGCGGTTCCGTGAGGAGGTCGGGATCAGCCCGGTGCAGTGGCTGACCCAGCAGCGGGTGGAGCGGGCCCGTCAGCTGCTGGAGTCCACCGACCTGTCGATCGACCAGGTCGCCCGGGACGCCGGTTTCGGCACGCCCACCTCGCTGCGGCAGCACCTCCAGGCGGCGCTGGGGGTGTCCCCGACGGGGTATCGCCGGACGTTCCGGGCGACGGCGGGAGACCGCTGCTGAGCGGCCTCCCGGTCCTCAGAACACCCTCAGAACACCTCGGAACATCCTCAGAACACCAGCACCCCCCGTGCCACCCGCCCGTGGTGCGCGTCGTCTGCCGCCTTGGCGAAGTCCTCCACCGGGTAGGTCTCGGTGACGAGTTCGTCCAGCAGCAGCCGGCCCTCCCGGTACAGCTCCGCGTACAGGGCGATATCGCGCTGCGGGCGCGAGGAGCCGTAGCGGCAGCCCAGGATCGACTTGTCCAGGTACATCGACGAGACGAGGAACGACGCCTCGGCCGTCGCCGCCGGTACGCCGAGCAGGATCGCCTGGCCGTGCCGGTCGAGCAGGTCGATCGCGGTACGGATCAGCTCGGTGCGGCCCACGCACTCGAAGGCGTGGTCGGCGCCGTGCGGCAGGATCTCCTTGACGCCCTCGGCCGACGTCAGGAAGTGGGTGGCGCCGAACTGCCTGGCCACCGCCTCCTTCGCCGGGTTGGAGTCGATGGCGACGATGGTCAGCGCTCCGGCGATCCTGGCGCCCTGGATCACGTTGAGCCCGATGCCGCCGGTGCCGATCACGACGACGCTCTCGCCCCGGTCGACCTTGGCCCGGTTCAGTACGGCTCCGACTCCCGTCAGCACCCCGCAGCCGATCAGGGCCGCCGAGGTGAGGGGCAGGTCCGCCGGGATCTTCACCGCCTGCACGGCCTTGACCAGGGTCCGTTCGGCGAACGCCGAGTTGGACGCGAACTGGTACAGCGGCTGCCCGCCCCGCGAGAACGGCTTGCCCGGCATCCCGATCGCCTTGCGGCACATCGTGGGACGGCCCCGGTCGCACTGGGCGCAGGCGCCGCAGCTGGCGAGCGTGGACAGGGACACGTGGTCACCGGGCGCCACATGGCTCACCCCGGCCCCGACCGCCTCGACCACGCCCGCGCCCTCGTGTCCGAGCACCACCGGCAGCGGGAACGGGATCGTCCCGTCGATCACCGACAGGTCGCTGTGGCAGAGTCCTGCCGCGGCCACCGCGACCAGCACCTCGCCGGGACCCGGATCACGTATCTCCAGATCGTCGACGACCTCGGTCCGCTTGCCGTCGAAGACGACGCCTCTCATCTCGGCTCCCTCGGTAGGCCGAGCACGCGCTCGGCGATGATGTTCCGCTGGATCTCGTCCGAGCCGCCGTAGATGGTGTCGGACCGGGTGAACAGGAACAGGCGCTGTGCCTCGTCGATCTCGTACGGTGCGCCGGGCGACCAGTCGTGCGGGCCGACGGCTCCGGCCGCGCCCCTGATCTGCACGGCGAGTTCGCCCAGGCGCTTGTGCCAGCCGCCCCAGAGGAGTTTCGCGACGCTGGGGGCGCCGGGGTCCGCGGTGGTGCCGAGGGTGCGCAGGGCGTTCCAGCGCATCGTCCGCAGCTCGGCCCACTGCCGGACGAGCCGTTCGCGCAGGACCGGGTCATCGGTGGCGCCGCTGTCGACGGCCGCCCGGACCACCCGGTCCAGCTCCGCGGCGAACCCGATCTGCTGGACGAGCGTGGAGACGCCGCGCTCCAGGGCCAGCAGGCCCATGGCGACGGCCCAGCCGTTGCCCTCGCCGCCGACCACCTCCTCCGCGTGCGCCCCGTCGAGGAAGACCTCGTTGAACTCGCTGGTCCCCGACATCTGCCGGATCGGCCGCACCTCGATCCGGCCCGGCTGGTCCATCGGCACCAGCAGGAACGACAGCCCGTGGTGCCGCCGCGAACCGGGCTCGGTACGGGCCAGTACGAAGCACCAGTCGGCTTCCCGGGCGAGCGACGTCCAGACCTTCTGCCCGGTCACGCGGTATCCGCCGCGCTCCGGATCGCGTACGGCGGCCGTCCGCACCCCCGCCAGGTCCGAACCCGCGCCCGGCTCGCTGTACCCCTGGCACCACAGGGTCTCGCCGCGCGCGATGGGCGGCAGGAAGCGGCGGCGCTGCTCCGGGCTGCCGTGGGCGATGAGGGTCGGGGCGAGCAGGTTCTCCCCGATGTGACCGACGCGGGCGGGTGCCCGGAGGCGGGCGTACTCCTCGGCCCAGACGACCTGCTGGGTGAGGGTGGCGGTGCGGTTGCCGTACGCCCCGTCGCCCTTCTCGCCCCCGTCGCCCTCCCAGCCGAGGCCGATCCAGCCGCCCCGGCCGAGTTCGCGCTCCCAGTCGCGGCGGACGGCGATGCCCTCGTGCTCGCTCCCCGGGCCACCGGTGCCGATGCCCGCCGCGTACGGGTCGACGAGGTGGGCCTCCAGCCAACTGCGGGCCTCCTCGCGGAACGTTGCGTCGTCGGGGCCGAAGGTGAAGTCCACGGTGCCTCCTTTCGATACGGGGGGCCGGATGGTGCGGACGAGCCCGAAATCAAGCGCGCCCGGCACCCGGGGGCTCCGCCCCCGCACCCCCGCTCCTCAATCGCCGGAGGGGCTTGAAGTGGGGCGCCGCCCCCGCCGGACTTGCCCCCAACCGCCGGGGAGGCTTGAGATGGGCGCCGTCCCATCGGACTCACCCCCCAACCGGCGAAGGGGCTTGAAATGGGCGCGGCCCCCGAACACCGAAAGGCCGGGAAGCGCACCGGTCTACGAATTCGGCCGCTTCGCACTCCGCGCCGCCTCCGCCATCGCCTCCAGCTGCGCCAGCATCGGCATCGGGTCCGTGCCCACCGTCCCGGGGAGGAAGTCCGCGATGCGTTCCGGGGTCCAGGCCGCGCCCTCCGCGTACCCCGCGCGCAGCTCCCTCGGCTGGGCCCAGACCGCGATCTTCGGGCCCGCGATCGTGTACACCTGCCCGGTGATGCTCTCCGCGCGGGCCCGGTCGCTGAGGAGGTAGACGACGAGCGCGGCCACGTCCTCCGGCTCACCGATCTCCTTGAGCTCCATGGGCACGTTGGCGGACATCCGGGTCCGCGCCACGGGGGCGACCGCGTTGGCCGTGACGCCGTACTTGTGCAGGCCCAGCGCCGCGCTGCGGACCAGCGAGATGATCCCGCCCTTCGCCGCGCTGTAGTTCGCCTGGGCCACGCTGCCCTGGTGGTTGCCGCTGGTGAAGCCGATCAGGGTGCCCGCGCCCTCCTGCTTGCGCATTACCGCGGACGCGGCCCTGAAGACGGTGAAGGTGCCCTTGAGGTGGGTGGCGACCACGGGGTCCCACTCCTCCTCCGACATGTTGAACAGCATCCGTTCGCGCAGGATGCCGGCCACGCACACCACCCCGTCGATGCGCCCGAACCGCTCCAGCGCGGTGTCCACGACCCGCTGGCCGCCGGCCATGGTGGAGATGTCGTCGGCCACCGCGACCGCCTCGCCGCCCGCCGCCACGATCTCCTTGACGACGGACTCGGCTATCTCGCTGGCGGGTTCGCCGCCCTCGATGGAGACGCCGTAGTCGTTGACGACGACTCTCGCCCCCTCGGCCGCCGCGGCGATCGCGACGGCCCGCCCGATGCCTCGTCCGGCACCCGTGACGGCCACCACCTTGCCTGCCAAGAAGTTCCCCATGCCCGGCCCCTTCCCGCGGTTTCTGACGGACCGTTAGATTCTATGGGTCATCAGGTCCACCGGCACAAGCCCCAGGAGGCTCCATGTCACTGCCGGACGAGTTCCACGACATCGCCAAGCGCGTGAACAACTGGGGCCGCTGGGGCGCGGACGACGAGATCGGGACGCTCAACCTGATCACCGACGAGGTCGTCCGGGAGGCGGTGGCCACCGTGCGCACCGGGCGACGGGTGCCGCTCGCGCTGCCGCTCAAGCAGGACGGCGTGCAGAGCGGGCTGATCCAGGGACGGATCAACCCGCTGCACACCATGGTCCAGATCAACCAGGAGCTGTTCGGCCCCGGCACCGTCGCCACCAGCGACGACACCGCGGTCCTGAGCCTCCAGACCGCCACCCACTGGGACGCCCTCACGCACGTCTCGCACTCCGGGAAGATCTACAACGGCCGCCCGGCCGACAGCATCACCCCGCACGAGGGAGCCAGGTTCAGCGGCATCGAGAAGGCCCCGCACATCGTCTCGCGCGGGGTGCTGCTCGATGTGGCCCGCGCCCACGGGGTGGACAGGCTGCCCGGCGACCACGCCGTCACCCCGGAGGACCTGGACGCGGCGGAGGAACTGGCCGGGGTGCGGGTACGGTCCGGGGACATCGTGCTCGTACGGACCGGGCAGGTGCAGGTCTATCTGGCCGGGGACAAACACGCGTACGGCTATCCGTCACCGGGGCTCTCGATCCGGACGCCCGAGTGGTTCCGGGCCCGGGATGTGGCCGCGGTCGCCAATGACACGCTGACCTTCGAGATCTTCCCGCCGGAGATCGACGATCTGTGGCTGGGCGTGCACGCGCTCGATCTGGTCGAGATGGGCATGCTCCAGGGCCAGAACTGGAATCTGGAGCAGTTGTCCACAGCCTGTGCGGAGTCGAAGCGCTACGGCTTCCTGCTCTCCGCGATGCCGGAACCCTTCGTCGGCGCCACCGGCACTCCGGTGGCCCCGGTCGCCATCCTCTGAGCAGCGGCCACCACGGCGCCGGGCCGGGCGCGGGGCGAAACCCCGCGCCGGCAGGACCGGTCGACGGCGAACCTATGCGCGATGGGTGACCGCGTGCGACGGCTCGTACGCTCCACCCGGCTCGCGCCCGACGGCATCGCGCCCGACGGCGTCGCAGCCGCCCGATCCGCACGCCCCGGCACCGTGCGCACCCGCTCCGTGGGCGCAGGGCTGCATCTGTACCTGGATCACCGGAACACCCCGGTCCACCTCGCACCAGATGCGCTTGCCGGCGCCCTCCGGCTGCCAGCCCCAGCGGTCGGCCAGTCCGTCGACCAGCTCCAGGCCCCGGCCGCCGGTGTCCTCGCCCTCCGCGTGCCGCTGCTGCGGCGGACGGCAGCTGGTGTCGGCCACCTCGACCCGTACGGTCCCGGCGTTACCCGGCGCCCCCGTCGAGCCGAACAGCATGCGCAGCACGGCCGGACAGCCGGTGTGCACGACCGCGTTGGTCACCAGTTCCGAGATCAGCAGGATGAGCGTCTCTGCCAGTGGTTCGTCGTCTCCTATCCCGGACACGACCAGCCTCGAACGCGCCCATCTGCGGGCCCGCCCGACCTCCGCGGGGTCGGCCCCGACCTCCAGCTGAACCTGAAGCACCTGCACCGCTCACACCATCCGAACCGGCGGACACATCGCCTCGCGCCTCCTCAGGGTCACGGAACGTGATTCCCTTACGAGACAGCATGGTTGACGTACAGTCACCGCAACAAGCGCTTCGGGCATATTCCAGCGCGAAGGAGTACGCGTGGTGCATACTGTGCGACGCACGTTGCGGAGAGTCGAACAGAGGCGCCCGGCGGCCACGAAAACCCCGGGAAACGTTTCCCCGGCAGGCCCGGCCCCTCTGCGTGGATCACGAGCAGGGCACCTCTCGCGGACCGGAGCAGCCGCACAGGCCACATCCGGATCGCCAGGTTCCAGAACCACTCGCATCCAACGGAGCGTACCCGAGCCCGGCGCCGACTCCACCCCGTGACGAATCACGCAAAGGACACAAGCCGGTATCGGCACATACCGACTGCGCTGCGTCACTGCTCAGCGTGAACCTCAGGGGTCCGTCGCGTCACCCGCACGCAGCGGGCGTCCGGCCGCCCCGGATCAGCCCAGATCGGCGGCCAGCGCCTCCTCCGCGTCCGCCGCCGTCAGCCACTGCCCGGCCCGCAGCCAGGCCCGCTTGAGATGCAGGTGGACATCCGCCTCCCAGGTGAAGCCCATACCGCCGTGCACCTGGAGGCAGTCGCGGGCGTTGCCGACGGCCGCCTCGTCGGCCAGCAGCTTGGCCCCGGCGATCTCCACCGGGTCCTCCGTCACGGCGGCCGCGTAGACGGCGCTACGGGCCGTCTCCGCGCGCACCAGCATTCCGGCACACAGATGCTTGACCGCCTGGAAGGACCCGATGGGCGCCCCGAACTGTTCACGTTCACCGGCGTGTTGAACCGCCGCCTCCAGGCTGCGGGCGGCGCTGCCGAGCTGCTCGGCGGCGGTCAGCAGGGCGCCCTCGCGGCGCAGCCGCGCCCCGTCGGGCAGCGGCTCGCTCTCGTACCCGGCCAGTCCGGGCACCCGCCACAGGGGGGTGCCCGGGTCGAGCGACCGTACGGGCTCGGCCGCGCCCACGAGCCGCCGCAGCGCCCCGCCGCTCAGCACCCGGGCCGAGTCCCCGTCGAGGACCAGCAGCGCGTCGGCCGCCGCCAGGTGCCCCACCGGCCGCCCGGCCTCCGCCAGGGCCACCACCGCCTCGCCCTCCGCCGCGCCCTTCACCGCTGCCGCGGCCAGCTGGGTGGCGATCAGCGGTCCGGGCAGCAGACACCGCCCCACTTCATCGAACACCAGTACGGATTCAGGCAGCCCGAGCCCGACGCCGCCCGCCGTCTCCGGCAGCCGCAGCGCGAAGAGCCCGGCCGCGCCCAGCTCCAGCCACAACGCACCACCGACTCCCCCGCCACCGTCCAGCGCGGCCCGCATCCGGTCCCTGTCGAACCGCCCGGCGAGCAGTTCCCGCATCCCCGTCCGCAGGGCCCGCTGGTCGTCCGAGAGCTGGAAGTCCACTGTCCGCTCACCGCCCCTTCGGCAGGCCGAGAATCCGCTCGGCGACGATGTTGTGCTGGATCTGCGAGGTACCGGCCGCGATCGTGTACGAGAGCGAGGAGAGCCGGTCCAGCACCCACTCCCGGTCCAGATCGAGGGCGTCGCCCGCGCCGAGCACCTCGGCCGCCGCCTCGTACAGCTCCTGGCGGGCGTGCGAGTACCGCAGCTTGAAGACCGAGCCGCCCACCCCGGGGACTCCGCCACTGGCCTGCGCCTCGCTGACGTTCCACTGGGTGAGCCGCCACAGCGCCCGGAACTCGGCGTTCAGCCTGCCCAGCCGCCGCCGCAGCACCGCGTCGTCCCACCGCCCGCTCCTGCGCGCCTCCGCGGCCAGCGCGTCCAGCGTCCGGCGGCAGGCGACGACCTCCCCCACGAACGCCGTGCCCCGCTCGAAGGAGAGGGTGACCATGGTGACCCGCCAGCCGTCGTTCTCCGCCCCGACGCGGTGCGAGACGGGCACCCGGACCTCGTCGAGGAACATCTCCGCGAACTCCGTGGAGCCGGCCAGCGTGCGCAGCGGCCGGACGGTGACGCCGGGGGCGTCCATCCGCATGGCGAGCCAGCTGATGCCCCGGTGCTTCGGCGCCTGCGTATCCGTCCGCACCAACAGCTCGCACCAGTCGGCGACCTCCGCGTGCGAGGTCCAGATCTTGCTGCCGCTCACCACGTAGTCGTCGCCGTCACGGACCGCACGGGTCCGCAGCGAGGCCAGGTCGGAGCCCGCCTCCGGCTCGCTGAACCCCTGGCACCAGATCTCGTCGCCGCGCAGCACCGGGGGCAGCCAGCGGGCCCGCTGCTCCGCGGTGCCCTCGGCGGCGATGGTGGGCCCGGCGTGCAGCAGCCCGACGAAGTTGGCCCCGACGTAGGGTGCCCCGGCCCGCTCCGTCTCCTCCAGGAAGATCAGGTGCTGAGTCGGTGTGGCGCCCCGGCCGCCCGCGTCGGCGGGCCAGTGCAGACCCGCGTACCCGGCGTCGTACAGCAGCCGCTGCCAGCCGGCGTCGTACGCCCTGCGCCCCGGCCAGTCGCCGGGGTCCGGTTTCGCGGGCAGCCCGGGGAGCACCGAGCCCAGCCACTCCCTCAACCGGGCCCGGAAGGCTTCCTCTTCCTCCGTGTACGAGAGGTCCATGACGCACGCGCCTACTTGTCGAGGTCGAGGCCGAGCATCCGGATCGCGTTCCCGCGCATCAGTTTGTAGATGGTCTCGTCGTCCAGTCCCTTGACGTGGTCGAGCGCGACCTCCTTGGTGTGCGGGAAGGTCGAGTCGACGTGCGGATAGTCCGTCTCGAACGTCGCGTTGTCCCGTCCCACCACATCGAGCGAGGCGACACCGTGCTTGTCGCGGAAGAAGCAGCAGAACATCTGCCGGTAGTAGTACGTGGACGGCGGCTCGGGGATCAGATCGCGCACCCCGCCCCAGGCCCGGTGCTCCTCCCAGACGTCGTCGGCGCGCTCCAGGGCGTACGGGATCCAGCCCATCTGCCCCTCGCTGTAGGCGAGCTTGAGCTGCGGGAACTTCACCAGCACCCCGCTGAACAGGAAGTCCATCATCGAGGCCATCGCGTTGTTGAAGGACAGCGAGGCCTGGACGGCGGGCGGTGCGTCGGGCGAGGCGGCGGGCATCTGCGAACTGGACCCGATGTGCATGTTCACGACCGTGCCGGTCTCCTGGCAGACGGCGAAGAACGGGTCCCAGTACCCTGTGTGGATCGACGGCAGCCCCAGATAGGTCGGGATCTCCGAGAAGGTGACCGCCCGCACCCCGCGCGCCGCGTTCCGCCTGATCTCCGCGACGGCGAGATCGATGTCCCAGAGCGGGATGATGCACAGCGGGATCAGCCGGCCGCCGCTGTCCCCGCACCACTCCTCGACCATCCAGTCGTTGTAGGCGCGCACACACGCCAGCGCGACCTCCTTGTCGTGCGCCTCCGCGAAGGTCTGCCCGCAGAACCGCGGGAAGGTGGGGAAGCAGAGGCTCGCCTCGACGTGGTTGAGGTCCATGTCCTTCAGCCGCTCGACCGGGTCCCAGCACCCACGCCGCATCTCGGCCCGGGTGATCCCCTCCAGCGTCATGTCGTCGCGGTCGAACCCCACGGCGGCGATGTTCCGCTTGTACGGGAACTTGAGGTCCTCGTAGATCCACCAGTCGGTGGGCGGACCGTCCGGGTCCATCGTGATGACGTACTTGCCGCCGGTGTACTCCAGCTCACCGATGCCCGCTGTCAGCGGCTGCGGACCGCGCTCGCGGTACTTGGCCGGCAGCCAGGTCGAGAACAGGTGCGGCGGCTCGATCACATGGTCGTCGACGCTGACGATCCGAGGCAGTTCCGTCATGGTGTCCCCTTCGGCGCACGCATTTCTGATGACCCGTCAGATTGACGTCGCCCTCAGGCTAGCCCCGCACCCCTGGACCGACAAGGCGCAGCGCTCTACGCTCTCCGCACGATCTGACTACCCGTCAGCTGTGAGGGGTTCGCCGTGACCGAGACCGCACATGCCCTGGGAACATCGGGCACCTTCTGGGAGCTCATCCAACGCCGGGCCGCCCTGACGCCGGAGGGCCCCTTCCTGATCCAGGACGACCGCACGCTCACCTTCGGCGAGCTGCGCACCCGCGCGGAGCGGGTGGCGGCGGGCCTGTACGACATGGGAGTACGTCCCGGAACCGTCGTCGCCTGGCAGCTGCCGACCCGGCTGGAGACGGCGCTGCTGTCCTTCGCGCTGGCCCGGATCGGGGCGGTGCAGACCCCGCTCATCCCCTTCTACCGGGACCGCGAGACGGGCTACGCGCTGCGCGAGTCGAAGGCCGAGTTCTTCGCGGTGCCCGGCACCTGGCGCGGCTTCGACCACGCGGCGATGGCCGCCCGCCTCTCGGCGGACCTCGCGCACCCGCCCCGGATCTTCGAGGCGTACGAGACGCTCCCGGACGGCGACCCCGCGGTCCTTCCGCCGCCCCCCGCCGAGGGCACGTCGGTGCGCTGGATCTACTGGACCTCGGGCACCACCTCTGACCCCAAGGGCGTCCTGCACACCGACCGCAGCCTGATCGCGGCCGGTTCCTGCCTGGCCCACGCGCTGCACCTGTCGGCGGACGACGTCGGCTCGATGGCCTTCCCGTTCGCCCACGTCGCGGGCCCGGACTACTCCGTGATGCTCCTCCTCTACGGCTTCCCCGCCGTGCTGTTCGAGCACTTCGCCATGCCGGACGCGCTGGCGGGCTACCGGCGGCACGGGGTGACGGTCGCGGGCGGCTCCACGGCCTTCTACTCCATGTTCCTGACCGAACAGCGCAAGGCCCCGTCCGCCCCCCTCATCCCCACCCTCCGACTCCTCGCGGGCGGCGGCGCCCCGAAACCCCCGGAGATCTACCACGCGGTGGTCCGCGAGATGGGCATCCAGCTCACCCACGGCTACGGCATGACCGAGGTCCCCATGATCACCATGGGCGCCCCCGACGACACGGTGGAACACCTGGCCGGAACGGAGGGCCGCCCGCCCGAGGGCATGGAGATCCGGATCACCGACGAGGACGGGAAACCGCTGCCGTACGACACGGACGGCGAGGTACGGCTACGGGGCGAGGCCGTCTGCCAGGGCTACCTGGCCGCCACGGACCCGTTCGACGCGGACGGCTTCCTGATCACGGGCGACGTCGGCCACCTCCGCCCGAGCGGCCACCTCGTCCTGACCGGCCGGCTGAAGGACATCATCATCCGCAAGGGCGAGAACATCTCGGCCAAGGAGATAGAGGACCTCCTCGCCCGCCACCCCGGCGTGGGCGACGCGGCGGTGATCGGCCTGCCGGACGAATCGCGCGGCGAACGCGTCTGCGCGGTGCTCGAACAGCCGCCGGGCACCGCGCCCCTCACCCTCTCCGAGGTGACGGCCTACCTCCGCGGCGAGGGCCTGTCGGTCCACAAGCTCCCGGAACAACTGGAGGTCCTGGACGCCCTCCCCCGCAACGAGACGCTCCGCAAGGTCCTGAAGTACCAGCTCCGGGAACGGTTCGCGTAACTCCCCCCCGGTCCGGGGCGCGGGGTTCCGTCCTCAATCGCCGGACGGGCTTGATTTTGTGCGGGTACCCCGCGGGGTACGCCTGCCCCGGTGGGTGGGGGGCGGTGCCCCTCCGGGGCGTCTCCTCAAAAATGGCGTGTTCACCCAGGTACGCAAGGGACCCGGGTCGTACGCCATTTCCTGCGGGGACTCCCCTGCACGTCCCCACCCCAGCATCACTCGCGCCTACAACACCGGCGATACGACTGCCGCAGACGCGCGACGGCAGGGTTCGGGGGCGTGCAGGGGAGTCCCCGCAGAACGACGAACACAGACCCGGGTCCCTCACGGACCCCCCGCACGTTCGTCGTTTGAGGAGACGCCCCGGAGGGACCCCGAACCCCCACCCACCGGACAGGCGGCCCCGCACCCGGCGGAGCACCCGCACCACCCAAGCCCGTCCGGCGATTGAGGACAAAACCCGCACCCCGGAAGAGGGCACCCAAATCCCGCGCGCCCGCCCGGCCGAGGGCTACGCGTCGGGCTCGATCACCGTGAAGTACGCGGAGAACGCCGCCACCGCGTCCGCCTCCGCGACCCGCCCGTCGTGGTCCGCGTCCAGGCTCTGCGCGCCGAACGCCGCCGCGTCCGGGCTCGCGCCGAGCACCCGTAGGGCCCGCTCCACGGCCGGCACCGCGGCTCCGCCGTCCTCGCCCTGGGCGGCCACGGCGAGCGCCGCGCGCAGGAAGGGGCGGGCGATCTCCGCGAACCGCTCGGGGTTGTCGCGGAGCCGTTTCACCGCGCCGCCGACGAACTCCGCACGGCTGACGCGCTGGTCCCCGTCCACGTCCGCGATGCCCGCCATGCCCTGCCAGAACGCCTCGGCCCCGCTGTAGAGCGCCTGGCCCTTGTCGCAGCGGGCCTTCGTGCCGAACTCGGTGAGCAGCCGGGCCGCGGCGGCGTCGAAATCCGCGCGATCGATGTATCCGTTTCCGTCCTGGTCGAAAGCGGCGAAACGGAATGCGATCTTGCGCTCATACTCTGCGCTGTCCATGCGGGGAGCGTACGACGCCCACGGGGTTCACGTGTCACTTACCGCCGTCAGGGGTGTGACAGGCCATGCCGCGGGGGCGCCGGACGGACCGTTTCAGGCCGAGAGCGGCTGGGCCGCGTCGTCCACGGCGGAGTCCCAGTCGGGGTAGACCTCGAACAGCCGACGTACGCCGAGCGCCGCGAGCACCCGGTTGACGTGGGAACCGTCCTCCGCGCCCCGGGCGGGCAGGATCAGCCGCAGCCGGCCCCCGCAGGAGCGCATCAGGCGGCGGGAGGCGATCAGCACGCCGACGCCGCTGGAGTCGCAGAAGAAGACCTCGGAGAGGTCGAGCACGACGTCGTGGCGGCCGACGGCCACCGCGTCGTGGACGGACTGGCGGACGGCGGGCGAGGTGACCAGATCCAGCTCACCGCGTATGTGCAGCACGGTCCAGCCGCTCTGTTCGCTTTCGGCCACGCTCAGTGGCTTGCGGGAACGTTCCGGGGCGAGCCAGGCCGCGTGGTTCGTGGCAGCCGGAAGGCCGTGTCCAGGAGGGGATGGCTTTGTCACGCGACTGGGCCTCTCGTTCCGGGGATTCCGGGGAATTCGCGATCCGGAAGTTTGCGTTCCTCCTCGCGGCTGCCCCGGGGCACACTCCATGAAACACCGCCTCCCCCATGAAGGCCCAGCAGGGTTTCAGGCAGAAATGATCACTTCAGGTCTGATTCCGTCGCTACGGGGGCCGCATTCCCTATCATCCAGGGCGTTCGCGCGGGCGGAGTTGCCGCAAAGGGCATGCATGATCAAGGCGGCCGACTACATTCGGTGTGACGAGGGGTACAGAGTCACGGGCACAGGGCTGGGGGTCTCATGGCCAATAACGCACCACCCCGCTGGGACCGCAAGATGCAACAGCGGCTGGCACGCGGAGAGGCCGCGGCCCTCGGGGAGCTCTACGACCGGTTCGCCGCGCTCGTGCACAGCCAGGCGCACCGGATGCTCGACGACGAGAGCGCCGCGGACCTGGTGACCAGGGAGGTCTTCGGGTACGTGTGGGAGAACCCCGACGCCTACGACCCCAAGCAGGGCTCGATGCGGTCCTGGGTCGCCCGGCTCACCCACCGCCAGTCCGTGCGCCGGCTCCGCAGCACCGCCGACGCGGCGGCCCGCGAGGACGCGGAGGACGGCGAGGCCCACGCGGATCCGGCCGAGCTGGAGGAGCGGGTGCGCCGGGCCACCGCGGCGGCCCGTGCCGACTACATCGTCGCGTCCATGCCCGCCCCGCTGCGGGCGGCGCTGGAGCTCGCGTACATACAGCGCCGGGACTACCGGCAGACCGCGGCCGACCTCGGCGTCACGGAGGACGAGGCCCGGCGCCGGCTCCGACTCGGCCTCCAGCTGCTCTCCACCGCCCACACGCGCCCCCTTGAGGACACCTCACCGCCCGGATACGGGCGGCGGCTGTGACCGACGACGGAGAAGGGCCCGCCCATGACGGCCGCGAGCACGGCGGACGGGACGACGAGGTGCGCGGCGCCCGTCGGATACCGGGCCCGCGGGCCGCGGCGGACGACTTCGACATGGATCACGTGACGCCACCACCACCCGTACCCCAGCCGGAATCCGTACCCCCACAGCCGGAACCGGACCGGTCCGGCACCCGGCCGAACCCGCCGCCGGCCCTGGTGCTCCCGCACCGCGTGCTGAAGGCGCTCCTCGGCGCGTGGGCGCTGTCCGCCTGCTCCACCGCGGAGACCGAGGCCGTCGAGGAGCACCTCACGGAGTGCGCGCCCTGCGCGGACGAGGCGCTGCGGCTGCGCGACGCGGTCGGGCTGCTGCACACCGACGGCAGCCTGGACCTCGATCCGCTGCTCCGGACCCGGGTGCTGGACAACTGCCTGAGCCGCCGGCCGGCCCAGATCCCGGTGCCCGACTGGGCGGCACCGTACGACGCGGAGACCGCCCGCCTCGACGCGCTGCTGCGTGACATCGGCTCCTCCGAGTGGCACGCCCCGGTGCGGCTGAAGTGGTTCGAGGGCGAGCGCATGGCCCACCGCAAGACGACGGTCGCCGGGGTGATCGGCCACCTCCTGACCGTCGACGGGCTGGTGAGCACCGCTCTCGGCCTCGACGATCCGCTGGCCGGCAGTGCCCCAGGCGTTCCGCGCCGGGGTCCGGGACCGGTCCTCGCGCCGACCGCGCGCACCGAGGCGTACTGGTCGGCGGCGCGACTTCCGCCGACCCGTGCCGTCCGTGAGCCGTGGCGCGAGCAGAGCCACACCCTCATCCGCACGGTGTCCTTCGCGGGCCGCGGCGTCTCGGATCTCTCGGTCTCCTACGGCGACTTCGCGCTGCCGTTGCAGGACGCCCTGGTGGACCGCGCGTTCGAGTGCTGGGTGCACGGCGGCGATATCGCGCGGGCGGTGGACTACCCGTACGAGACGCCCTCCGCGCCCCATCTCAACCGGATGATCGACCTGGCGGCCCGGATGCTGCCCGCCGCTCTGGCCGGGCGGCGACGGGCCGGTCTCGCCGGTCCGGCCCGCGATCTGGTGACGGCCGGTTCCCCGGGCCGCTCGCTCCATCTGGAGGTCGAGGGCCTGGGCGGCGGCAACTGGTACATCGCGCTGGACTCACCGGCGGCGGTCGGCTCCCCCGACCACACGGTGGCGCAGGTCGCGCTGGACGGCACCGAGTTCTGCGAGCTGCTCGCGGGCCACGTGCCGCCCGTGGAGACGGCGGCCGGTCAGCGCGGTGACCGCGAGGCGATCGAGGACGTGCTCTACGCGGCGGCCTCGCTCAGCAGGCTGTGATCCCGGCCCGAAGCACGGGCAACGGCGCTACGGGAAGACCACCGTGCGGCGGCCGTTGAGCAGGATGCGCCGCTCCGCGTGCCACTTCACCGCGCGCGCCAGGGCCCGGCACTCCACATCGCGTCCGATGGCGACGAGCTGGTCCGGCGTGACGCCGTGGCTCACCCGCTCGACCTCCTGCTCGATGATCGGCCCCTCGTCGAGGTCGGCCGTCACGTAGTGCGCGGTGGCGCCGATCAGCTTCACGCCGCGGGCGTGCGCCTGGTGGTACGGCTTGGCGCCCTTGAAGCTCGGCAGGAAGGAGTGGTGGATGTTGATGATCCGGCCGCTCAGCTGCTTGCAGAGGTCGTCGGAGAGGACCTGCATGTAGCGGGCCAGTACGACCAGCTCCACGTCCTCCTCGCGGACCAGCTCCAGCAGCCGCGCCTCGGCCTCCGCCTTGTTGTCCCTGGTCACGGGGATGTGCCGGAAGGGGACGTCGTACGAGGCGACGAGCTCGGCGAAGTCCGTGTGGTTGGAGACGACCGCCGCGATCTCGACCGGCAGTGCCCCGGTCCGGGAGCGGAACAGCAGGTCGTTCAGGCAGTGGCCGAACTTGCTGACCATGAGCACGATCCGCATCCGGTCGGAGGAGCGGTGGATCTGCCACTCCATCCGGAAGGAGTCACCGATCGCGGCGAAGCTCGCCCGCAGCTTCTCCGCGGTCACCGGGCTGTCCGCGGAGAAGTGGACCCGCATGAAGAACAGACCCGTGTCGTGGTCCCCGAACTGCTGGCTGTCCTCGATGTTGCAGCCGGTCATGAAGAGATAGCTCGACACGGCGTGCACGATGCCCTTTTTGTCGGGGCACGAGAGCGTGAGGACGTACTGCTCGGGGGCGGTGTCAGCGGGCTGCGGCGCGGTCATCCCCGTAGGGTGCCACACCGCCCGGATCTCAGGCCGTTCTGGTCATGATGCGGAGCACGTCCAGCGAGCGCGGCGGTACGTCCGGGTCCTCGCCGTCGTTCGAGGCGAGCAGCACATGGGCCTCGCGGGCGGCCCGGACGGCCTCGGGCCAGCCGTGGTGCTCCAGGTAGGCGGAGACCGGGGCGTCGGCGCCGACCTGGTGCATGATGCGCAGCACCCGCAGGACGGCGACGTCCACGAGGGCGGCCTCGCCGGAGTCCCGGAAGACCGTGCCGACGTATTTCTCGGCGGACCAGTTGTCGAGCCAGGTGTCCTCGACCAGGCGGTACACGGCGTCGGTGACGTCGCCGTATCCCTCCCGGCCGGCCAGCCAGCACTCGTGGTGGAAGACGGGGTCGGAGAGCATGTGCAGCGCCGAGCGCACGTTGCTGCGCCAGCGCCACCACGGAATGTCGTTGAGCGGCATGCCGCCCATGGTGGAGGAGCGACGGCCGCGACGGGAAGTGTTCTCGGAACCTTGCTGCACAGCTGTCGATCGTACGTTCCCTTTCCGGCCTCCTGCGCGGCCCCCTGCAATTCACCCGGATGTCACCGAGCGTTGAACGGACCACACTGCGGCGTTACCCGGGGCCGGGAAGGGTCAGGGCCCATGACCGGACGGCAGCGCCCCATCCTTCCCCGCCCTATCAGGCCGCTCATCGGCACAGTGGCGGCAGGGGCCTTGCTGATGACCGGCTGCGGTGTGCTCCCTGGGGCCTCGGGGGACTCCAGGGAGCCCGTCACCGTCGTCACCTGGGCGCCGAGCGGCGCCTCGGGCCCGGACAGCGCCGACATGGCCGGCATGACCGCCATGGCGCAGACATACGCGCGCTGGATCAACGGCAGCGGCGGGATCGACGGCCACAGGCTGCGCGTCGTCACCTGCGACGAGCAGGACACCTCGATCGGCGCGGGCCGCTGCGCCCGCCGGGCCGTCGAGGAGAAGGCCGTCGCGGTCGTCGGCTCGTACAGCCGGTACGGGCGGGCGTTCATGGCACCGCTGGAGGTGGCCGGGATTCCGTACATCGGCGGGTACGGCGCCTCGGAGGAGGAGTTCCGCAGCTATATGTCCTACCCGGTGACCGGCGGCCAGTTCGCGCTGCTGGCGGGCAACGCCAAGCAGCTGGCCCGCGGTTGCGAGCGGGTCTCGCTGGTGCGGCCGGACACGCTGGGCGGCGACGGGCAGTCGTGGCTCCTCAGGACCGGCCTCACCGAGGCCCGCCGTCCCGCACCGGCCGACATCCGGGCGTCCGAGACGGCCACGTCCTACGACAGCGCGGCCGGGCAGGCGCTCGCCGGGGCGGGCACGTCCGGCGGGTGCGTCACGGCCGTACTGGGCGACCGCACGGAGACGTTCTTCGACTCCTTCCGGCGGCTGGCACCGGCGACCGCGGCGGTCAGCATCTCCTCGGTGCTCGGCAGCGTGGGCCAGCCGCTCATCGACCGCACGGGCGGCCGGGACAGCCCGTTCGAGGGCGCGTACGTCACCGGCTGGTACCCGGACGCGGGTGACGCCCGCTGGAACCGGATGCGCCAGGTGATCCGCGAGCACGCCTTCGGCGACAACCGGATCGACCCGAACGACACGGGCGTGCAGACCACCTGGATCGCCTACACGGCCCTGAAGTCGATCGTCGAGTCACTGGACGAGCCGGGGATCACCGCGGGCAAGGTCACCAAGGCCCTGAACAAGGGCATCCGGGTCGACACCGGCGGCCTCACCCCCCAACTGCGCTGGCGCTACGAGGACATGATCGGCTCGGACTCGTATCCGCGCATCGTCAACAGCAAGGTGACGTTCCAGGTCGTGCGCGACGGCAAGCTGGTCGCCGACAAGAAGGGGTTCGTGGACGTGACGAAGACCCTGTCGGACGCGAGCGCGACCGGCTGAGACGGGCGGGCCCGGTGGCTTCCGCCCGCCTGCCCGTCCGGCTCAGCCGCCGGGCTCAGAGCGCGGTTGCCTCGCGCTCGGTCAGGCCGTACTTCTTCGCGATGGTGTTCCACAGCTTGGACGCCTCGCGCTTGGCCTTGCTCGCCTCGCCGCTCTGCACGTTGGCGGCCTGCGTCTGCGAGGTCGTACGGGCCTTGCCGTGCTTGCAGACCTTCTTGCTCTTGGCCTGCGCGGCCCAGGCTGCGTAGTGGTCGTCGGCGGACGCGGAGGCCTGCCAGGCCTTGGTGAGGGAGGCGGTCAGCTCGCCGTTGTTCGGCAGCTTGTCGACCGAGAGACCCTTGAGCCGGGTGACCAGGTCGCGGCGCTGCTTCGCGGCGCCCTTGAGATCCGACACGGCCTTGTCGAGGTTGGTGCAGGTCTTGGTCTTCTCGACCGCGCTGATGACGGCGGCCCTGCTGTTGTTGCTGTCGGCGAGCAGCTTGTCGAGCTCCTCCGCCTGCGGCTTCGCCGGGTCGGGCGCGGCCTTGCTGGACGGCTGGGCGGCGGGTGAACTCGCCGAGGCCACCGGCTCCTTGTTGTCCTTGTCGTCGTCGCCACCGCTCAGCAGCGCACCGGCGCCGAGCCCGATCACCGCACAGCCGACGACGACCGCGGCGATCAGCGGGACGTGCGCGGGCCGCTTGCGCCGCTCCTCGCGCCCGTCCCCCGCCGGCCCGTCCTCCGGGCCGTTGTACGGGGGCGGCTGCTGGTACGACTGCTGGGGCTGCGGGGGGCCGCCCTGGTACTGCGGGGGCTGCTGGCCGGGGTCGAACCGGGGCATCTGCTGCGTGGCGCCCGCGGGCTCGTCGCTGCGGAAGAGGTTGTCGAACTCGGCGGGCGGCGGGCGCTCGCCGGGTGTGCCGGGCCTGATTCCGTACGGGGCTCCACCGGGCACCGGGGGTATGTACTGGGTCGCGTCGGCGTCCTGGCCGCCCTGCGGGGGCTGCTGATACCCCTGCGGCCGGCCCTGGCCCAGGTACTGGGTCGACTCCGCGGGGTTCTCCGGCGGCAGCCCGCCCGGCCCGGGGCCCGAGGGCACCGGCGCGATGTACTGCGTGGCGTCCGAGTCCCCGCCCATGCCCATGCCGGGCACGGCCTCGGGCGGCAGCGGCTGGGCGTACGGGCCCTGCGGCTGCGCGGGCGGCAGCGGATGCTGCGGCGGCTGCGGCTGGCCGTAGGACGGCCCCTGGTGGCCCTGCTGGCCGTGGTCCTGCTGTCCCTGCCCGTACTGGCCCTGGCCCTGGCCGTACGCCGGAGCCTGCTGCTGCCCCTGGTCGTACTGCCCGTGCTGCTGCCCGTACGCGGGCTGTCCGCCCTGCTGCCCGTACTGGCCCTGCTGCGACGCGGCGTCCTGGTGCGGTGCCTGCGGCCCCCAGGGCCGGCCCCACGGCTGGCCTTCCGCCGGGGCCGACTGGTCCGCCGGCGCCCCCGGCGTCCAGGGCTCGCCGCCACCCGAGGGCAGCACGACACCCTCGTGCGCGGGTCGTACAGCAGGGAGCTGCTGCTCGTCGCCCTGTCCGCTCTGTGTCACCGGGACTCCTACGTGTGAACCTATGGAATCGTCGGCTCACGCTACCGGGTGGCAGCCGCCGTTCGCCAAGCGCGTGAGCTCACTCACCACCCCTTCACAGCGGCTGTAACACTCAGCGGCCTTAAGACGCAGTTAAGGGGTCGGCCGGGCAGATCCCGCGATCCGGACGCCGCAGCAGGCCCCGGCCGCACCCTCCGCTCACGCCACCTGGAGCTCCAGACGGGCCCCGAACTCCCGTACCGCGGGCTCGTCCCCGTACGGCACCAGCCGCTGCTGGAGGTCCTCCAGATACTCCGCGCCCCGGCTGGAGCGCACCGAGCCGAGCAGCTCCATCGCCCGTGTCCCGGTGTGGCAGGCCTGCTCCACCTCGCGCAGCTGCACCTGGGCCGAGGCCAGCAGCGCCAGGCCGATGCCGCGGCGGCGGGCCCGGGACTCCGGGTGGCCGTCCAGGGACTCCTTCGCCCGGCGCGCGGCGGACTCCGCCTGGCCGAGATCGCGGTGACAGTGCGCCAGTTCGTCGGCCAGGTAGGCGTGGTCGAAGTGGGCGATCCAGTCGGGATCGTCACCGCTGTCCGGGTCGGCGCGGTCCAGGGCCGACTGCGCCAGGCTCGCCACGGAGCGGCAGGTGCCGGCGTCCCCGAGGAGGGCGTGGCCGCGCGCCTCCGCGGCGTAGAACATCGCCTCCGCCCTCGGCGTGACCCGTCCGCGCGCACCCTCCTGCGCGGCCCTGGCCAGTTGGGCGATCTCGCGCGGATTGCCGAGCTGGGCCGCGAGATGGCTCATCGACGCGGCCAGCACGTAGCCGCCGTAGGCGCGGTCACCGGCCGCCTGCGCGAGGCGCAGCGCCTGGATGTAGTAGCGCTGGGCGAGGCCCGGCTGGCCCGTGTCGATCGCCATGTACCCGGCGAGTTCGGTGAGCCGTGCGACCGCCGCGAACAGCTGCCGCCCGGTCGATTCGCGGTACGCGCCCGAAAGCAGCCCGGAGACCACGCTGTTGAGGTAGTGCACCAGGACCGGCCGCACATGGCCGCTGCCGAACCGGTGGTCGAGGTCGACCAGCGCGGCCGTCATCGCCCGCACCGCCTCCACGTCCGGCATGCCGACCCGGGCCCCGGCCGCCCGTGCGACGTGCGGGTCCGCACCGCTGATCAGCCAGTCCCGACTGGGCTCGACCAGTGCGGAGGAGGCCACCGCGGAACCGGTGAGGAAGTCGCGGCGGCCGACATCGCTGCGCCACAGCTCGCAGACCTGCTCGATCGCCCCGATCACCGTCGGGGCGAACTGCAGGCCCACACCGGAGGCGAGGTTCTTGCCGTTGGCCATCCCGATCTCGTCGATCGTGACGGTACGGCCGAGCTTGCGGCCGAGTGCTTCGGCGATGATCCCCGGCGCCCTGCCGCGCGGCTGCTGTCCACGCAGCCAGCGGGCGACCGAGGTCTTGTCGTAGCGGAGGTCGAGACCGCGTTCGGCCCCGACCATGTTGACGCGGCGGGCCAGGCCCGCGTTGGAGCATCCGGCTTCCTGAATGAGCGCCTGCAGCCGTTCGTTCGGCTGGCGTGCGACGAGAGGCCTGGCTGCCATGTGTGTCCCCCTGAGGCCGCGGTGATCGTTTCGGGATCACTGCCCGACATATGCCTAAGAAATGCGCCGATTCATCGTGTTGGTCACTTTCACGACGTCTTGCATCTTTCGTCACAGCAAGCGCTCTAAGATGCGAGTCGAACTGTGCCGGAATTCCCGTATCTGGTTACCCGTCCTTCGCCGTGACGCCTACCGCGCGCCCCCGCCCATGCATCGATGCGCCCCGTATGCGGGGGCGAAGCGACCCCCATCCGCGCACGTCACGCCCGTAACCCCGGGTGGTGGCGGGAGTTGTGCTGTGCGTGGAAGAGCCCATCGGAGTCATGGAAGCCGCGCAGGTCCCCCAGCAGCGTGCCGAGCCGCTGCTCGACGCCGCCGTGCGGTACGCGGAGGAGCGGCACTGGGACGTGTGCCCCGGCACCTGGCTGGAGCCGGCCGACGGGGTGGAGCGGTGTTCGTGCGGTGAGGACCGGTGCGCGGTTCCCGGCGCGCACCCCACCCGGGCCGACTGGGCGGGCCTGGCCACCGGCAGCGGTGCCGCGGCCCGCCGGATGTGGGAGCGGCAGCCCCGGGCGTCCATCCTGCTGCCGACCGGCCGCGCCTTCGACGCCATCGACGTACCGGAGTCGGCCGGATTCCTGGCCCTCGCCCGGATGGAGCGGCTGAGCCTGCCGCTGGGCCCGGTGACCCGCTCCCCCGACCGCCGGATGCAGTTCTTCGTGCTGCCGGGCGCCGCCGCCAAGGCCGACGCGCTGGTGCGGCGGCTGGGCTGGAGCGCCCCCGCGATCGGGCTGCGCGGCTGCGGCGAGGGCCAGTACGTGACGGCACCGCCGAGCCGGGTCGGCGGGAGCGGCTCGGTGCAGTGGGCCCGCCGCCCCACCACCGCGAACCGCTGGCTGCCCGAGGTGGAGGAGCTGATCAGCCCGCTCGCCTACGCCTGCGGCCGGGAAGCGGCTGACGCACGGACCCGCCTTTCGTAGGGTGGCCCCCACACACGGGGACTTCGAAGGGCGTGCACGATGCCGGACCGGCGCGACATCGACAGGACAGACAGGACAGAGCAGACGGCCGAAGCGCGATCGCCGCGGGTGACACCGCCCGCGGTGCGCGTGGAAGGGCTCTGGAAACGGTTCGGGGATCAGACGGCGGTGGCCGGAATCGATCTGGAGCTGCCCGCAGGCAAGTTCATCGGTCTGGTGGGGCCCAACGGCGCGGGCAAGACCACCACCCTGTCCATGGTCACCGGGCTGCTCCGCCCCGACATGGGCCGGATCGAGGTCGGCGGCCGGGACGTCTGGCGCGATCCGGTCGAGGTGAAGTCCCGGATCGGCGTGCTGCCCGAGGGCCTGCGGCTCTTCGAGCGCCTCTCGGGGCGTGAACTGCTGGGCTACACCGGCCGGTTGCGCGGGCTGCCGGGACCGGAGACGGACAGCCGCGCCACCCAGCTGCTGGACGTACTGGATCTGGCGGGCGCCCAGCACAAGCTGGTCGTCGACTACTCGACCGGCATGCGGAAGAAGATCGGGCTCGCGGCGGCACTGCTGCACAACCCCGAAGTGCTCTTCCTGGACGAGCCGTTCGAGGGCGTCGACCCGGTCTCCGCACAGACCATCCGCAAGGTGCTGGAGCGCTACACCCGCTCCGGGGCGACCGTCATCTTCTCCAGCCATGTGATGGAGCTCGTCGAGTCGCTGTGCGACTGGGTGGCCGTGATGGCGGCGGGCAGCATCAAGTCGCAGGGCACCCTGGCGCAGGTGCGCGGCGATGCGCCCACGCTCCAGGACGCGTTCCTGGAGCTCGTCGGCGCGGGCGGCCGCGACGACGGCGACGCCCTGGACTGGCTGGGCGGTGCCCGATGAGCGTGTTCGACGCCCCGGCGGGAGCCGGGCCCCGGACGGGCGGTGCGGGCGCCACGGGCGGTACCGCTCTGGTTCCCGTCTTCGTCCGGCTGAAGCTGTCGCTGCTGCGCAACGGGCTGCGGCAGTCGTCGGGGCGGCGGGCCGCCTACATCGCGTCCGTCGTCATCACCCTGCTGATCGCCGCGGGCCAGCTCATCGCGCTGATCGCGCTGCGCGGCAACGCCCACGTGGAATCGCTCGTGGTGCTGCTGGCCGGGGTGCTGGCGCTCGGCTGGGCCGTGATGCCGCTGTTCTTCTCGGACGGGGACGAGACCCTCGACCCGAGCCGTCTGGTGATGCTGCCGCTGCGGCCGAGGCCCCTGATCACCGCGCTGCTGACGTCCTCGCTGGTCGGTATCGGCCCGCTGTTCACGCTCTGCCTGACGGCCGGTTCGGTGATCGCACTGGCCCACGGTGCGGGCGCGGCCGTGTTCGCGGTGCTGGCCGCCCCGCTCACCCTGCTGGTCTGCGTGGCGCTGGCGCGGACCGTCGCCACGGCCAACAGCCGGCTGCTGACGTCGCGCAAGGGCCGCGATCTGGCGGTGCTCAGCGGGCTGGTGATCGCCGTGGGCATCCAGGCCGTCAACTTCGGCGCGCAGCGGCTCGGCCAGGCCGGCGGCCTCTCCGCGCTGGACCCGGCGGCGGAGGTGGTGCGCTGGCTGCCGCCCGCGTCGGCCATCGGCTCCGTGCACTCCGCGTCCCAGGGCTCGTACGGCCGGGCCGCCGTTCAGCTGCTGCTCTCCGTGGCGGCGCTGGCCCTGCTGGTGTGGCTGTGGCAGCGCAGCCTGGTCAAGCTGATGACGGCGCCGGACGGCTCGACGCTCGCCGCGGCCGAGCCGAACCGGGCGAAGTCCGGTTCGCGCGGCGCCGGCATCTGGGCGCTGTTCCCGGAGGGGCGCACCGGCACGGTGATGCAGCGGAGCCTGCGCTACGTCGTCCGGGACCCGAAGACCAAGGCGGCGTGGGTGACGGCGCTGGCGATCGGACTGATCGTGCCGCTGCTCAACGCGTTGCAGGGCACCGGCTCCGTCTACTTCGCCTGCTTCGCCGCCGGGATGCTCGGCATCCAGATGTACAACCAGTTCGGGCAGGACACCTCCGCGTTCTGGATGGTGGCCATGACGATCTCCTCGACCCGGGACGCGTACCTGGAGCTGCGGGCGCGGGCACTGGCCCTGCTGCTGATCACCCTTCCGTACACGATCCTGGTGACGGTGCTGACCTGTGCGCTGCTCGGGGACTGGCAGCAGCTGCCGGGGGTCATGGGGCTGTCGTTCGCGCTGCTGGGCGCGATGCTGGCGACGGGTGCGGTGGCCTCCGCGAATCTGCCGTACTCGATCCCGCAGGACGGCGCGTTCAAGAACGTGGCGCCGGGGCAGGCCGGGCTCGCCTGGATGTCGATCTTCGGCGGCATGGTCTCGGCGGCGCTGCTGTGCGCCCCGGTGATCGCCGCGACGATCTGGCTGCGGGTCGCGGGCGCGCAGGAGTGGCTGTGGGTGCTGCTTCCGGCGGGTGCGGTGTACGGGGCGCTGATCGCCTGGGCCGGGCTGCGGGTGGCGGCGCCCCGGACCGCGGACCGGCTGCCGGAGATCCTGGCGGCGGTCAGCAAGGGGTGACGGGGCGGGGCCGGCCGGCAGGCGGGCGGAAGGGTTACGGAGCCACCGGCTCGCGGTCACCCCTGTCGTCCCGGTCGTCTCTGTCGTCCCGGTCGTTCCTGTCCTCCTCGGCCAGCTGCTCCAGGAAGGGTTCGACCGCGGCCCGCCAGCCCTCCGGCTGGTCGTAGTGGACGAGGTGTCCGGCGTCGGCCACCTCCGCGTACTGGCCGCGCGGCAGTACCCGGACCATCTCCTGGGCCTCCGCCCGGCCCAGCTCGCCGTCCAGTCCGCGGAGCACCAGGGTCGGGCAGCCGACCTGGGCCAGCTCCTCCCAGTGCGCCTCGAACACCCAGGTGGCACGGGACTGGAGCATCTGGCGGCGGGAGAAGACGGGCCGCCAGCCGTCGGCGCGCTCGGCCATCACCTCGGCGTAGAACTCACCGCGCGAGGGGTTGGGCCGCTCCACCCAGGGGTCGTCCTCGCCGAACCACTTCCGCACGTCGGACAGCGTCGCGAACGGCACCGGCCAGGACCTGAACCAGTCCTCCCACTCCCGCTGCGAGGCCGCGCCGAGCGCGGAGGCCCGCATGTCGCAGATGACCAGCGCCCGGACGAGATCGGGGCGCTTGGCGGCGAGCTGCCAGGCGGTAAGCGCCCCCATGGCGTGTCCGACGAGGGTCACGGGGCCGAGGTCGAGCTGTTCGATCGCGGCCTCGGCGTCGGCGACGTACGCGTCGCGCGTGTACGGGCCCTCCGCGGGCTTCTCGCTGCGGCCGTGGCCGCGCTGGTCGAGGCCGACCGCGCGGTGCCGCTCGGCGAGCCAGCGGGTGGTGGAGGCCCAGTGCGAGGCCCGGCCCATCAGCCCGTGGAGCAGTAAGACGCCGGGGGCGCGTTCGCTCTCCGCGCGCTCCTTGGGCGGATCGGCGAACTCCCAGGCCGCGAGGCGTACGCCGTCGGTTCCGGTCACATCGATGCGCCGCACCATAGTTCTGGCACCCCCTTCTGGTCCCTCGATCACCGTGTGGTCGCGTACCAGCAGACTATCGAACTCTTATTCGAAAACCGGGTTCCGGCACGCAACACCGCTCGTTCGAGTGACCGCTTCCAAGGATTGACGTCGGCTGCGGAGGGGAGATCTTCACCGGGAGGCGGGCCACTCGGGGATGAGGGCCCGCAGGGACCGACCTGAAGAGCTCGGGGCTCCAGGTCGGAAGCAGGGGAGGACAGGCCCCGGCGCCGTGAGGCGCCGGGGCCATCCGCTGTTCACGGGGCTCCGGGCCGGGGCCGGAAGCGGGCGTGGGCGCGCGTCCCGTCCGGTGCGCGTCCCATCGATGCGCAGGCCGGACGCGCGCGGGCCGGACACGCACAGAAGACGGGCGCATACCCTGCTCCCCTCCCCGACCGCGCGGCCGGGCGGCCGACACTCTCAGGTAATCCCACCGGCACAGCCTGGCACGCGATCCGTCCGGGCGCTGCGATTCCGTACGGAAAAACGGAAAACGGACGCGCGGCCCGGGGGCCCGTACGCCGGGCCCCCGACACTCCGCGCGTCCGACTCCGCGCGTCTGACTCCGTTCGTCGGCGCGAGGAGTCGAGAAGTCGAGGAGTCGAGAAGCCGAGAAGTCAGCGCTTGGCGACGAAGACGTGCGACGCCACCTCGGAGTCCAGCTCCGCCGCCTCCCCGCTGCTGCCGACCAGCACCCCGCCGGGCGACTCCGTCACGCTGACCACGGAACCGGGCTGCACGCCCGCCCGCCGCAGCGTGTACATCAGCTGGGCGTCCGTCTGGATCGGCTCACCGATCCGGCGGACCACCACGGTCTTGCCCTCGGCGCCCGGGTCGAGATCCGAGAGGCTCACCATGCCCTCGTCGAGGAACGGATCGGCCTCGGCCTTCTCGCCCAGCTCCTCCAGACCGGGGATCGGATTCCCGTACGGGGACTCCGTCGGGTGGCGCAGCAGCTCCAGCACCCGCCGCTCCACGGCCTCGCTCATCACGTGTTCCCAGCGACAGGCCTCGGCGTGGACCTGCTCCCACTCCAGGCCGATCACGTCGACCAGCAGGCACTCCGCGAGCCGGTGCTTGCGCATCACCCGGGTCGCCAGCCGGCGCCCTTCGTCCGTCAGCTCCAGATGGCGGTCGCCCGCGACCTGAACCAGGCCGTCGCGCTCCATGCGGGCCACCGTCTGGCTGACCGTCGGACCGCTCTGGTCCAGCCGTTCCGCAATCCGGGCGCGCATGGGGACCACGCCTTCCTCTTCAAGTTCGAGGATGGTGCGGAGATACATCTCCGTTGTGTCGATCAGTCCGGACATTCGTGCCCCTCGATGCAATCGTGCGCTGGCCCTCACCCAATTCTGACGCATACCGCTGACAACCGTGCCTCGTCGGTCCGATGCGGCCCATCGGACCTGGCCGCGCGGGCCCCGTGCGGTATTGACATGTCACTGGTCCAGACCGCAACGTGATCGGCGGTACGGACGCCCCTGGTCACCCACACCCCGCCGGAAAGGCCCTCCTCAGATGAGCGAAAGCAAGCTGGCCGGTCAGTTCTTCGACGCAGCGATCGGCCTGCTGGAGCGGGTGCGCGACGAGGAGTCCGGCAACATCGCGGCAGCCGGTGCGGCCATCGCGGACACCGTCGAGGCCGGGGGGCGGCTCTTCGCCTTCGGCGCCGGGCACTCCTCGCTCGCCGCCCAGGACGTCGTCTACCGCGCGGGCGGGCTCGCCCTGATGAACCTCATGGCCGTCCCCGGCGCCCTCGGGGTCGACGTCATGCCGGCGACCCTGGGCTCCGCGCTGGAGCGGGTCGACGGCCTCGCGGGCGCGGTCCTCGACTCCAGCCCCGCGAAGCCGGGCGACGTACTGGTGATCATCTCGCTGTCCGGGCGCAACGCGCTGCCGGTGGAGATGGCGATGAACGCGCGTGCGCTGGGCCTGAAGGTCATCGGCGTCACCTCGGTCGCGTACGCGGACGGCACCCGGTCCCGGCACAGCTCGGGCGGCTTCCTGCGCGACCACTGCGACATCGTGCTGGACAGCAAGATCGCGATCGGTGACGCGGAGCTGAACGTGGACGGCATCGAGGCACCGTTCGCACCCGCCTCCACGGTGGTCACCAGTGCGGTGATGCAGGCGATGATGGCGGCGGCGGCGGAGCGGCTGCTGGAGCGTGGCGTGGAGCCGCCGTTGCTGCGGTCCGGGAACGTCGACGGCGGCCATGAGTGGAACGGGCGCGTGATGACGCAGTACGCGGACCGGATCTTCTACCGCCACTGACCGCCTGGCGGCGGGTGAGCGGGGCCGCCGGTGAGCGGGGCCCGCGAGGTGAGCGCCCACCCCGGCGGCGGTTCCGTCCTCAAACGCCGGACGGGCCGGGATTGCCGGGGTCGGCGGCCCTCAGCGCCGCGTACAGGTCCACCGACGCCGCGACGCGGTCCGCCACGCTTTCCGCGTACACCGCGTCCGGGCGTTCGAAGGCGGCACGGTGGGCCGAGCGCAGGAACGTCACCACACCCAGCGTCCGGCCCCGGCTCCGCAGCACCGCGCACAGGGCGTGCACCGAGTCGGCCGGCCACTGCCGCCCCGTCGCCCACTCCCCCGCCTCCCCGGCCCCCGCCGTGGCCCGTACCGAGCCCGTGCGGTCCACCGCCTGGAGGGCGGGGTGGCCGGGTGCGTACCGCAGCGGGATGCCGCCGCCCACCACCGGCAGGCACGGCCCCGGCGCGTCCGACGGCGTCGCGGCGGCGCGGACCAGCCGCTCCCCCGCCACCAGGTCGATCAGCGCGTGGTCCGCGAAGCCCGCGAGCGCGTAGTCGAGCGAGGTGGTCGCCGCCTCCATCGGGTCCTCGCACTCGGCCGCGGAGCGCGAGGCCCGGTGCAGCTGGTTCGACCGGAAGCGCGCCCGGTCCGCGTCCTGGGCGGCCAGCTTCGCCTCCGTGATGTCCTGGAACAGCCAGCCGACGCCCAGCGGCACCGGCTCCTCCGCGAGCGGCGAGGCCAGCCGCATGAAACCGCTGCGCCAGCAGCGCCGCCGGCTGCCCTCCGCCGTCCGCAGCGTCACCCACAGCTCGACGGGGGCGGGCGGGTCCCCGGCGGCCAGCACGTGCTGGAGCGCGCCCTCCAGGTCCTCCACGCCCTGCACGATCAGTTCGCCCAGCGGACGCCCCAGCAGGGCCGTGCGGCCGCCGCCCAGCGCGCGGGCGGCGTGGGCGTTGACGACGGTCGGCCGCAGGTCCACATCGACGAGGACCACCCCCCACGACGCGTCCTCGAGCAGCGCCTCGCTCAGCGCGATGGCCCGCTCCAGGTCGATCTGCGCGTGGACCTCGCTGAACGCGCAGTACACCCCGGCCGGCTTCCCGTCCGCGCCGCGCACCCCGGCCGACTGGGTCCGCACCAGAACCCGGCCGCCGTCCTTGCGCAGCAGCGCGAACTCGTGCACCTGCCGCCCCGGCCCGCCCATGACGGCCATCAGCCGCCCCTGGACCTCGCCCGCGTCCGCCCGGCGCACGGCCCATCCGGCGAACCCGGGCTTCCCGACGGCCTCCGCCGCGGACCAGCCGAGAATCCGCTCGGCCTCGCGGTTCCAGTGGGTGACGGTGCCGCCCGCGTCGAAGGCGCAGAGCGCGGCGTCCATTCCGTCGAGCAGGGCCGCCAGCAGCTCGGACCCGGGAATCGCCGCGGGGCCGTCCACCTGCGCCTCCGGGGGTTCGGGGGGCTCCGGCCGTCCCTCCGGGCCTTCCTCGGGCCCGAGAGCGTCGGTGGTTCCGCTGCTCCTGGAAGCACTCATCCCCGTACCCCCTGCAGGACGTGTCCGGCATTACTGCACGTCAGACCATTGAACTCGAACGTGACCCAGCACACAGCGACTTCACCGAAATCAATGACGCGGATAATTCGGTTGTGCGGCCCCGGGGGCGGTTCCTAGGCTGTGGGTACACATGAAGGGAGGTGCTCCGGAAGTGATTTCTTTTCGGACTCGTGAGGTGACTGCGGGCTGACGCCCGTCGTCGCACTCTTTGCAGTGCAAGGCCGGTCGCCGGCCAATCCCAAGCAGTCACCGACCCGCAGGCTCGCCGGTTAGTCCGGCCGGCCCCTCCGCAAGGAGGGTCCAGAGCCTGCGGGTTTCTGCGTGTCCGGGGCCGGGCCCCTCAGGGACACAGCCGCTCGACGCGCCACGCGGCCCCGCCGCCCGCGCCCCCGTCCTCGCCGTCCACATCCACGTCCTCGCGTACGTAGCGCAGCCGGTCGTGCAGCCGGTTCTCGTGGCCCTGCCAGAACTCGATCGCGGCCGGGACGACCCGGAAGCCGCCCCAGTGCGGGGGCGCCGGGATCTGTTCGCCCTCCGGGTAGCGGGCCGACAGCTCCTCGTAGCGCCGCACCAGCTCCTCGCGGGAGCCGATCACCGAGGACTGGTCGCTCGCCCAGGCGCCGAGCTGGGAGCCGTGCGGGCGGGTACGGAAGTAGGCGGCCGTCTCCTCGCGGCCGACGCGGGCCGCGCTGCCGGTGACGATGACCTGGCGGGCCAGCGGGTGCCAGGGGAAGAGCAGCGACACGCGCGGGTTGGCGGCCAGCTCGCGGCCCTTGCGGGACTCGTAGTTGGTGAAGAAGACGAAGCCGCGCTCGTCGTACATCTTCAGCAGCACCGTCCGGGAGGACGGCACGCCGTCGGGCGTCGCCGTGGACACCACCATGGCGTTCGGTTCGTGCAGCATCCCGCCTGCGGCGATCTGCCGGAACCAGCGGGCGAACTGCTGCATGGGGTCTGCGGCCAGATCGTCCTCGGAGAAGCTCTCGGAACGGTACTGCTCGCGCATCGCGGCCGGATCGGTGGTGGAATCGAAGGAGGAATCTGCGGTGGACACACGCTCATCCTGCCGCAGCGGCCGAGTCTGCCCGGCGAGGAGGGTCGTCAACCGTTCCGGGAGGGAACGGGGAGCTGTGCCGGATGTCACGCTTCCCGGTCACGTCGGAACCCGCCAATATCGTGGGGCGGACCGTTCGCGGCCCGCCCGCAGCCGCCGATCCGAGGGAGCCGCCTGATGTCCGACTTCGTACCCGGACTCGAAGGAGTCGTCGCGTTCGAAACGGAGATCGCCGAACCCGACAAGGAAGGCGGTTCGCTCCGCTACCGAGGGGTCGACATCGAGGATCTCGTCGGCCACGTGTCGTTCGGCAACGTCTGGGGGCTGCTGGTCGACGGGGCGTTCAACCCCGGTCTGCCGCCCGCCGAGCCGTTCCCGATCCCGGTCCACTCCGGTGACATCCGGGTGGACGTGCAGTCCGCGCTGGCGATGCTCGCCCCCGTGTGGGGCCTGAAACCCCTCCTGGACATCGACGAGGAGACCGCGCGCAACAACCTTGCGCGGGCCGCCGTCATGGCGCTCTCGTACGTCGCCCAGTCGGCGCGCGGGCAGGGGGTGCCGATGGTCCCGCAGAGCGAGATCGACAAGGCCGGGTCCGTCGTCGAACGGTTCATGATCCGCTGGCGCGGCGAGCCGGACCCCCGCCATGTGAAGGCCGTGGACGCCTACTGGACGTCCGCCGCCGAGCACGGCATGAACGCCTCGACGTTCACCGCCCGCGTCATCGCCTCCACCGGCGCCGACGTGGCCGCCGCGCTGTCCGGCGCGGTGGGGGCCATGTCGGGCCCGCTGCACGGCGGCGCGCCGTCCCGCGTCCTCGGCATGATCGAGGAGATCGAGCGGACCGGGGACGCCACCGCGTACGTGAAGAAGGCCCTGGACAAGGGCGAACGCCTGATGGGCTTCGGGCACCGCGTCTACCGCGCGGAGGACCCCCGCGCCCGCGTGCTCCGGCGCACGGCCGAGGAGCTGGGCGCGCCGCGCTTCGAGGTGGCGCAGGCGCTGGAGAAGGCCGCGCTGGAGGAGCTGCACGCGCGCCGCCCGGACCGGGTGCTGGCGACGAACGTGGAGTTCTGGGCGGCGATCATGCTGGACTTCGCGGAGGTGCCGGCGCACATGTTCACGTCGATGTTCACGTGCGCCCGTACGGCGGGCTGGTCGGCGCACATCCTGGAGCAGAAGCGGACGGGCCGCCTGGTGCGGCCCTCGGCCACGTACACCGGCCCGGGGACGCGCAGCCCGCAGGAGATCCCGGGGTTCGATCAGCTGGCGGACCTGGGCAACTGAGCGGCGATTGAGGGGCGATTGAGCGGCGACCGGGGACGGTCCGGCGACAGCCGGGCCGTCCGTCGCCGCGTTGCCCGTCGTTGCCCGTCGTTGCCCGTCGTTGCCCGTCGTTGCCCGTCATTGCCCGTCGTTGCCCGTCGTTGCCCGTCGCCGCGCCGAGCCGTGCCGCACCCGTCGCATTCCTGTGGCATGCCTGTGTCATTCCCGACCCATTCTGAGATGCGTCTGCTGAACGCACCAGCTGTCGTACGAGGCAGCTCTTCATGCCAGTTAGGTCGAAATGACACACAAGGGACGCATCTTCTTCGCAGCCGCTCTCGCCACCATGGGGCTCGGGCTCACGGCCTGCAATGACGGCGACGACTCGGCATCGGCTCAGGACTCGCCCTCGGCGTCCGCCCCGGCGTCTGCCGACCCGGCGGCGTCCGACTCGGCGGCGGCAGACCCGAGCAGCCCGTCCGCGGACCCCGGCGACGCCGGTGGCGCTCCGGCCGGGGGCGACACGACCGCGCCGGGCACGAAGCTCAAGGTCGGCGAGAAGGCGGTGCTGCCCTTCAAGTACGGGACCGACAAGAAGGGCACCATCGCCGTGACCGTCACGGCGATCGAGAAGGGCGCCGAGGCCGACATGGCCGGATTCGGCGCGAAGGCGAAGGGCATGACGCCCTACTACATCCGTATGAAGGTGGAGAACGTCGGCGGCACCGACCTCTCGTACGCGTCGCTGAGGCTGCGCGGCGAGCTGGCCGACGGCGGCCCCACGGGCATCGTCCTGATCGGTGACCTCCCGGGCAAGTGCGACAGCGAATCAGCACCCAGCGAATTCACCACCAAGGGCGCGTCGTACGAGACCTGCTCGCTCAGCGCCACGAAGACCACGCCCATCGCGGCCGCCTCGTTCGACGAGGGCGACGCGTACAGCGACAGCCCGGTCCTCTGGACCAGCTGACCCGTTCCCGCGTCCGCGCGCCGGGCATCTCGTCCCCGACGACATGCCCGGCCGACGGCTGCCTGCCTTCGGGCGCCGGCGCGCGGGCCCAAAGGGACAGCTGTGGAGGGTGTCAGAGGATCTCGATGTCCTTGACCCGCGGCGGGTTGTTCGGGAACGTGATGTCGGTCCACCGGTTGATGCGGACCGAGTCGCCGTTCGCGTCGTAGTAGATGAGGTCGTTGTTGCCCGTCGAGATGCGGTCGACCCACCAACTGCCGAAGCCGGTCCGGCCCTTGTTGGCGTAGCAGTCCACGCTGGTACGGCCGTCCAGGTGGGACCAGACCTTCAGGAAGTTCTCCCCGCCGCGGCACTCGACGTGGTCGATGGCGAAGGCGTTGCTCGTGGGCATGACCATCGTGACCGCAGCGGTGGCGGCGATCGCCACGCCCAGGGAACGGGCGACCCTCTTCGTCCTTGAAATCACAGGAACTCCTTTTCGTCGGGCATTCGATATTCGATACTCGGCGCTCGAACGGGAGAGCTGCGTCAGGACCGGGCGAACGAAGACACGTCGAAAACCCATTCGCCTGACTCGAATTGCCGCCGTTTCTGCTCTCCCTTTCTCGCCTTACGAAGATCGCTCAGGGTGACTGCACATAGCAATCACCCACGACTCCCCGGTCCTGAAATGAACCCTTAAATGTCCAGATCGAGACGTGAGGGCGCTTTGCCGTCTTTCTAGGAGTTGGACCAGTTCCTGGTGGAGAGCACCAGGAGATATCCGTCCGGGTCCTGGATCGTCACGCCCCAGGTGTCCCAGTACGGATTGTGCGCGGGCACCCGCTTGCCGCCGTGCTGTTCGAGCCGCTCCACGAGGGGGTCCGGCACCGGTTCGCCGAGGTAGACGACCAGCAGGTCCTCCGGGGTGGGGCGCGGGTCCGTGGGGGCGGCGGGGTCGTGGACGAGTTCGAGGTGCCAGGCCGCGTCGGGCCACCCGACCATCAGCAGCGAGTGCCGGCCCGGTGTGCCGTCGGCCTCGTGCCGGTACTGGACGCCGAGCCCGAGCCCGGAGACCCAGAAGCGTTCCGCCGCCCGGAGGTCGCGGGAGGGGCGGGCGATGCGTATGTGCGCCGTGGCGTCGACCGGCATGGGGCAGCCTCCTGGGGTGTTCGCGTCGGCCGCTCGACCTGGGTCGACTGTCGGAGGGGCCGTCCAGCGTGCTCTGCATGATGGATTGAATACGTCGCCCGCTCCCGCGGTTGTGCCCACCGGACGCGGAACTCGTCGTCGTCGTGACGGATGCGGGGGCGTGAAGGGGTTTATCGCGTAAGGCTATTCCGGCCGCCCGTTCGCGCTCCCGCTCCCGTTCCCGAAGTCGAAGTCCTCCACGAAGTAGCTGTCGTGCCGGATACGGAACTCCTTCAGCTCCCCGGGGCCGCGCCGCGACATCTCCGCGACCCGCTCGAAGTACTCCTCACGCGGGGAGCCCGGGGAGAAGAGCATGAGCATGGACATGGGGGCGTCGGTCACGTTCTTGAAGGCGTGCAGACCGCCGACCGGCACGTACAGGAAGTCGCCCTCGCGGCCGGTGACCCACTTCTCTCCATTGAAGAGCTCCAGTTCGCCGGAGAGAATGTAGAAGGACTCCGACATCGCCCGGTGGAAGTGCGTCTTCGCACCTGCCGAATGAGGCCCCAACACACCTTTGTAGAGCCCGAATTCGCCGCCCGTCGATTCCTGCGTGGCGAGGTAGCTGGTCGATCCGACCGGCGACGAGACCTCCGGCGGGGTGTCGGCCGGACGGAAGAACGCGTTCACCTCACCCTCGGCACCGTGGTAGCGGGGCTCCGGGTACCGCATGTTCTCGATGGACGACATCACGCACTCCCTCTTGGCAGGTTCACCGCAAGAATGTCCGCCCGCTCCGGGGTGCCGCATCGGGCCCGCGACCGATCCTCGCGGACCCTGGGGCCGAGGTCCGGCGACCTAGAACCACGGGCGGGTGTCGTGCGTGGGCAGCGGCCGCAGTTTCGGCCAGCATTCCAACAGACGCACGGCCAAGGCGGAGCTGAGGCGGCCCACGGCGTGCAGATGATCGTGGCCGCGGGTCATGTCGGCGACCACGCCGAGGCGGTGGACGAGCCGCTCGCGGGCAGAGATGTAGCCCCACTCGAAGTCCTCGGTGGGTACCCGAGCGAGCTGGTCGACCGTCCCGCGGTGGGCCCGCTCGACGAGCGCGTCTCCCTGGATCAGCCAGCCGGCGCACGCGTCGGCCAGGTCGCCCGGCACATCCCTGCCCGTGAGTCCGCGCCAGGTGGTCCGGTAGATGTCCTCCACCTCCGCGAGCGGAGCCGCGGTGACCGACATCGCGCACCAGCAGGTGGGGAAGCCGATCCGGAAGTAGGCGAGTTCGACCAGTCCGTTGCCGAGCGAGGCCCGTTCGAAGTCGACGAAACGGACACCGTCGGTGGTGCGCAGGTCGTTGCCGGGGCACGGGTCGCCGTGCAGCAGCGCATGATGCGGCGTGGGGTCCAACCGGTCCAGAAGAGCGGCGAGTTCATCGAGCACCCCGGACGGGACGGGCACGTCGAGCGACCGGGCCAGGGCGAGGAAGGATTCCGCGTCGGCGGCCGTGGGCCCCGACCAGGCCGGGAGCGCGCCCGCGTCGTCGGGTCCGGTCAGGGCGTGCAGCCGGGCGAGCGACTCGGCGTACCCAGGCATCCAGTCGTCCGTCTTGCCGAGGTCATCCAGGTGATCGAGGACCATCACCCGCGCGGGCACGTCCGTGGCGATCACCGCTGGAGCCACGGCGGGCCCGGTCGCCCGCCCCGCCAGGCGCAGCCCGGCGACCTCCCGCGCGAAGCGCGTGTCGGCGTCGGCGCCTGTGTCCCCGCCATCGGTGATCTGCTTGACGATCACCAGACTCCGGTCGGCCAGCCGGACCCGCCACACCCGTGACCGCGGACTGCTGTCCAGAAGTTTGCTCTGCCTCGGAATGCCCACGGTGGAGCGCAGCGCATCGTCGAACGGAAGCCGCTTCAGCATGCGGGCGAGCCTAGCCGTAACTCCATACACGTGCGGGGGCCATGGCCGGGTCCGATCCCAGTTCTCAAACACGCTCTGGACCGGCGACTCCTGGCCGGCTGTGGTGGCAAACAGGAAGCCCTGCCTTTGAGGTGTTGCCTGCTCGTGGTCTCAGCTCCGGCCTCTTCGAGCCCACCGGCCCCTTACGTCCGAGGCCCCCGACGGGGAGAGGTGCGTCGGGTGGTGCCCACTCGCTCACCAGCTGATCCGCCAACAGCTCACGCCACCAACGTCCTGACCCGCAACAAGCGCTTCCGGACCCGGACGCTGGCTCGCGACTGGCGACCTCCCGTCGAACAGACCTGCTCAGCAAGCCAGTTGGGCAAGGGCCAGCGTGTGCGCCCGGCCGAGGGAGTCGGCGGCGGCGCAGGGGACGTCCGGCTGGACACCGACGCCCTCCCAGTTCGTGCCGGATACGGGGTTGATGGCGCGGCCGAAGGGGACGGTGGCCTCCAGGTGCGGGTGCACGGTCCAGCCCTGGCACGGGTGCGCGCCGCCCCGGGTGCTCTCGCCGACGACCACGGCGCGGCCGAGCTGCTGGAGGTCGTACGCCAGCTCCTCGGCGGCGGAGAAGGTGCTTTCGCCGGTCAGCACGTACACCGGCTTCCTGCCGCCGAAGCGCGCGCCGGGAACGTACGGCGGGCTCCACGACTGCTCGGTGCGCTCGCCGCCGCGCCAGTACATGGAGTTGAGGTGGGTGCGCTCGTCCAGCAGGTAACCGCAGACGAAGGCCACCGTGTCCGGGTCGCCGCCCCGGTTGCCGCGCAGGTCCACGATCAGCGCCTCGGCGCGGGAGGCCAGGGTGAGGGCGGCGCTCAGCGGTTCGGCGGCCCACTCCAGCGGGAACAGCATCGGAGCCAGCTCCACCACGGCGACCCCTCCGTCGAGCAGCTCCAGCCGGGGCGCACCGCCCAGCGAGGTGTCGAAGTCCCGGCGCATCGCCTCCAGCGTGGCCGCCCCCTCCTTCGGGGGCACCGGCTCCGCGTGGTGCTTCAGTCTCAGGTGCCGGTCGCCGTTGACGGACTGCAGGTCCGCGGTGACCAGACGGGACAGCTCCTCGGCGTCCTCGACGTCGTACGCGCCCTCGGCCAGGCGTAGTTGGAGCAGGCCCGCTATCTGTTCGGCAGCCTCGGGGAAGACGTAGCGCTCGGTCAGGAGCCGGACCGTCTCGTCGATCACGTGGGCGGGCTGAAGCTTCGTCGGTGTCGTCATGGGAGGGAGTACAGCACCCCACTTGCGAAAGCGTCAAAGCTTTTAGACACTTTCGGTATGCGAGATCAGCCTTCCCACTCACCGCCCCCCGAGGACGTCCTGGAGATCGGCGCGCCCGAGCAGTTCGCCGCCCTCGCCCACCCGTTGCGGCAGCGGCTGCTCTTCGCCCTGGGCCACCGGCCCGCCACCGTCAGCCGGCTCGCGGCGCAGCTCGACGCGAAGAAGGGCAACGTCGCCCATCACCTCAAGGTGCTCCGCGAGGCCGGGCTGATCCACATCGCGGAGACCCGCCAGGTCCGCGGCGGCACCGAGCAGTACTACCAGCGCACGGCCCGCCACATGGTCGTCGCCGAACCGCAGGCGGCCGGCACCGCCGCGATGCTCGCCGCAGTCGCCCAGGAGCTGGACCGCTCCCCCGTCGAACCCCACCTGACCCTGCGCCACTTGCGTCTCAGCCCCGCGAAGGCGAAGCAACTCGGAGAGGCCCTCGCCGGACTGGTCGACGACGCCGAGGACGGGGCGGACGGCGGGACGGAGGACGGGGCGCAAGGCGGGGCGGAAGGCGGGGATGAACAGCCTGTGCACGGTGCGTTGGTGGTGCTCTACCAGCAGGCTTCGCCGACCGGCTCCACCGCACCCGGCTCCGCCACGCCCGGCTAGGGCGACCCCGGAGTGGCGGCTTCGGGCACCCCTGGCGCTACCGCCTCAGGCACGTCACCGCAGCGCGTCGGCCTGCGCGCGGGCGCGTTCGATGTCGGGGACGTGGCGCTCGGCCCATTCCCGTACGGCACGGAGCGGCATGAGCAGTGACCGGCCGAGGTCGGTGAGGGCGTATTCGACATGCGGGGGGTTCGCGGGGATCTCCGTGCGGGAGACCAGACCGTCGTACTCCATCGCGCGAAGCGTCTCGATGAGCGCCTTCGGCGTGATCCCCCTTACATGTGACTTGAGTTGAGTGAATCGCATCGGGCCGGCGTCCAGCGCGTTCACGACGAACACCGTCCAGCGCGCCCCGATCCGGTTCAGGACGGTGCGACTGGGGCAGGTCGCGGCCATGACGTTGTAGGCCTTGCTCATGCATGCCTCCCGGTAGCGTTGTGTATACCGGTATACAATCTATACCGTCCACGCTGTGAACGCTTCCGGTCTCGCGACCCATCCCGTGACAGCTCCACACCGCCGCTTCCTCGCGGCGATCGTCATCGACTCGATCGGCACCGGCGCCTTCGTCCCCGTTTCGATGCTGTACTTCCTGGCCACGACTTCACTGACGACGGTGCAGGTAGGTGCGGCGCTGACGACGGCCGGGCTGCTGGCGCTTCCTGCCGGACCGCTGGTCGGCGGACTGGTCGACCGGTACGGCGCAAAGCCGGTACTGCTGGCGGCGAACCTGGCCCAGGCACTCGGCTTCGCGGGGTACCTCGTCGCCGGCCAGACATGGCAGATCGTCCTCTTCGCCTGGTTGAACAGCGCCGGCCGGGCGGTGTTCTTCGGCTGCTACGGAGTGACCGTCACGGCCCTGGCCGCACCGGGCCGGCGCGAGCACTGGTTCGGCCTGCTGGGGTCGGTACGCAACCTCGGCTACGCACTCGGCGGGCTCCTCTCCGCCGTGGCCGTCACGATCGGCACTCACGGCGGCTATGCGACGGTCGTGGTCGTCAACGCCCTCTCCTACCTCGCCGCATTCGCCCTGTTGCAGGCGGTGCCGAACGCCCGCCCCGAGCCCGGCCAAGCTGCGGCTGGAGGTTGGCCGCGCGTGCTCCGGGACCGGAAATACCTGGTACTCGTCGCACATCAACTCTGCTTCGCCGCCTCGTTGTTCGTCCTCAACATCGCGATACCGGTCTACGCCGTGAACGTACTGGGACTGCCGGGCTGGACCGCCGGAGTGGTCTTCACGCTCAACACCCTGATGGTCGGATTCGGCCAGGGCATCGTGGTCAGGTGGCTCCACGGGCGGATCCGCAGCCGCGTTCTCATCGCCGCTCACGCCTGCTTCGCGGCCGGCTACCTCCTGTTCCTCGCGGCAGACCGAATGGCTGTGCTGGCCCTCGCGATCGCCGTCGTGTTGCTCGGCACCGGCAGCTACACCTTCGGGGAGATCCTCGGCGGCCCCGTCACATCGACCGCTGCCGCGGAGAGCGCCCCGGATGCTCTGCGTGGACGTTACTTGGCCCTCAACCAGCTCGCCGTGACCGCAGCAGGAGCGGTCGCTCCGGTCGCGCTATCCGGATTGCTGTCCACCGGGGCAGCCGCGATCTGGCTGACCCTGGTCGGCGTCAGCATCCTCGGAGCCGCGCTCGCCGCCGCAATCGGGAGGACAGTGCCAGCGGCGCGGAACCGCGTCGGGGGCGTCTAGGGCGGGGAGACCCTCAAGAGGACAGCGGGGCTCGCAGGAGCACCACAGCACCCGCAGCACCGACGAGCAGATCGGCCCGGCCGGGGCAGACAGCCGACGGGATTGGATACTGGCCCTCAACGCAGGCACGGACGAGGAGCATGACCAATGACCAGCGACAATCGCATAGGGCCGCCCAATTTTGGCAGTGAACGCGACATGCTGCGGGCTTTCCTCGACTACCACCGCGCAACCCTCGCCATGAAGTGCGAAGGGCTCACCGACGAGGAGCTGCGACAGCAGTCGGTGCCGCCGTCCACGCTCTCGCTGCTCGGTCTGGTGCGGCACATGGCGGAGGTGGAGCGTGCTTGGTTCCGTCGACCGTTCGAGGACAACGACGCGCCCATGGTCTGGTCCGACAAGGTCGACTTCCAGGCGGCGTACGACGCGAGCGCGTCGACCAGGCACGAGGCGTTCGCCGCCTGGGATGCCGAGGTGGAGAACTCGCGCCGTATCGAGCGGGAGGCCGAGTCCCTGGACCAGGCCGGGTATCAACCGCGATGGGACGAGGAGGTGTCCCTGCGGATGGTGATGGTGCACGTGCTTCTGGAGTACGGCCGCCACAACGGCCACGCGGACATTCTGCGTGAGGGTGTCGACGGGACCGTGGGCGCCTGAGTCCGCAGGAGTTGGGCTTCACCTCCGGCGTCGATGCCGCCGGCCGCCTCCGACAACGGGCACCGGCGGCTGGGGCAGCGACTCAGCGGGCCACGTGTGCGGTGAACGCGGCCCAGGCGGTGGGCGGGAGCGACAGCTCCGGGCCGTCCGGGTTCTTGGAGTCGCGGACGTGTACGGCGGCGGTGTGCGCGGCGACTTCGACGCAGGCGCCGCCTTCGTCACCGCTGTGGCTGGACTTCTGCCAGGCGTAGCCGACTTCGAGGCACTGGCCGCCCTCGCTGCCGCTGTAGCTGGACTTCCGCCACTCGTAGGCGACTTCAAGGCACTGCCCGCCCTCATCACCGCTGTAGCTGGACTTGAACCACGCGCGTGCAGTGCTCATTGAACTCCCAGCTCTCCCAGCAGACGGTCCAGCAGGCCCAGGGTCTCTTCGGGGCTGAGGGCCTGAGCTCGCAGCATCGCATATTTCTGGGCCAGGATGCTGATCTCATCTGGGTCGGCGACGAGCAGGCTGCCTCGCTGGGTCTCGGAGTAGGCGACGTGTTGAAAGTCGGGTGTTTCCAGGAGTGTGAAGGGACCGTTCAGCCCGGCATGGGCGCGGTGGCTCAGCGGGAGAATCTGGAGGCTCACGCCCGGCAGCATCGCGCACGCACGCAGGTGGCGGAGCTGCTCCACATGCTCCTCGTCGCTGACGAGTTGCAGCCTCACCACCGGCTCCCAGATGACGAAACTGACGGTCGGCGGCTCGACGCGGTGCAGGATCTCCTGGCGTTCCAGTCGCGAGGCGGTCTGAATCGCGATCTTCTCCTCGCTGAACGCGGGCACCCTGTTACGGAAGACCGCCCGTGCGTAGGCCTCGGTCTGGAGGAGTCCGGGCAGGACCTGGTTGTCGTACCAGGAGAGGGCAAGCGCCGTCCGTTCCAGGTCCATGTACTGCTCGGCCCAGGCGGGTACGAGATCGACCTCCGGCATGTACTCCACCGCCGTGGCCAGTGCGCCCTTCGTCTCCAGCAGCTCGTCCAGCCGCTCTGCCAGATCCGGGAGGAGCGAGCGGCGGCCCTGCTCGATGGAGGCGATCGTCTCCACCTGCACCCGCGCCAAATCGGCGAGTTGGGCCTGCGTCAGTCCGGCTGCGATGCGGAAACGTCCGAGCAGTTTGCCCACGAGCTTCATGGCCGACGCGTTCTTGCGCTGTCGATTCCTGGGGTGCATACGGTCCTCAATCCCACCCATGTCCGTGATCCACGCCTTGTCGCACCCGTACAAAGAATCTGTACGGGTGCGACAAGGCTGCTGGCTCGAAACTCGCAGCTCGGGGGTCGAGCCTCGGGCTTCGAGAAGGGCGGTTCACTCGTTCGAGCGTACGAAGGGGCGGGGTGGGCCCGGAGCTTGAGGCTTGGGATTCGAGCGTCGAGCCACGAGCCACGAGGTTCGAGCGCCTTCTTTTAACCGGTAGGGAAAGAAGGGTGGTTGGGAAAACCTCCCGACCTCCCTGACCCGTCACGGACAGCAAGTATGACTAATGGTGACAGCTTGCGACGCTGCGTCGCGACTGTCTACGGTGCGAGAACGAAGCGACCCCGACGCGGTGTTCCAACACCGGCCGGGGTCTGACCTCAAGATCGCAAGAAGAAGGATCGATCTCGTGGCTGTTCAGAACTGTAATCCCGCGCTGTCCGCGTCCGCAGTGTCGCCCCCGTACCCGATGGCCCATCCCGGTTACGGCAAGCGAGCCGTCTCGGATCAACGCCCGCCCCATGCCGATGACTTCGCGCTGCTGCCCTTCCGGGAGCGGTACGTCGCCGGGTTCATCGAGCGGCTGCCCGAGGGCGCCGCGATGAGCGTGAAGTGCCTCGCCAAGCAGCTCCCGCTCTACGGGCAGCAGGCCATCAGCTCCGCGCTGACCGCGCTGTCGGTCGCCGGGCACCTGCGGCGGGTGCGGTGCGCGGTCGGTGACGGCGACGAGGTGCGCTGGGTCTTCCGGACGTACTGGTCGCGGACCGCCCACGACAACGAGTGGTGGGCGAACCGCCTCGCCCCCGCGCCGGTGCGGGAGTCCGTACCTGTTGCTGCACCCGTATCCGTATCTGTTCCCATGCCCGATCCCGTGCCCGATCCGGTGCGGGAAGCGGTGCCTGCGCCCGCGCCCGCGCCGGTACGAGAACCGCAGCCCCAGCGCTCCACCCCCTCCCCCGCCTACCTCGCGCTGGCCGGGCTCGGGAGGGTCGACGCACGCCTCGCGCTCTCCGCCGCCGACTGCACGGCCCTGGAAGCCCTGGCCGAGCAGTGGTTCGCACGCGGCGTGGACGCCGACTACCTGACCGGCGCGCTCACCGCCGGACTCCCCGCCCGCGTCGACTCACCGGTCGGCCTCGTCCGCCACCGCCTCGCCGGCAAGATCCCGCCCGCACTCCCGACCGCCCCCACACCGCCGCCCGCCGGAACCCCCGCCCGGCGCGTGATGATGGAGTGCACCGAATGCGGCACCCCCGGCCGCCCCGAAGCCCTCCCCGACGGCCTCTGCCAACCCTGCCGACAGCCCGCGACACCCACCGCCACCCCTGTCGCCGCGCCGCCCGCCGAACGCGACGTCACGCAACTCGTGGCCGGACTCCGCGACCTCCTCAAGTCACCCTGAGAAGGCTTTGTGGTCTCCTCGACGCGGCGGTCTCTTTCGCGTGGTTTCGGCGACCCCGGAGGCTGGCTGAGGGCTCTCCCGCAATGCATCACAGCCCTGGTACCTCATTCGCCTGTTTCGCCGTCGATGAGCTCGCGCCCGACGTCGAGTTGACCGACGTGGCGGGCGTACTCCTGGAGCAGGTGGAAGAGGATTCGCCCGAGCGAGGGTGCTTGGTCGGGCGTCTTGAAGCGGCCCCCGAGGTGCGCCTTGTCACTCAAGGTCGCGGTGCCGGTGGCGGAGTTCGCAGCGATCACCTCCGCTTGATAGGTGGCCATGACCTGCGCGGCGGAAGTGTCGGCGGCGACCGCCCACTCCTCGGCGTCTCCACCGGCTGGATAGGCGACGACGTCCTCGGCACCAAACCCCCATCGCAACCACCGGCGTTCGACCCAGCCGAGGTGCTGGACCAGGCCGAGCGGCGACCAGCCAAGCGGTTCAACGGGCGTACGGAGCTGGTTGTCGGACAGACCGGCGAGCTTTCGCATGAGCGCTTCGCGGTACCACTCCAGGTAGCCGAGGAGCAGTTCATGGGCGTCGGATACGTCAACGGCAGGGCCGTCAAGGGGTGCGGGAACCTGTTCTGGAGGCTGCTGCATCCAGCGAACGTAGCGCGAACGGAGGGTCTCGCCCTCGGCCGTCCAGGCACCGGGCCGCCCGGGTCGTCGGGTGAGTAGCGCACCGGGACTTCACCGCCCACGGGAAGCCGCCCGACTCCCGATGTTCTGGACTGGAACGTGTGCCGCACACCCTGCGCGTCAACGAATTCGACCACCGGGAAGCGGCCCCCACCACCCGGGCCGGTTGACGCGGGTGGCGGACCACCCGGCCCCCGACACGTGCGCCCTCGCGTTTGAGGCGGCGCTGAACGAAAGCCTCGCGTATGCCGAAGCAGAGCGCGAGGAACCCTGCTACCAGCAACATCACAACCATCACTGCCACCTCTCCTGGTGCGGGGCTGGGGTGGGCTGGGGTCAGCCCCGCCGGCGCATGCCGTGCTGATGCCGCAGACGATGGATCTCCCACCACGCCAGTGCCGTCACCGATGCCGGGCCGCCGAAGGCAGCCAGCAGCTCCAGACCCGGCGGTAGAGCGCCTGCGGCCCGGCTGACCAGGGCGAACACCCAGACCGCGGCGCACGTGGTCACCGCCGGAAGCGCCGGATGGGCGGCGGAGAGGCTGAAGCCGTTGCGGACCGCCGGTCCGGAGGCGAAGCACACGAAGTAGACGATCCACCAGAACGGCGATCGATGCGTCCTTCGGGGCGAGAGGGAAGGACGCGGCGGGCGGTACGGCGGGCGGACCGGGCAACCTCGTAGGAGAGCACCAGCGGCAGTGTCAGCCACCACATGCACGGCACCATCAGCACCCATGCGACAGGGCGCAGGCTCTCGGGGCGTCGTCCCTCCATCAGCTCGAGGAATGGCGGCCAGTCGTCGCACGCAGCCGACGCCACAACGGCGTGTACGGCTGTGGTGTGGTGTCCGGACGTCTTGAGGGGCGGGGAGGGTAGGGCGGAGGCGGAGGCAGTCGCGGACTGCGTAAGTCAGGTGCCATCTCAGTCCCTTTCACTGCGTGTGGGGGGAAAGTCCCTTTCGCTGTGTGGGGCAAAAGACGCGACCTGCACGCGCGCGGTTCCGGCACACCCCGCCTCGACCGGCGCGTCTCGGTCAGGGGGTGGACCGCAGCGGCGGCGCCTGCCACGTCATCCCCGGGGGCTGGAGCAGGGGCGAGGGCTCGGGGCCGGGGTCGTCGGTGTCGACGACCCCGGCCGCCGCGCGGTCGAAGTCGGCGGGCCAGCGGGTGTGCTCGCTGGCCACGGCGCCGGTCAGGCGTGCTTCGACAAGGTTGGCGGTGCTCAGGTCGGTGCCGCGCAAGTCGGCCATGCGGAGATCGGCGCGTTGGAAGACCGCGCCGTGGGCGACGGCCTTGCGCAGGTTCGCCTCGCGCAGGTCGGTCTCGGTGAAGTCGGCGTCACGCAAGTCGGTTTCGACCAGCTTCGCGCCCCGCAGGTCGGCCAGGACGCAGCGAGCCCGGCGGAGAATCGCAGTCGTGAGGTCGGCGTGCCGCAGGTTGACCGAGACCAGGGAGGCCTGGGTCAGATTGGCGTGGTACAGACCTGCGGCCTCCAGGCACGCGCGGTCGAAGTTGACCTCGGGGAACCAGAGTCCGTCGCAGTCGGCCCGGCGCAGGTCGGTGATGCTGAGATTGACCCAGGACTGCTCCCGGTGCCGGCACAGCACGCCGAGCGCGGTCAGCGCCACCTGGGCGTCGGCGGCGCGAGTCTCCAACGGCGCGATGTCGTTGATGGGCACGTCCGCCGCCGGGGATTCCGGCCCGGCGGGCGGCCAGGGCAGGTGCGTACGCAGATACGCGGCCTGGATGGAGATGATGGCCTCCCGGTCGCGGGCGGACTGCTCGGCGATCCGCCACAGCGCGTGCAACCCGCCGATGCGCACATCCAGCTTGTCGCTGCCGAGCTGGTCGACGGCCCGGCTGAATCGGTCGGTGACGTAGCCCTCCTGGGTGGCGCGCAAACCGTCCTGGCTGACCCGCAGTTGCCGCCAGGTGGCATACGCGCCGAAGAGCACGACCAGGCCGCCGACCACCTGCAGAAGCGTCGTACGGACATCGTTCACCGCCTTCAGCCGATCCTGTGCCGCGACGCTCGCCCCGGCGAGATCGTGGTCGACCACCACACCCGGCAGCAGGACGAACACTGTGCCCAGAACGACCAGCCCCGCCGCCCCGGCCAGCAGAGCCAAGGCCGTACGACGCCTGCCCGGCCCGTCGCGCAATGCCCGCCGCCCGCGGTCCGGTTCCCCCAACCCCATCCCCGTCCCCATGGGCACAGGAGCCTAGGGTCCACTTAGTAGACGATCAAGACCACCTCCTCGTCAGAGGCCGGTGCTCTACTTTTCCGCATGGATACGCCTGACCCGTTGGGCCCGCGGGCAATGCTCTGCGCATTGCGGGACTTCTGTGCCGAGCAAGTCGACGCGGAGGTCACCGCACGGATCGTCGAGCTCGCCCGGCCGGGCTTCGCCCTGACCCCGGCCGGGCCCGGCGAGGCGGCGGGGAACAGCCGTTTCGGCGGCAGGGCGTTGCTTGAGCCCGGCATGCGCTGGCCGACCTGCGAGGGCTTCCCGATGAGCCTGCACGCCGTCCTGGATACCGATCCGCTCGCCCCCTGGCTCGACAGTCTCTTCCCGCCGGGGACCGGCCTGCTCAACTTCTTCTACCTCGACACCCAGACCGAACAGACCCACCCCGACGCCTGGGGACCGTACGAGAAGTACGGCTTCGGCGCCGAGCGGGCGTTGGGCTGTGTGCTCGCGGCTCGGTCCGCACACGCCGTCGAGGTGGACCCGCCCGTCCGCGCCGGCGTGTTCGAGCCGATCCCATGGGCGGCGACCTACGGGCTGCTCCTCCCCCACGCCTTCGATCCCGTCTGGGGGACCGTGGACCTCGGGCCGGAGCTCGATGAGAAGACCTGCGGCGGCAGCTTCGTCTTCCTGGAGGAGATATTCCCCCGCTGGTCCGACCGGCCGCCCGGCGTGACCGGTCCGCCCGGCCCCGGTGACCGGGTGGACCTCGCCTTCGGCCGGCATCAGGGCACTACGGGCAACGGGCCGAACCTGCCTGCCGGTGCCGACCCGAACGACTTCCACCACCTGCTCCAACTGACCGGCAACGACCAGTGGCACATGGGCGGTGACGGCGGCACTCTGCACTGGGCGATGTCCACCGCGGCGCTGCACGTCGGCGACTTCGGCCAGGCCGTCCCCACCCCGGACCTGTCCTGACCGGGCGGAGATCATTCTGTTGGGAGTTCTCAGGGCCGCCCGAGGGCGCGGACGGTCCAGCCCGCTTCGCGCCAGGCGGCGGCATCCAGGGTGCCTCGGCCGTCGATGACCTTCGGGCTCGCGGCGCGGGTGGCGAGGTGGTGGGGGTCCACGTGGCCGAACTGTGCCCATTCCGTCAGGTGCAGCAGCAGGTCCGCGTCCTGGACCGCGGCGATCGGGTCGTCGATGTAGTCGAGCTGCGGGTGGGATTTGCGGGCGCTGTCGAGGGCCTTGGGGTCGCTGACGGTGACGGTGGCGCCGAGTTCCTGGAGCCTGTGGGCGACGGCGAGCGCGGGTGAGTCGCGGATGTCGTCGGTGTTCGGCTTGAAGGCGGCGCCCCAGACGGTGATCCGCTTGCCAACGAGGTGGCCGTCGAGTTGTTCGCGGGCGAGGTCGACCATGCGTTCGCGGCGCCGGTTGTTGATCGCGTCGACCTCGCGCAGGAACGTCAGGGCCTGGTCGGCCCCGAGCTCACCGGCGCGGGCCATGAAGCCGCGGATGTCCTTGGGGAGGCAGCCGCCGCCGAAGCCGAGACCGGGTCGCATGCCGCGGCGGCCGATGCGGACATCGTGGCCGAGGATGTCCGCCAGCTGGTGGACGTCGGCGCCCGCTGTCTCGCAGACCTCGGCCATCGCGTTGATGAAGGAGATCTTCGTGGCGAGGAAGGAGTTCGCGGAGGCCTTCGCGAGTTCGGCGGTGGCCCAGTCGGTGACGATCGTCGGCGTCCCCGCCTCGATGATCCTTCCGAAGCACTGCCGCAGGACGGCTTCGGCCCAGGAGTGTTCGGCGTCGAAGCCGAGGACGAGCCGGTCGGGGTGGAGGGTGTCCTCGACGGCGGACGACTCGCGCAGGAACTCCGGATTCCAGGCGACCTCGATCTTCTCGCCCGCCGGGGCCGACTCCTTCAGGATCTCCGCGACGCGCGGTGCCGTGCCGACCGGGACGGTCGACTTGACCGCGACCACGGCCGGGCTGAGCAGGTGCGGGGCGAGCCCGCGGACGGCGCTGAAGAGGTGGGTGAGGTCGTAGGCGTTCTCTCCGGCCCGCTGCGGGGTGCCGACGCCGATGAAGTGCAGTGCGCCGTGGGCGGCGGCTTCGGCGTAGGAGGCGGTGAACCTCAGGCGGCCCGAGGCGGTGTGCTTGGCCAGCAGGTCGTCCAGGTCGCGTTCGAAGAACGGGGCCTTGCCGGAGTTGAGGAGGTGGACCTTGTCCTTGTCGGTGTCCATGCCGAGCACGTCGTGCCCGAGTTCGGCCATGCAGGCCGCGTGAGTCGCTCCGAGGTAGCCGCAGCCGATGACGGTGAGTTTCACGAGCAGGTGCCTTTCAGGTGGGCCCCCGGGCGGCCAGGTACGGCGGCGGCCGCCGTCGGAAGGGAGTTGTCCGGTTCCGGCGGCGACCGTGGCCCGGACCCTCATCACAACGGCCGGCGGTGGTCGCGGGGAGGGCTCACAGGGGGGCTCACAACTCGCGTGCGCGGTTCGTCGCGAGCGGGAGGCAATACCCTCGGTGACCCGACACACGGGAATCGCGTACGGACCGCAATGCTCCGCCCCCGTCGCGTACTCCACTGAACGTGCTCCGCCGATGCGGAGCCCGTCCGTCCGAGGCCTCGTGTGCGCAACGCTCCAGTGACTGGTCAGGGGGGACGTCGTGGCATCGACCGTCCGCCGGAGCCGTCCGCCCAACGCGGATCTGGCCCGGCTCATCGAAGGCTGCGGTGCGAGCCACAAGTCCCTGGCCCACCGGATCAACCAGCTCGCCCGGCAGGCCGGGACCGCCACCGGCTACTCGCACACCTCGGTCGCGAACTGGTGCCGACGCGGGATGACCCCGAAGTGGCCGGTCCCCGAGCTCCTCGCCCAGGCGATCGGCGAACGGCTGGGGCGGTCCGTCGGCCTTGCCGAAATCGGTATGGCCGATGCGCGGACACCGGACGCGAACGTGGGGTTGGATTTCCCGCGGGACCCCGCTGACGCCGTCCGCGTCGCCACTTCGTTCTGGAGCTCCGTGAACCGCCGCGACTTCCTCGCCACGGGCGCATCCGGCTTCGCCGTGTCCGCGTTCGCCGCCCCGGTCACCCGCTGGCTCGTCACTCCCGCCGACGAGACCGCCGGCCACCGGGGCGGCGGGCAGGTCGGGCGCGCGGACCTCGACGAGCTGCGCGAGGCCGCCGACGACGCCCGGCGGTGGGACTCCAGATACGGCGGCGGGAACTGGAAGGCGAACTCGGTCACCACCTGCCTCCAGGAGCGGGCGGCCCCACTGCTGCGGGGGTCCTTCGCCGACGGGGTCGGCCGCGAGCTGTTCTCCGTCACCGCGGAGCTGTCCCGGCTGGCCGGGTGGACGGCGTTCGACGTCGGGCAACACGACGTCGCCCAGCGGCACTTCATCCAGGCGCTCCGCCTCGCCCGCGCGGGCGGTGACGTCCAGCTGGGCTGCTACGTCCTGACCACGATGGCCATGCAGTCGCTGCTGCGCGGCTTCGCGGGCGAGGCCGTCGACATGGCCCAGGGCGCCTTCGAGCGGGCGAAGGGCCGGGCTGTTCCCCGGGTGCTGGCCTTCACCAAGCTGATCGAGGCCCGCGCCCACGCCCGCGAGAACGACCCCAAGGCCGCCTCCCGGGCGCTGGCCGCCTCCGAAGGGCTGCTGGAACAGTCGAAGGACGCCGGCGGCGACGAGCCCGCGTGGATCGACTTCTACCACCACGCCCGCCTGTCCGCGGATGCCACCGAGGTGTTCCGCGACCTGAAGAACCCCAAGGCCGCCCTCGCCTGGAACCAGCGCGCCGCAGCCATGCCGCCGGGCGTCTTCACCCGCTCGGTCGGCATGCGCCTGGCCATCGTGGGGACCGCCCACCTCCAGGCCCGCGACCTCGGCCTCGGCCTGGAACTGGGCAACCGGTCCGTCGACATCCTCGCCCGCGTCCGGTCCAGCCGGGCCCTGGACTACGTACGCGAGTTCAGCACCGCGCTGGCCCCCTGGCGCCGCGAGCCGGCCGTGCGCGACTTCATCCACCGCACCCGCACGGAACTCGCCATCGGCGGGCCGCGGTAGGGCGGCGGCGCCCCGCTCCCGTCAGGGCCGGTCCAGGCCCCACGTCTGGAGGGTGTAGGGGCGCCCCTTCTCCTCGCCCTCGATCAGGGGGATGTCGAGCAGGCTGAAGCCCGCCCGGGTGGCGACCCCGACGCTGGCGGCGTTGTCGGCCTCCAGCTCCAGGATCACCTGGTCCGCGCCCAGCTCCTCGAAGGCGTACCCCGCCATCAGCCGTACCGCCCGTGCGGCCAGGCCGTGGCCGCGGTGGGCGGGGCCGACGGCGTACCCCAACTCCGTGCCCTCCGGGGCGCGTCGCAGCATCACCTCGCCGAGCGGGGCGCCGCCGTCCACGGTGATCGCGAGCAGGATGGTCGAGCCCTCCTCCCGCAGCTGCCGGGCCTTGTCCAGGCGGGCCCGGGAGGCCTTCTCGTCGAAGGGCGAGACGATCGGGGTCCAGTGCGCGATGTCGGCGTGGTCGAACAGATCCGGCATCGCGGCCAGGTCGGCCTCCGTCCAGTCGCGCAGGACGAGGCCCTCCCCCGTCAGCTCGATCCGGGCGGGGAAGGGTGACGTGTTGCTGGTCATGGTGCGGGGCCTCCCTGGCCTGTCGGGACCGAGCAGGATATCCGGGCCGTCGCTGCCAGTCGCCGTGATCGAGCAACCCGGCCGTCCCTACCAGGCGCCGTGATCGAGCAACCCGGCCGTCCCTACCAGGCGCCGTGATCGAGCAACCCGGCCGTCCCTACCAGGCGCCGTGATCGAGCATCCCCAGCACCAGGACGGCCACCGCCGTGGCGAGGAACACGATCCCGCCCACGATGTTGCGGGAGCCCACCCGCAGGTGGGCGAAGATCGCGCCGATGAAATAGAGGATGAGGCCGATGGCGGCGAGGGTGCCCAGGACCGGGACGACGAGTCCGGCCGCCAGCCCCACCGTGCCCGCCGCGAGCAGCGACCCCAGCACCGGCACCCACTTGCGGTCGATGCCCTTCATGTCCGCCTGGGTCTTGGGGTAGTCGTGGCCGATCAGATAGGTGACGGCGGCGGCGCCGTTGAAGACCACGCCGAGGATGGTGAGGGTGAGGTATGCAGCGGACACGAGTGCTCCGATTCAAGGGGTAGTCACATGGCCCGGCTCCCCTGCGGGAGGCCGTTTCCCTGAACGACGAAACGGGTGGGCCCAGTTGTGACATCCGCGTCGGACGGGCGGTGCGCACCCCGGTCGGCGTCAGCCCAGCGCGTCCTCGATCATCGCCGCCCACTGCGCCACCACGCGGCGGCGGCGGGCCGTGTCGTCGGTGAGGACGTTGGCCAGGCCCAGACCGCGTGCCATGTCCAGGAGGCCCTGGACCGTTTCGCGTACGCCGGGGCGGTTCTCGTCGGCGTGCAGGAGGCCGACGGCGATGCGGTGGGTCTCGCGGCCGACGCGGGCCTCCAGCTCGGTGACGCGGGGGCGGAGCTGCTCCTCGTTGGAGGCGGCGACCCAGAGCTGGAGGGCGGCGCGGAAGAGCGGCCCCGTGTAGAGGTCGACGAGGGCGGCGACGACCGCCGCGCGGTCCTGGTCGGGCAGGGCGCGCAGGGCGGCGGAGCGTTCCTCCGCGACGTACTCGACGGCTGCGGTGAACAGGTCCTCGCGGGTGGGGAAGTGGTGCTGGGCGGCGCCGCGCGAGACCCCGGCGCGTTCCGCGACGACGGAGACGGTGGAGCCCGCCCAGCCGTGTTCGGCCAGGCAGGAGACCGCGGCTTCCAGGAGCCGCATGCGGGTGGCCCGGCTGCGGTCCTGCTTGGGGCCCGGACTCCTGCCCTGCGTCACCACACCCATGCGGGATCCCGTCGTTCGAGGAAGGCCGTCATCCCCTCGCGGGCCTCCTCGGAGGCGAAGAGTGCCGCGGAGCGGGCGATGAGGTCTTCCGCGTGCTGGTCGAAACTCTCCAGCACACTAGCCGTGACCAGCTCCTTCGATGCCCGCAGCCCCTGCGGGGAGGCCCGGCGCAGCCCGTCGAGCACAGGGGCCAGCGCCTCGTCCACGTCGTCGGCGGCGGCCAGCGTGACGAGGGAGATCCGGGCGGCCTCCGCAGCGTCGAAGCGTTCGCCGGTGAGGTAGTAGCGGGTGGCGGCGCGCGGGTCGACGCGGGGCAGCAGGGGCATCGAGATGACGGCGGGGGCGAGGCCGAGACGGGACTCGGTGAGCGCGAAGGAGGCGGCAGGTCCGGCCGCCGAGATGTCGCAGGCGCCGAGCAGCCCCAGCCCGCCCGCCCGGACGTGACCGGTGACCCGGCCCACCACCGGTTTGGGCAGCGCGACGATCTGCCGCAGCAGCGCGACGAAGGCCGCCGGGTCCGCGGGGGCGGTCAGGTCGGCGCCCGCGCAGAAGGTGTTGCCGGTGTGGGTGAGGACGACGGCTCGTACGGTGTCGTCGGCCGCGCACGCGGCGAGCGCGGCCGAGAGCTCGCCGACCAGCCGCGCGGAGAGCGCGTTGCGGTTGGCCGGTGAGTCCAGGGTGAGGGTGGTGATGCCGCGCTCGTGCGTGGGGGCGGCCAGCGTCATGGGGTCTTCTCCGGGGTGTCGGGGGCGGTACGGCTCTTCTCGCGGTCGCGCAGTTCGCGGCGCAGGATCTTGCCGGACACGGCGCGCGGTACGGCGTCGATGAACTCGACCTGCCGGATCTTCTTGTACGGGGCGACGCGCTCGGTGACGTACGCCATGACGTCGTCCGCCGTGAGGTCGACGGGGGCGACGGTTGGCCTGCGGACCAGGAAGGCCTTGGGGATCTCGTTGCCGTCGGCGTCGTACACGCCGATGACGGCGGCGTCGGCTATGGAGGCGTGGCCGAGCAGCAGCGCTTCGAGTTCGGCGGGGGCGACCTGGTAGCCCTTGTACTTGATGAGTTCCTTGACCCGGTCGACGACGAACAGCCAGCCGTCCTCGTCCACCCGCCCGATGTCCCCGGTGTGCAGCCAGCCGTCGGCGTCGATCATCGCGGCGGTGGCGTCGGGGCGGCCGAGATAGCCCTTCATCACCTGCGGGCCGCGGATCAGGATCTCGCCGTCGGTGCCCGTTCCGGCGTCCTCGCCGGGGGCGTCGAGGGAGACGATGCGCATCTCGGTGTTGGGCAGCAGGGTGCCGACGGCCCCGGGCGGCGGGTTCTCGGCGGCCAGCGGGACGACGTGGGTGCCGGGCGACAGCTCCGTCATCCCGTACGCCTGGCGCAGGGGCGGCAGGCCGAGTCTGCGCGAGCAGGCGGCGGCGAGTTCGGCGTCCAGCGGGGCGGCGGAGCTGACGATGTACTCGATGGAGGACAGGTCGTAGCGGTCGACGACCGGGTGCTTCGCGAGGGCCAGCACGATCGGCGGGGCCACGTAGAGGCCGGTGATGCGGTGTTTCTCGATCGCGGTCAGGAACTGGGGGAGGTCGAAGCGCGGCAGGACGACGACGGTGGCGCCGGTCCGCAGCGGTGCGTTCATCAGGGCGGTGAGCCCGTAGATGTGGAAGAAGGGGAGCACGGCCAGGATGCGGGCGTCGGTACCCATGGGGACGAAGGGGCGCAGCTGTTCCAGGTTGGTGGCCATGGAGCGGTGGGTGAGCATGACGCCCTTGGGGACGCCGGTGGTGCCGGAGGAGTACGGCAGCGCGGCGATGTCCTCGGCCGGGTCGATGGTGACCATCGGTTCGGGGGCGGTGGTGGTGAGCATGTCGAGGACGGAGGTGTGCCCTTCGGCATGGTCGCAGACGAAGATCTCCTCGATGCCGCCGACGAGTTCGGCCGCGCGGCGGGCGGTGTTCAGGAGCGGGGAGACGGTGACGATCCAGCGTGCGGAGGAGTCGCGGAGCTGCCCCGCGAATTCCTCGGCCGTGGCGAGCGGGTGGGCGGTGGTGACGGTGGCCCCGGCCCGGGTGGCGCCGAAGAAGACGGCCGGGTAGGCGATGGTGTTGGGGCTGTGCAGGGCGAGTACGTCGCCCTTGACGAGTCCGGCGTCGGCCAGCCCCGCGGCGATCTTCCGGTGGAAGGAGTCGAGCTGCCGGTAAGTGAGCCGGCGGCTGTCGTCCGTGCCGTCGATCAGGGCGACCCGGTCGCCGAACTCCGCGGCGGCCTGGCCCAGCACCGCGTCGTGGATGGCCGTGTCGAGTGGCTGGACGTCGGGGTAGTCGCTCCGGAACACGTGCGCCATGACGGGAGTCCCTTCGATGCGGATGGCGGGGCGGCCACGGAGTTCGGTGACCGGGTCGCCCCGTACGACGCGTGGCGAGGTGTCGTGCGGCGCCGGGGCCGGGACCGCCCGCCCCCTGGGGAGGAGGTGGGTTGGGTCCCGTACGGCGTGGAGGGACAGAATGGCGGCTGTCAGTACGACTTGGGGAGACCCAGGGACTGATGGGATACGTAGTTCAGGATCATTTCCCGGCTGACGGGCGCGATCCGGGCCACCCGGGACGCGGTGATCAGGGAGCCGAGGCCGTACTCGCGGGTGAGTCCGTTGCCGCCGAGGGTGTGCACGGCCTGGTCGACCGCCTTGACGCAGGCCTCGCCCGCCGCGTACTTCGCCATGTTCGCGGCCTCGCCCGCCCCGGCGTCGTCCCCGTCGTCGTAGAGCCGGGCGGCCTTCTGCATCATCAGCCGGGCCAGTTCCAGTTCGATGTGGGCCTGGGCGAGGGGGTGCGCGATGGCCTGGTGGGCGCCGATGGGCTCCTTCCACACCTGGCGGGTCTTCGCGTACTCGACGGCCCGGCCCAGCGCGTAGCGGCCCATTCCGATGCCGAAGGCGGCGGTCATGATGCGTTCCGGGTTGAGTCCGGCGAAGAGCTGGAGGAGACCCGCGTCCTCGTCCCCCACCAGTGCGTCGGCGGGCAGCCGTACGTCGTCCAGGACGAGTTCGAACTGCTTCTCCGGGGCCTGGAGTTCCATGTCGATCTGCGAGCGCTGGAAGCCGGGGGCCTCGCGCGGGACGATGAAGAGGCAGGGCTTGAGCCTGCCGGACCTGGCGTCCTCTGTGCGGCCGACGATGAGCGTGGCGTCGGCTATGTCGACACCGGAGACGAAGACCTTGCGGCCGGTGAGCACCCACTCCTCGCCGTCGCGGCGGGCGGTGGTGGTGATCCGGTGCGAGTTGGAACCGGCGTCCGGCTCGGTGATGCCGAAGGCCATGGTGAGGCTGCCGTCCGCGAGGCCCGGCAGCCACTGGCGTTTCTGCGCGTCGGTGCCGAAGCGGGCGATGACGGTGCCGCAGATGGCGGGCGACACGACCATCATGAGCAGCGGCGAACCCGCCGCCCCCAACTCCTCCAGGACGATGGACAGTTCGGCCATGCCGCTGCCTCCGCCGCCGTACTCCTCGGGGAGGTTCACCCCGAGGTAGCCGAGCTTGGCGGCCTCGGTCCACAGCTCGCGGGGGTGGGCCCCTTCGCGGACGACGGACGTCATGTAGTCACGCCCGTACCGCTTCCCGAGGGCGGCGACGGCTGCGCGCAGGGCCTGGTGCTCTTCGGTTTCGAGGACGGTGCTCATGCGGTCTCCTCAGCGGGGGCGGATGCGTCTTCCGTGACGACGGCGAGCAGTGCGCCGACCTCCACCTGGAGGCCGGGTGCGGCGTGGAGCGCGGTGAGGGTGCCGGAGGCGGGGGCGAGGATGCGGTGCTCCATCTTCATCGCCTCCAGCCAGATCAGCGGCTGCCCGGCCTCGACGGCGGATCCGGCCGCGAGTCCGTCGGCGAGACGGACGACGGTGCCGGGCATCGGGGCCAGCAGGGAGCCGGGTTCGGTGCGTTCTGCGGGGTCGGTGAAGCGGGGCAGGGCGGTGAAGGTGAACCCGCCGGACGGGGTGTCCACGTACACCCGGTCGTCCTCGACGCGGACGCCGAAGTGCCGGGTCACGCCGTCGATGTCGAGGGTGGCGCGGACGCGTCCGCCCTCGACGACGCGGACGCCCTCCGTGCCGACGGCCAGGCCGTCGCGGGTGGGACGGTAGGTGATCTCGTACTCACGGCCGTCCGGTTCGCTGCGGTAGCGCCGGAGCTGGGGCTGCGAGGGGAGGTTGCGCCACGCGCCGAAGCGCATGAACCCACCTGCGGTCCTGAGCGTGGCGTTGCGGGCCGCCTCGACGACGGCGGCCGCGGTCGCGGCCTGCCGTACGGACGTCTCGTCGAGCGCGGGTGTCAGGGCCGCCAGGTGGCGTTCGTAGAAGCCGGTGTCCAGGCGGGCCGCCAGGAAGTCCGGGTGGCGCAGGGAGCGGACGAGCAGCTCGCGGTTGGTGACCGGGCCGTGAATGCGGGCGCGTTCCAGGGCGCGGGCGAGGAGCCGTACGGCCTTGTTGCGGCTGGGGGCGTGGGCGATCACCTTGGCGATCATCGGGTCGTAGTGCACGCCGATGGTGTCGCCGTTGGTGTACCCGGTGTCCAGGCGCACACCGGGCTCGTCCGGCACCTCGAACGAGAGCAGTGCTCCGGTCTGTGGCTGCCAGTCGCGCGCCGGGTCCTCCGCATAGAGCCGGGCCTCGACGGCGTGCCCGATGGGCTGCGGGGGTTCGGCGGAGGGCAGCGGCTCGCCCTCCGCGACCCGCAGTTGCAGGGCGACGAGGTCCAGGCCGAACACCGCCTCGGTGACGGGGTGTTCGACCTGGAGGCGGGTGTTCATCTCCAGGAAGTACGGCCGCCCGTCCTCGGTGACCAGGAATTCGACGGTGCCCGCGCCCCGGTAGTCCACGGCCCGTGCGGCGGCCACGGCGGCGGCGTGCAGCCGGTCGCGCAGCCCGTCGTCCAGACCGGGTGCGGGGGCCTCCTCGATGACCTTCTGGTGGCGGCGCTGGAGCGAGCAGTCGCGGGTGCCGAGCGCCCAGACGCCGTCGTGCTCGTCGGCCATGATCTGGACCTCGACGTGCCGGCCGCGCTCCACGTACGGCTCCGCGAAGACCTCCCCGTCCCCGAAGGCGGACAGCGCCTCCGCCGCGGCGGCGGTCAGCTCGCCTTCCAGGTCGACCAGTTCGCGCACGATCCGCATGCCCCGGCCGCCGCCGCCGGAGGCCGCCTTGAGCAGCAGCGGCAGGTCCTCGGCGCGGGCCGCCGCCGGGTCGACGGGGGTCAGGAGCGGCACCCCGGCGGCGGCCATCAGCTCCTTGGCGCGGGTCTTGGACGCCATCAGCTCGATGGCCCTGACCGGCGGGCCGACCCAGGTCAGCCCCGCGTCCCGCACGGCGGCGGCGAACCCGGCGTTCTCGGAGAGGAAGCCGTACCCGGGGTGGACGGCGTCCGCGCCCGCCGCGAGGGCGGCGGCCACGACGAGATCGCCGCGCAGATACGTATCGGCGGGGGCGGCCCCCGGCAGCCGTACGGCGGTGTCGGCCTCCCGCACGTGCAGCGCGCCGGCGTCCGCGTCGGAGTACACGGCGACGGTGGCGATGCCGAGCGCACGGCAGGTGCGGAAGATCCGGCAGGCGATCTCGCCCCGGTTGGCGACAAGGAGGGTGCTGATCATGTCGGTTCCTCTCACATCCGGAAGATGCCGAAGCCGCCGCGGGCGCCCTCGACCGGTGCGGTGTGGATGGCGGAGAGGCACATCCCGAGGACGGTCCTGGTGTCGCGCGGGTCGATGACCCCGTCGTCGTACAGCCGCCCGGACAGGAACATCGGCAGGGACTCGGACTCGATCTGCTGCTCGACCATGGCGCGCAGTCCGGCGTCCGCCTCGTCGTCGTAAGGGCGCCCCTTCGCGGCTGCCGAAGCGCGGGCGACGATGGAGAGCACCCCGGCCAGCTGCTGCGGGCCCATGACGGCGGACTTGCTGCCGGGCCAGGCGAACAGGAAGCGCGGGTCGTAGGCCCGGCCGCACATGCCGTAGTGCCCGGCGCCGTAGGAGGCGCCCATCAGGACGGACAGGTGCGGGACCTTGGAGTTGGACACCGCGTTGATCATCATCGCGCCGTGCTTGATGATGCCGCCCTGCTCGTACTCCTTGCCGACCATGTAGCCGGTGGTGTTGTGCAGGAAGAGGAGCGGGATGTCGCGCTGGTTGGCGAGCTGGATGAACTGCGCCGCCTTCTGCGACTCCTCGCTGAACAGCACGCCCTGCGCGTTGGCCAGGATGCCGACGGGGTAGCCGTGCAGCCGG